>NZ_CP104007.1:1492500-1792500 GCF_029201545.1 Devosia sp. FJ2-5-3 | reverse complement strand
TGCAGCCAAGTGCCCTCCAGAAACTGAAAAAGCCCGACGGCAGAAGAGGTTGAAGCCCGCGCATTGGGGTTCAGGCTGCTCTCGCGCATGGCCGTCTGCAGCAGATAGGAAAAATCCACGCCGCTGCGATTGCCGGCCGTGGTGAGCGCCGAGGCAAGGTTTTGCGGGATGGAAATCGGCTGCACGCCCATGAACGGCCCAATTGCACAGAATCACATTCCGTTAACTTTTGGACCGAGTTCGCTAACAGACTGTTAACCTTGACGCCTCCTAAGGCTGCCAGAATGTGACAATGTCACCCAACTGAGGCCGCGGCCTGTCCTCGATGATTGTCTTGGGTGTGCCAATATGGACAAAACCCACGAAACGCTCGCCGGGCTGCGCCCCAAGCAAAGCCGAGGCCTCCTGCTCGAGTGCATACCAGCGGGTAATCCAGTTCGCGGCATAGCCCAGTGCGTAGGCGCCGTGGACGAGATTGAACGCGACATTGCCGGCCGAAATCAATTGCTCGAATTCGGGGATCTTCGGATGCGCTTTCGGGGCCGAGAGAATACCGATCACGAGCGGCGCGGGCAGAAACTGGTTACGCTCGACTTCGAGCGATGCCTCGTCGATATCGGGACGCCTCTGCTGAACCAGATTGGCCAGCTTCTCGCCCGCCGCCACCCGGGCGTCTCCCGAGAAGACCACCAGCCGCCAGGGGGTGAGCTTGCCGTGGTCGGGCACGCGCGTCGCAATGGTAAGCAGGGTATCCAGGTCCTCTCCCGTCGGGGCGGGCTCGGTGAGGAAGGCCTGGCCGACAGAACGACGGGTCAAAAAATAGTCACGCAGGGCAGGATTGGCGGGCATTGTGTGGCTCTTGCTCGAATAGGATGGTAGGGCGGGACCTGTAGGAAAAAGCTTTGAGCCCAATGCGCACCGGTTTTCAAGCCGTGCCGTCTGTGACAGAGATTTTCCCTACTCGCGCCTGTGGCTCCAGGAGTCGGCGCGTCTGTCCGTCAACGCTAGAGGATGGCCCGGGATTTTCATGCTCTCAGCCAAACGCCTGATTGTCGCGGCCGCGCTGGCCTGTGCCGTATTCACCTCCATCGTGCCCGCTGCAATGGTGGCCGCCCAGGAGAGCACGGAGATCCCGCCGCTGCCGCGTCCCCGGCCGGACCGCGACGCCGCCCCGTCCGAAACGACCACGCCCGCCCTGCCGACGCCAGCCTCGGAGGCGGCCTCGGCCCTCGCCAACACGCCGCAACCGGTAACGCTGAGCGCACGGATTTCCCAGAACGGCCAGACGATCCCCGACGGCCTGGTCTGGCGCGTTTTCGAAGCCGTGCCGGACAGCACCGGGGAAATGCCCCTGGTCGCAAAATCCGACGAGGGCACCGCGCGGCTCGACCTGCCCCCGGGCGACTATGTCGTGCATGTTGCCTATGGCCGTGCCCAGCTCAGCGAACAGCTGACGATTTCGCCGGGCAACAATGAAAAGATGATCGACCTCGAGGCAGGAGCGCTCCGGCTCAATTCGGCCGTGACGGGGGATATTCCGATTCCCGCGACACAGCTCAAATTCGATATCTTCACTGCTGGCACCGAGGCCAATCGCGTCCTCATCGCCGAGGGCGTCCCGCCCAACGACATCGTTACGCTCAATGCAGGGACCTACCACATCGTGTCCTATTTCGGCTCGATCAATGCCGTGGTGCGAGCCGATCTGCGCGTCGAGGCTGGAGAACTGACCGACGCGACATTGTTCCATCAGGCCAGCGAAGTCTCGTTCAAGCTGGTTTCAGAAGCCGGCGGAGAGGCCATCGCCGACGTCGAATGGACGGTCAAGACGGCCGATGGCGTAACCGTGTTCAGCGACCGCGGCGCCTTCCCATCTACGGTTCTGGCCGAGGGCGACTACACCGTTCTCGCCAAGCAGGGCGAGCAGGTCTACAATCGCGATGTGGAAATCGTGCCGGGTGGCTCCCGCGAGATCGAAGTGCTGACCTCGGTCTATCAGGGCGGCTGACGCCCTTTCTGGGCAAAACACGCCAGGGGTCGCTTGTGCCGCGGCCTCTCGCATCCCATTTGCCTGTCATCTATTTGCCGGATAATCCTGGAAATCGAGAGATTCTGGCCATGCACCAGTCTGGCCGGTTGACCATAGGGAGCGAGATATGTCCTTGAGCGTGACCAAGAAGCGCAGCCTGGCAGCCCTTGCGGCTGCCTGCCTTGCCAGCGTTGCCCTGCCGGCGACGCCGGCCCTGGCCCAGAAGGTGAAAAACAAGACACCAGCCGCAGAGGCCAGTGCGTCGTCGGTAGACTATGTGGTCACCATTCCCAGCGTGGAGGCGGTCCAGTCCAGCATGGACGAAGCCACCATCACCGATATACTGAGCGGCAATCTCGCCGGTAACGCGGCTGCCCTGGCCGAGCTGGACGCAACCAGCATCACCATTCCCGAAATCACGGTGACGCTCGATGTCGAAGTCGATGGCGAGACCGAACGCGGCACGCTGACACTCAGCAATCTGGTGCTGGAAGATGTTTCGGATGGTGTTGCCACATCGATGCGCCTCAACGGGTCCAGTTTTGCGACGCCTGAAGGGAATGCCGACATGGGCACGATTTCGGCGGAAAACGTCAATCTCGCGGCCATTTTGGGCATTTACGGTCTGGTCGACGCCGGCGCTTCGCGCGAAATGCAGACGCTTTACACCGACTTCCTTGTGGGAGGCGGCTCGTTCTCCTCGGACGAATTCAGCTGTGATATCGGTGCGATCAGCGGTGGCGAAGTCCGCGGCCGTCCGTTCGAGACATCCTTTGTCGAGATCATCTCCATCGCCCAGAGCATGGAAGACAATCCGGAAGATATCAGCCCCGAGCTTCTCGGCAAGTTTGTGCGGATGTATGCCGACCTCCTGACTGCCTTCGAAAGCTCCGAATTCACATTCGACGGCCTCGATTGCGCCGGCACCACCGATGAAGGTGAGGCGCTGGCGATTTCGGTGGCCGGCATCACCATGGCGGGCATGTCGCCGGGCATCTATCCCCAGCTGTCCTTCGACGGGCTGAGCATCGTGGCCGATGACGGCACCATGGCGCTGGAGAATTTCACGCTCAAGCAGTTCGATCTCAGCAGTGTTATCGCCACTCTCGAGGCAGCTCCCGAACTGGTCGAGGAAAGCTGGTTCGAAGCCAATGGGCGCGGTCTCATCCCGGCCTTTGAAGGGTTCTCGTTCAGCGGCCTCTCGATGGATATCGAGGACCAGGACAATGAAGGCGAGCGCATCATTGCCGATGTCGCCGAATTCGACCTGAGCCTCGGTCAATATCTCAATGGCATCCCCTCCGCGCTCGACACCTGGGCACGGGGCCTCCGCGTCGACCTGCCGGAAGATTCCGAAGACGAGCAGGTCCAGCAATTGCTGGCGCTGGGGATCACGACGATCGATGCCGGCTTCCGCATCGCTGCGGCCTGGAACGCGGACACCAACACAATCGATGTCGAGGAAGTCTCGATGTCGGGCGTCGATCTGGCATCGGTCGCGCTCAAGGGAACCATTGCCAACGCCACCGAGGCCTTGTTCTCGCTCGACATGGATGAGGCGATGACGGCGGGCATGGGCATGGCAGTCAAGGCGCTCAGCGTCGACGTCGTCGATTCCGGCCTCTCGGACATTGTCCTCGCCGTGGTGAGCGCCGAGCAGAAGGTCGATCCGAAGACGCTGCGTCCCGTCTTTGCGGGGCTGGCCGAAGGCACCGTCGTCGGCATGATGGCGGGCGTCGCCGACGCCGCCAAGCTGGGGTCCGCGCTCAGCAGCTTCATCGCCGGAAAAGCCAAATCGCTCAACATCAGTGTCGAAGCCAAGGACGATCCCGGCCTTAGCCTCGAAGACTTCATGATGGCTGAAGACGACCCGACCACCCTGCTGGGCAAGGTCAATATCGACGCCTCGGCCAAGTGAGGCCTTGCGAGACCCAGTTGTTGAAGGGGGCGCCGAGGCGCCCTCTTTTTTTGGAGGTGGCGGTGCTTGTGGGTACCCCCTCCTAACCTCCCCCTGATAGGGGGAAGGATTGGGCTGGTGGTGTGGCGGAAACGAGAGCCACTATCTGCTCCTCCCCCTATCAGGGGGAGGTTGGGTGGGGGTGGCCCCGCCGACGACTTGGGTCAGCGGACCGCCTTTTTCAGCACGTCCATGGCCCAGCCGAGCAGGCTCGTTGCCTTTTCCGGTGTGCCGGCCTCGACATAGCAGCGCAGTTCGGGGGCGTTGCCGGAGGCGCGGAAGTGGACGGTTTCGCCGCTCGCGAGGTGGAATTGCAGCCCGTCGATGGCGTTCACGCCAGAAATGGCGTTTGGCCCGAAGATGGCGCTGGCGTAGGCCGGATCGATCTCGAGACGCGAAAGGAATTCGGCGCTGCGCTCGCTGGGAACCTCTTGCAGGCGATCCGCCACCGCAATCTGGAGCGGCAGGTTTCGGACCAGCTGGGCGATTGAAATCTGCTGCTGCTGCGCAAGGCCAAGGGCGGCGAGCAGTGGCAGGATGGCGTCGCGGGTAGGCAGTGGGCTGAGCTCGAAACCGGGGCCGACAAAAGTGCCGCCATTGGCTTCAAAACCGACCACCTTATCGCCCGCCGCTTCCATGCCTGCGACCACGAAGGGCGAGCCGACGCGGGTGCGGATAACGGCGGCAAAGAAGCCGGTGCGCTCGATGGCGGAATTTGAGGTGACGGGCGTCACGACCGTGCGGGCGCCGAGGAAGCGCGCCGCAAGCAGGCCCAGCGCATCGCCGCGCACGAAATTGCCTTCCCCGTCCATGAGAAGGGGCCGGTCGGCATCACCGTCGGCAGAGACGATGGCGTCGAGCTGGTGCTCGGTGATCCAGCCCTTGAGCGGGGCAAACACCGCGTCGGAAAAGGCCTCGGTATCGACCGGCACGAACAGATCGCTGCGGCCCAGCGAAACTGTTTCGGCGCCGAGGGCACGCAGCACCTGACCCAGAAGATCGCGCGAGACGGTGGAATGCTCGAAGACGCCGATGCGCAGCCCCTTGAGGGCATTTTCGGGAAGGAGCGCAACGCAGCGATTGAGATAGGCCGCTTGGGTGACGGCGAATTCGTCCTCGGCGGAGACGGCGTTTTCGGCAATATCGGCGTCGGATATCTGGGCGAGAATGCCTTGCTCGTCGGCCTTACTGATTTCGCCGTCGGGCGTATAGAATTTGAGGCCGTTCCGGTCGGCAGGGATGTGGCTGCCGGTGATCATCACCGCGGCCGCCCTGGTGTCCAGCGCGCGCAGGGCAAGGGCCGGCGTCGCCACCGCGCCGCAATCGATCGGGGTGAAGCCGGCAGCGGCAATGGCGGTGAGGCAGTCGCGCGCGATATCGGGGCTAGAGGAGCGCAGATCATAGCCGACGAGCACGCGTCCCGCCTGCATCTGCCCCGAGGCCTGGAGGTGGCGGAGGAAGGCGGCGACATAGCGGCGGGCCGGCTGGCCCCGCAGTTCGGTGACGAGGCCGCGGACGCCGCTGGTGCCGAATTTGAGACTCATGGTGTGGCCCTTCTGGAATGATCAGTCTTCGGTGCCCGGGGCGCCGCGCAGGCGCTTGACGCCGGAACGAATGGTCTTGCCCTCGAGCCGGCGCTTTTTTGAGGCGAGCGTCGGGCGCGTGGCAATGCGCGGCTTGGGCGGGTGTGCGCCCTCGCGCAGAAGCGCCACGAGCCGCGCCTGTGCCTCGGCCCGATTGAGCGGTTGGTCGCGATGGGAGTTCGACGTGATGACGATGACGCCATCCTTGGTCAGGCGGCTGCCGGCAAGCGCCGCGACGCGCCGCTTCATCGGCTCGGACAGACTGGGGGAATTGGCGAGATCGAAGCGCAGTTGCACCGCGCTTGCGACCTTGTTGACGTTCTGCCCGCCCGGCCCCGAGCCCCGGACGAATGTTTCTTCGATCTCGGAGGGATCGATGGAAACGAAGCGGGTGATCATGATTGGTTCGGCCATCAACACCCCCTCCTAACCTCCCCCTGAAAAAGGGGGAGGAACCGTTCGAGTTCCTGGCGCTGTCAGTGCACCTGTTCCGTCAGCGCTTCCAGCGTCCGGTGAAATAGACTTGCTCGTCGTGGATGATGCGGCCCTTTTCGGTCGTCCGGTATTTTCCGGGCTGGCCTTCGGCCTCTTCGACCCATTTCTTCTTGAGCATGCCGGCAAAAGTCTTTTCGCCGATATCCTTGAAGTCATCCGGGCCGAGAGCCTTGTCCTCTCCCATATGGAAGAGGGCCTTCATCTCGCGATTGGACGGACGCTGCGGCATCAGGCAGCCTCGGCCGTCTTCTTGAGGTCCGGCGGGGTGCCTTCGGCCATCAGCGCGACGATGGCTTCCATCGCCGGCATGACCTTCTGACCTTCAGTGCCGAGACGACGCACCGACACGGTGCCCTCTTCGGCTTCACGCTTGCCGATGACGAACATCAGCGGGACCTTCTGCACAGAGTGTTCGCGGACCTTGTAGTTGATCTTCTCGTTGCGCGTGTCGATCTCGGCACGGATACCGGCGGCGCGCATCTGGTCGACGAGCTTCTGCGCATAGCCATCGGCTTCCGAGACGATAGTGGCGACAACGACCTGGGTCGGGGCCAGCCACATCGGCATCTTGCCAGCGTGGTTCTCGATCAGGATGCCGATGAACCGCTCGAGCGAACCGAGGATCGCGCGGTGCAGCATGACGGCGTATTGGCGCGAACCGTCCTCGGCCACATAGGTGGCGTTGAGGCGCTCGGGCAGGACATAGTCGAGCTGCAGCGTGCCGACCTGCCAGGACCGGCCGATGGCGTCCTTGAGGTGGAATTCGAGTTTTGGCGCGTAGAAGGCGCCCTCGCCTTCGGCGATCTCGAAATCATAGCCAGTGGCACGGAGCGCGTCGCCCAGGGCCTTTTCGGCGGCATCCCAGCGCTCGATCGTGCCACCGAATTTTTCGGGGCGCGTGGCGAGCTTGATGACGACGTTTTCGAAGCCGAGATGGCCATAGACCGAATAGAGCAGATGCACGAAATGCTCGGTCTCGGACTGGATCTGGTCTTCGCGGCAGAAGATATGCGCGTCGTCCTGGGTCATCTGGCGCACGCGCATCAGGCCATGGAGCGCGCCATGGGCCTCGTTGCGGTGGCAGCAACCGAATTCGGCCATGCGCAGAGGCAGATCGCGGTAGGACTTGATACCCTGGTTGAAGATCTGCACGTGCGCCGGGCAGTTCATCGGCTTGAGCGCGAGAAGGTCGGCGCCCGACTCAAAGATCGGCGCGTCATCTTCCGTGTTCGGCACCTGGTCGGGCACCACGAACATGTTCTCGCGGTACTTGCCCCAGTGGCCGGACTGCTCCCAGAATTTGGCGTGCATCAGCTGCGGCGTCTTGACCTCGACATAGCCGGACGAGTTGAGGCGGCGGCGGATATAGGCTTCCATCTGGTTGTAGATGACGAAGCCGCGCGGATGCCAGAACACCGAGCCCTGCGCTTCCTCCTGGAAGTGGAAGAGATCGAGGTCGCGACCGATCTTGCGGTGGTCGCGCTTTTCGGCCTCTTCAACCATCGTCAGATAGGCTTCGAGCTCTTCCCTTGTCGCAAAGGCGGTGCCGTAGATGCGGGATAGCACTTCGCGATTGCTGTCGCCGCGCCAATAGGCACCGGCAACCTTGGTCAGCTTGAAGGCCTGACCGACATCCTTGACGGAGCGCATGTGCGGGCCGCGGCAGAGGTCGATCCACTGACCCTGCTTGTACATCTTGAGCGACTGGTCGGCCGGGATGGCGTCGACGAGCTCGACCTTGAACTCCTCGCCCTTGGCGCGGAAGAAGTCCTTGGCCTGGTCGCGCGTCCACACTTCCTTGGTGAAGGCAGCGCCGCGCTCGATGATCTCGCTCATCTTCTTTTCAATGACGCGCAGCTCATCCTCGGTGAAGGGGCCGGCCGGACGATAGAAATCGTAATAGAAGCCGTTTTCGATCACGGGACCGATGGTCACCTGCGTATCGGGCCAGAGCTCCTGCACGGCCTCGGCGAGAACGTGGGCGGCGTCATGGCGGATAAGCTCAAGCGCATCCTTGGAGCCTGAATCGCGCGTGACGAATTCGAGCTTGCCGTCGGCTTCGAGCGAGTCCGAGAGATCGGAGAGGACACCGTTCCAGCGCATGGCCACAGTCTTCTTGGCCAGGCTCTTGGAAATGCCATCAACGATGGCGGTGCCGGTAGTGCCACGCGGAAATTCGCGCACTGCACCATCGGGGAACGTCACCTTGATTGACATTTTTGATCTCCAGAAAAGGGTTGTCGCGCTTTCCGAATGGGCGCGAGGTGGACGGATTACCACGAATTGCCGGGATTTCCAGCCTTTACTTGCCAATCATGTCGGCAGTTCGGGGAACTGTGGCAAATCGTCATTGATCTCGTACCAGGGCGCCTTGGAGCCGACGAAGATGTGAAACGAAGGGCGGACCGAGGGCGGGTCGATCAGGGTGCCCATGGTGACATGGCCGTTTCCGTTGCCCGCAATGAAGGAATAGAGAAGCGATCCACACTTGCCGCAGTGGAAATCGCGGCTCCCCTCCGGATCGCCATAAAGCAGGAGATCGGCCTCGCCGGTGACGATGCGGATGCGGTCGAAGGGGATGGCGCCCATAGGCTTGAAGGCCGAACCGGTGGCTCGCCGGCAGTTTGAGCAATGGCAATAAAAGGCGGCCGTAAAGGCGTCTTCGACCTCGTAGCCTACCGCCCCGCAAAGACAACTTCCTCTCAGCATTTCTTGCTTACCTCCAGCGCCCATAGAGCCATGGATGATACCAACGGCCTGTTTCGGGCAATTCGATCGGCACCGGATCGTACCCATGGGTGCCACCGGGGCGACAGCGCCAAAACCGCGCCAGCCCCATCCAGCCGCCCGGCCAGAACCCGAAACGCCAGATGGAATCGCGGGTATATTCAGAGCAGGTCGGCAAGTGTCGGCAGGTTCGTCCGACAAAGGCTGAGAGGGTATAGCGGTAGAGCGTGATCAGGAAAATTGCGGCCAGCTTGAAGGGGAAATCGACCGCCTGCCAGAACGCTGCGATGATTCTCTTCATGAACCGGATGCACCAAGCGACTGACTCGATTCGAGTTTTCCCAGCGCCTCAACCACAGCGTCAAAGACGAGGAGCGTGGAGGTGTGACGCGCCGGAAAATCGCGCACGGGCTCGAGGTACCGCAAATCACGCCACTTGCCTTCCGGCGGCGCACCATCGGCCTTGAGCATGGCATGCATGGTATCGCGCAGGGCTCGGAAGTCTGCCACCGGCGTACCGACAATCTGTTCTGCAACGATGGCGGCGCTGGTCTGGCCCAGCGCACAGGCGGACAGATCATGGCCATAGGCGGTGATGACGCCATTTTCGACGACGACATCGACCTCGATCATCGAGCCGCAAACCCGGCTAACCTTGCGCGCGCTGGCATCTGGCGCGATGAGGCGACCCGGCTGTGGCGCATTGCCCGCCAGTTCGAGAATCCGGTCGGAATAGAGATCGCTCAGAGACATGATCGAAAAAAATCTGTTCCTTGTTCCTATCGTCCTAGACTTCTATATAGGGTGTCGCCAGCAGAGCGTCACGGAAATCAATCTGCTCGACTGGTCCAGATCGGTCCCGCCTGCGTAAAGAGTTTGGATCGCAACGCCCCTAGGAGCCTGCCAGATGGATGTCCGCGCCGAGCCATTTTCCGCTGTGCCCATGAGCGAGGAAGCTGCACGCCGTCCGACGCGCGAAGAGGCCGAAGCGGCCGTTCGCACGCTCATTGCCTGGGCGGGCGACGACCCGACCCGCGAAGGCCTGCTGGAGACCCCTGCCCGGGTCACCAAGGCCTATGGCGAGCTGTTCGGCGGCTATAAGCAGGACGCCAAGACGGTGCTGGCCAAGACTTTCAAGGAAGTCGGCGGCTATGACGACATCGTCTTCGTGCGCGACATTCCCTTCTATGCCCATTGCGAGCACCACATGGTGCCCTTCTACGGCAAGGCGCACATCGCCTATCTGCCGCATGACGGGGTAGTCGGGTTGTCCAAGCTGGCCCGCCTGGTCGACGTTTTTGCCCGGCGCCTCCAGACCCAGGAAACCATGACGGCGCAGATCATCGACGCCATCAACGATAGCCTCGGACCGCGCGGCGCCGCCGTCATGCTCGAAGCCGAACACATGTGCATGACCATGCGCGGGGTGAAGGCCCATGACGTGATGACCATCACGCACCGCTTTACCGGTGTGTTCGCCGAAGATCGGGTGGAGCAGGACCGCTTCTTCGCCATGATCAACCGGCGCTGACGCGCCAGTTTCTACTCACCAGAGCAGCTAAGATGGGTCGCTCTTAACGGCGGAGACGCCCATGCTCACAGCCTATGCTTCAGTCGACAAACTCCTCGTGCGCCGGGACTTCGCCGCGGACGATCTGCCCAATCTTGTCTGGGTCGATCTCCTCAATCCCACGCCTGAGGAGAACGGGGCCGTCGAGGCAGCTCTCAAGATCAGCGTACCCTCGCAGCACGACGTCGCCGAGATCGAGCTGTCCTCGCGCCTCTATCTCGAGGATGGCGGCGAATTCCTGACGGTGACGGCGCTCACCGACCTCGACACGGACGATCCCGGCAAGATGCCGGTGACCTTCATTCTCAAGGCAGGCGTGCTGGTGACCGTGCGCTGGTGCGAGCCCAGGCCCTTCAAGACCTACACGATGCGCGCCTCAAAGCTGAGGGACGTACCCTCTGGCAATGGCGAGGAAGTCATGGTCGGGCTGCTCGAAGCGCTCGTCGATCGCCTGGCCGACGCGTTGGAGCAGGTTGGGACGGAGATCGACACTATTTCCCGCGAGGCCTTCCGCAACAAGGCCCGCAAGGCGAACAAGAAAGCGCATGAACTGCAGGTGCTGATCGAACGCATCGGCCGCAAGGCGGAAGTGCTCAACCTGGTGCAGGAAAGCCTTGTGAGCATAGGCCGGGTCACGGCCTATCATACGGCCGCCGACGCGGGGGCCCGCAAGAGCGAGGCCAGCAAGGAGAGCCGGACCTGGCTCAAGGTAATCCAGCGTGACGCCACATCCCTGGTCGAGCATGCCCGGGGGCTGAACGGCCGGGTGAACTTCCTGCTCGATGCGACGCTGGGACTGATCAGCCTCGAGCAGAACCAGATCATCAAGATCTTCTCTGTCGCCGCCGTGGTGTTCCTGCCGCCGACCCTGGTGGCCTCTATCTATGGCATGAACTTTACCGTCATGCCCGAACTCGACTGGGTGCTGGGTTATCCCTTCGCCATCGGCCTGATGGTGCTGTTCGCAGTGCTTCCCTATCTGTTCTTCAAGCGCAAGGGCTGGCTCTGAAAGCCCGCGCACAGGAAAGACCCAGAATGACGATCATGTTCGCAGACCCGGCGGGACTGGACCACCAGGCACTCGAGGCAGGGGAAGTCTTCGCGCCCCGTTTCGACGACAAGGGGCTGATCACCGTGGTGACCATCGAGGCCGACAGCAATGACGTGCTGATGGTCGCCCACATGAACGCCGAGGCCCTGGCGCTGACGCTCGAGACAGGCATCGCGCACTATTGGTCGCGCTCGCGCCAGTCCTTGTGGAAGAAGGGCGAAACGTCGGGCGAATTGCAACAGGTGGTCGAGCTTCGCACCGACTGCGACCAGGATTGCCTCGTCATGAGCGTGCGACAGACCGGGCGCGGCGCGGCCTGCCATACCGGCCGCAAGAGCTGCTTTTACCGCCGCGTGACCCTGGAAGAGGGCAAGGCCGGCCTGCAAGACACCGGCCTGCCCCTGCTGTTCGATCCCAAGGCTGTTTACGGCCGCTAGGCCATTTGCCGGCGGGCGCGGCGCTCGAACAGGGCGACCAGGAAGAAGCCGGCGACAAAGCCGCCCAGATGCGCCTGCCAGGCAATGCCGAGGCTCGTTCCCATCAACAGCGGTGCCAATGGCACGGCGGCATTGAGCACCAGCCAGATCAGCGTGAAGAATCGCGAAGACGGATTGGCAAAAACCTCTCCGATGCTGGCGAGACGCCGTCCGAGGACGATTTTCTCTCCGGTTTCGGGATGGCGCGTGACCAGGAGCGGCTGGAAGATGAAGCGGATGGCCGCCCCCGTCAGTCCGGCGACACCACCGGACGCCCCGATCAGAAAAACGCCGTCGTAAAGCGAGGTCAGGGTGAAGGCGAGCGCCCCGGCGGCCGCCGAGAGCAGGAAGATCGCCAGCATGGGCCCTGCCCCGTAGCGGCGCGCCACGGGCGTGGCAAAAATGACCAGCCAGGCGACGTTGATGAGCAGATGGTCCCAGCCGCCGTGAAGGAAGGCATGGGAAAACGGCGTCCACAACAGCGGCACGAGGACGCTCGGATCCTGCTGTGCCAGAAGGATACGCAATGGCTGGTAGGCGAACCAGACGTAGAAATCCGCCAGACCCTGGGGGTTAAGCGCAATGGTTGACGCCAGGTGAACAGCGACCAGCACACCCACCAGAGCCGTAATCGAGCCAGGTAGAAGAAAGATCGGCTCGCGTACCGGAGAAGGCCTGTCCACGGGGCCTTGACCTGGTTCTGTCATCGGGTTGGTCCTTTCACGCCGGCACATTACCGCACTGTTTCGCCTTATCCACATTTGGGACACCGGCGTTAACCTTAATTAATGTTTAAGCGGGAAATCGGCCCGCCATTTTGCCATTCTGGGATTCGCGGCGCAGCGTTCCAAGGGGGAGCGCGTCGGCCGTCTATGCTTAGCGGGTCCTTACGATGCAGATGACGAGCACCACAACGCTCTATAACTACTGGAACTCGATTCGAGGGGCCCGGAGTGCTCCCGACCGCAAGGATATCGACCCTACCCGTATCCGCGAAGCGCTGGCGAATACTTTCATCCTCGAACTGGATGAAAGCGATAAATTCTCGTTCCGCCTGGCCGGGTCGCATCTGTGCACCTCCTATTGCCGGGAGCTCAAGGGACGCTCGTTTTCCGGGCTCTGGCACGACCGGGACAATGACGCGATGGAAACGCTTGTCCGCGCCGTGACCGAAGATCATGCCGTGGCGCTCGTCACCTTCCAGGGCTCGACGGCCCTGCACACCAAGGTGACCTTCGAAACCATCCTCATGCCGCTGCGCCATAACGGCTCGACCCATACGCGTATCCTGGGCGCCATGACGGCCATCGACGAGCCCTACTGGCTGGGCGTGCAGCCTGTCGTCGAGCAGCGCATCACCGGCCTGCGTCTGATTTGGCCGGATGACATGGCCGAGGAACAGGATCACTTCCGCGAGGCCGTCAGCCACGTCGTCAACGATGTCTCCTTCGCCCCCTCCGCGCCGTCCAATGGCATGCCCACTACCGTGTTCGGCCGCACAGCGCGCCGCTATGCGCATCTCGCCGTCATCGACGGCGGCCGCAACTGATCCGAAGGCTCGCCGGACCCACCGGACCCAGGCGAGCCGATACCATGCGTTAACCAAGACCGAATAGCCTGTCTTGCGGAACTTCCCCGAGACTGAAACCGGTTGCGCATGCTTAGTGACGATATTCCATCACCGCTCTTTGCGCCGTCCGCTCGTCCGCGAGCGGCGGAGGGCCGCTTTCAACGCGTGAAAGTGTCCATTCTCGGTCGCTACATGCTGGCGGACCGCAGAGAATTCCCCTGCCAGGTGCTGGAGATGTCCCCCGGCGACGCCGTGGTGATCGCACCGGTTGCCGGTGTCGATGGCGAACGCATCATCGCCTATCTCGATCATCTGGGGCGCATCGAGGGCACAATCCTCAAGCAGGTGGATGGCGGCTTCCGCATGGATATCGCCGCCTCGCCGCGCAAGCGCGACAAGATGGCCGCCCAACTCACCTGGCTGGCCAACAAGGATCTGCTCAACCTGCCCGAAGACCGGCGGCATGAGCGCGTGGTGCCGGACATCCGCCATTCCAGCGTCGTGCTGGACGATGGCCGCCGCTACAATTGCAAGATCATCGACATTTCGCTCTCCGGTGCGGCCATCGAACTCGATGTGCGCCCGGCCATGGGGACCCCGATCACCATCGGCCGCATGCGCGCCCGCGTCGTGCGCCATTTCCAGAACGGGGTGGCCGTCGAATTCGCCTCCGCCCAGGAAATGCTCAATGTGGTGCAGCAGAATCTGCGCATGCACTGAGCATCTCGATCCCAGAGTTTTGAGAGCCTCGGACGCCCAGCGTCCGGGGCTTTTTTCATGGCCGGCGGGGCATGGTAAACGTGCCCTTAGCGCACCGTATAAAACACGTATAAAAACTCCATGACAGTTTTTCTTCCGGGGCAAGTCGGCCCCCCTAGCGTGGTCTCCATCAGGGAGACTACCCAATGGCATTCAAATTCACCGGCCTTCTGGCCACAGCGATCGCAGGGCTCGGCCTCATGGCCAGCGCGCCGGCGGCGATGGCGATGGACTTCACCAATATCGCCTATGTCCAGGTTGCGAGCGGCAACACCTCTATTCCCGTCGGGCATCTCGAGTTCTGCCGCGCCCGCCCCGGCGAGTGCCAGAGCTACAACGAGATCGTGCCGGCCATGACGCTGTCGGATGCCAATTGGCAGCAGCTGGTTTCGGTCAACGCCCATTTCAACCAGACCATCATTCCGGCCACGGACAAGGACCTCTACCAGGTCGAGGAATTCTGGACCTACCCAACCAGCGGCTACGGCGATTGCGAAGACTATGCGCTCGCCAAGCGACGGGCCCTGATCGAGGCCGGCTGGCATCCCAGCACGCTGATGATCGCGGTCGTCCGCCAGCAGGATGGCAGCGGCCACGCGGTCTTGATCGCGCGCACCGATCGCGGCGATCTGGTGCTGGACAACCAGGAAAGCCTGATCCGCGTCTGGAACGAGACGCCCTACAAATTTCTCAAGCGCCAGTCCCAGGCCAGCGCCGGCCAGTGGGTGGACATGGTCGACGAGCGCAGCGTGGCGGTCGCCGCAACGCAATAAGAGTTTCCGGGCTCCGCCCCAACTACCCTGATAGGGGCCTGAAGAACGAAGCCGTCAGCGCTCGCCAATGCGCTGCCGGCTTTGTTGTTTTTAAAGGGCGGATACTGCGCCTAGAGCCGGACGGCCAGATAGACGCTCATGAAAAAGAGGCCGGTCACGAAAGCCCAGCCGAAGGCGACGACCGCGGAAATAAGGGCCGAACTCATCGAGATGGTCCCCCCGCTCTCCTGCCGCCACCCCATCTGCAGCATGATGTAGGGCCCGCAGATGACGCTCATCACCAGATGTCCGGCAGCGCCGAGAGCTGTCCGCCCGTCCATGCGCAGCATCGCCTCCTGGCGCGCCAGCCATTGATAGAGATGCGTGCCGGCACCGGCCACCGAGAGGCCAACGCACATGATAAAACCTGCCAGCAACAGTTCGCGCGTCATCCCCTGCCATCCCCGCGTGACGTCGACCCAACACGGATCGCGCATTTAACGATTTGGTAACCATATTGCCGCTCCTATGAACTGTCATCTCCCGGCAGCAAACTTGGTTAATTTACGGCCATGCCCGCATCGCCCCTGCCCGCCGCGTCAAATTCCGGCGCCGGCCACATCGCCTATAACCTCAGCGGCATCGCCATCATCGTGCTGATGATGGCGGTAGGGTTTGCCTATATGGTGGATATGGCAGGGCGCGATGGCACCGCCACCGATGCGGGAAGCGACGAGACTATTACCCAGACCATAGGCGGGCGCGATCTCGCGATCCCCGAAAGCTGGTTCCGATACGGCGAACAGATGCGCCCGGGCTTCGTCAATCAGGTCGATCTCGAGATGTCGGTCATCCTGCCCAGTCTCGATGCGCCGGTGCCGGTAACGGTAACGGTGACGCTGCTGCCACGCAGCCGCGCACGGGCCAGCAGCGTACTGCTCGACGCCGTCTATCTGCATCAGTTCGATGAGGGGATAGTGAGCGGCGTAGCCGGGCTGGTCGGCAAGCCGCTGAAATATGGCGCCGGCTATGTCGGAGAGACGGTCTGGTACGACGCCCTGTCGCCCAATCCGTTCGTCGCCAAATGTGCAGACCCGGTCGAGGCGGACAAGCCCAAGCGCTGCCTGCGTACGGTGCAGCTCGGCTCTGGTCTCGCCGCTATTTACGGGTTTGATGCCGCGGCCCTGCCGGGCTGGCGGGATTTTGATGCCGCCATGGCGCAGCGCCTCGAAACGATCGGGGCGCTCTGATAGCGCAGCGAGGCGGTGACGCTATCGCGCACACCGCCACGAATGGCTCAGCCCAGGTCTTCGAGGTCGATATCCAGGATCGACATGGAGAACATGTAGGATTTGTCGCCGTCTTCGTCGTCCACATGGATCAGGCCGATCGACTCATCACCGATGAAGACCTCGACGGAATCGTTGAGCTTGGCGCGCGGGCGGACGTCGATGTTCTTGTTGTTGAAAGTGCGCTGCAGGAAGGTCTGCAGCTTGATGATCTCGGGATGGTTCACGATGGGGTCCTGACGTTGATGTTGGCCGGCAATCTAGTGGCTGGCCAAGCTCTGACAACCCCCGGCCCGGCCATTTTATCGGTAACAAACCCGGCGCGGCCCTTGCCTCGACCTCAACCGTTCCTGTCGTGCACTAGGACCATCTGGTCCATGACGAGGGCCGGCTGTGCACAACCGGCCTCCCCGATTACCTTTGCCGGAACACCGGCCACGGTGGTGCGCGGGGGTACTTCCTTGAGCACGACCGAGCCCGCACCGATGCGGGAGCAATCCCCCACGATGATATTGCCCAGCACCTTGGCACCGGCACCGATAAGCACGCCATTGCCGATCTTGGGGTGACGATCCTGGTCCGACTTGCCCGTGCCGCCCAGCGTCACATTCTGCAGCATGGAGACATTGTCGCCCACCACCGCGGTCTCGCCGATAACGAGGCCCGTGCCGTGATCGAGCATGATTCCGCGCCCCATCGGAACGGCCGGATTGATATCCACCTGAAACACCTGGCTCGATCGGCTCTGAAGATAGAGCGCAAAATCGCGGCGGCCGGCGCGGAACAGCGCATGAGCGAAACGGTGGGTCTGGATCGCCTGGTAGCCCTTGAAATAGAGCAAGGGCTCAATTGCCCGGTGACAGGCGGGATCGCGCTCGAGGGTTGCTGCGAGGTCGGCGCGCGCCGCTTCGCCAATCACCGGATTGTCCTTGATCACCTCGGCAAAGGACTGCCGGATGATGTCGGCCGAGACATCCTCATGATCGAGTCGTGCCGCCAGACGATGGGCGAGCGCGTCTTCGAAACTCTCCTGATTGAGAATGGTGGAAAGGACCAGATTGCCAAGCGGCGGCTCGCTGTCGAGGATTTGACGCGCGCCGGCACGAACAGCTTCCCAGACGGGATCTACCGCCTGGATATGCGACGTCTTCTTGGCATTGCTGTTCATGGCGCCAGTCTCCACTCTATCGAGAAGTGACGATATAAGACATTCTCTTGCACAAGACAAAGGCCTCGCACACGGATTGGTTCACGATCCTGATGCCGGAGAGAAATTTCTTGCGAGAAACGCCAGGGCGGCTTCCTTGAATTTTGCATCGCCGGTGGCCCGCATATGGTCCCGGCGCGGGATTACAAACGCTTCGCCCGAAGGCAGCAGCTCGGCCAATTGCTCCGGCGGGCCGGCCATGTCGTCGGCCTCGCCCACCGCCACCAGCACCGGCACGTCGATCCGACGGACGTCGGCCCGGGCCATCGGCTGGCGGGACGTTTCCATGCAGGCAGCCAGGGCCTCGCGGTCCGAACCGGTATGGTCGGCAAAGATGCGGAACTGGCGCGCGGTGGGATGGGTAAGATCGGCCAGCGCCGGGGCCCGCAGGCCGGCGATGATGTCGTTGCCGTCGGTGAGGCCATTGATGAGGTTCATGCCCATGCCGCCGAAGATTGCCGCCACGACGCGCTCGGGATGGGCATAGGCGAGGAACGCCGAAATGCGCGCGCCCATGGAATAGCCCAGCAAGGCTGCGCGTTCGATGCCCAGATGATCGAGCAGCGCCAGCGCATCCTCCGCCATCTGGGTGGGATAATAGGCGTCGGGGTCATGCGGCTTGTCGGAGGCGCCGTGACCCCGATTGTCCAGCGTGATCGCCGTGTAGCCCGCGCCGACCAGTGTCTCGACCCAGCCGGTGTCGATCCAGTTCACCTTGCCGCTGGAGGCGAAGCCGTGGATGCAGAGGACAGGCGGCCCATCGCCGGCGATTTCATAGGCAAGGGTGAGACCACTGGTTTCAAAGACGGGCATGGGCAGGTCCTTTCGCGGCCCCGTGTTTAGCGGGCTTGGCAGCGGAGGGCCAGAGGGGGTGTCGGTGACGAGAAAGCACCCTGCGCCCCTTTTCTTCCCCGGCAGGCTTGGGTATGGTCCGCGCGATATTCCGACCCCACAGGTTTGACCATGGCACACGGCTCCACGCCTCACTTCCACAATTCCACCGGCCTCGCCCGCATCGAGATCGGCTCGAAGGAATTCAAGTGCGTCGGCGCCCTGCCCCCGTTCGATCATCCGCACATTTATCTCGACATGGGCAAGGACGATGAAATCGTCTGCTCCTATTGCTCGACGCTGTACGTCTACAAGCCCGAGCTTGGCAGCGGACAGGCGAACCCTGCCGCCGCTGTCTTCACGGACAGCGCCGCCTGAGTTTGCACCATGCCCGCCACGGGCCGTAATTATATCATAGCGGGCGCCGGCATTACCGGCCTGACCCTGGCGCTGGCGCTGGCCAAATTCGGTGCCAATGTCACCGTGCTGGAGCGCGCCGACAGCCTGCAGGAGTTCGGCGCCGGCTTGCAGATCAGCCCCAATGCGCGCCGGGTTCTCGACCGACTGGGGCTGGGCGAGGCCCTTACGCAGGCGAGCCTCGAGCCCCTCGCGCTCGACACTTATGCCAATGGTGGACAAAAACCACTGATCAGCCTTGAGCTTGGCCCGGTCATGCGCGAGCGGTTCGGCGCGCCTTATGCCGTCATGCACCGGGCTGACCTAGCCGAGGCGCTCTACAAGGCGACGCGGCGCTTTGCCAATATCGATATCCTCTACGGGATCCGCCAATGGGACGCACGCTCGGATGAGCGGGGCGTGGCCGTGGACATCGAACAGGCCAATGGCCAGAACCAGACCATGCGGGCGCTTGCCTTGCTCGGCGCCGATGGCGTCCACTCCCAGACGCGCCAGCAGATCCTTGGCGGCCCGGCAGCCCGATTTGACGGGCGCGTGGCCTGGCGGACGCTCGTGCCGTTCGAATCGGTGGCCGGGCGGATCGCCATGGACAGGGTTTCCGTCTTCTTCAGCCCCGGCCATCACCTCGTCTGCTATCCGCTGCCGCACCGGCAGCAGGTCAATCTCGCGCTTTTCCTGCCCGGCTCTGCCGACAAGGCGCAGGCCTTTCCAAAACTGCGGACGCGCGGCGGGCCAATTGACGCATTGATGGCGGCGGCGGGCGCATCCTGGATGCCCTGGCCGCTTCACACCGTCGCCACCGAAACCTGGCACAGGGGCAATATCGGCCTCGTCGGTGACGCTGCCCATGCCATAGTGCCCTTCCAAGCGCAGGGCGCCGCCATGGGGATAGAGGATGCCGCTGTGCTGGCACCACTGCTTGTGGAAAGCGACAGCGCCGAGGCGGCGCTTGCCCGTTATGTCACACTGCGCCAGAAGCGCGTCGCGCGAATTGCAGCGCTCTCGGCCAGCAATGGCCGCATTTTCCACATGCCATGGCCGCTCTCTGTGGCCCGTAACACCGTGATGCGACTTCAGGGAAAGCGGGCGCATCTGCGCCGGCTGGGATGGATCTACGGACACGATGTGGGCGAAGGCCCTGCGCATTCGTGACTTGTCGGGCCTTGCCTTGCGCCATGCGCCCGTGTCAATTGCGGCCAACACAGTCGCAGTGACAGGACGAAGGGATCGGATAACCGCATGCAAGCTGCGACTCGCTCCCGACTGACCCTCACCTGCATTCTCGTGACCATTCTGCTCGACATGATCGGCGTCGGCATCATCGTGCCTGTCCTGCCCGAGCTTCTCGAGGAACTCACCGGCGGCAGCGTGGCGCAAGCGGCGGTGATCGGCGGATATCTGGTCTTCGCCTATGCCTTCATGCAGTTCGTGTTCTCGCCGGTCCTCGGCAATCTCTCGGACCGATACGGGCGGCGACCCGTGCTGCTGGCGTCGCTCCTGGGGCTGACTTTCGACTATCTGATGATGTCGATCGCCCCCTTCGTCTGGTATCTCTTCATCGGCCGGATCATCGCCGGCATTGCCGGCGCGGCCCTTGCTACCGCCACGGCCTATATGGCCGACATCACCCCGCCGCATAAGCGCACGCATCGCTTTGGCCTGATTGGCGCCGCCTTCGGGCTCGGCTTCATCATCGGCCCGGTGATCGGCGGCGAGCTCGGCGAATTCGGGCCGCGCGTGCCGTTTTACGCGGCCGCGGGTCTCGCCTTCGCCAATTTCCTCTTCGGTCTCTTCGTGCTGCCGGAAAGCCTGCCCAAGGCCTCACGGCGCAAATTCGACATCCGCCGCGCCAATCCGCTCGGGGCCGTTCTGGCGCTGCGCAAATACCCATCCGTGCTCTGGCTGCTCGGCGTGCTGTTTTTCTTCCAGCTCTCGGCCCAGGCGCTGCCGACGGTGTTTTCCTACTTCACCGTCGAAGTCTTCAATTTCAGCTCTTCCATGATCGGGCGCACGCTGGGCGGATTCGGCCTCGGCTTTGCCATCAGCCAGGCCGTGCTGGCGGGGCCGCTATCGAAGGGCATTGGCGAGCCGGCCGTGGCGATGATCGGTCTCCTCGCCGCTGTCGCGGGCTTTGCCGGTGTCGGCATATCGAGCGAGGTCTACCAGCTCTATCTCTTCATCCTGGTGGGGACGGTGAGCGGGCTTGCCCCCCCGGCGATCAACGGCGTGCTGTCGCGCCAGGTGCCGGACAACAGCCAGGGCGAATTGCAGGGCGCCGTCAACGCGGCCAGCTCGCTGGCAACGATCATCGGGCCCCTCGCCGCCACCCAGATTTTTTCCTACTACACGACCGATCCCGGCGCGCACGAATATTTCCCCGGCGCCCCCTTCATCGCCGCGAGCGTCAGCGTGGCCGTCGCCCTGCTGCTGTTCTGGTTCACCGCCTGGCGCTTCGAGCTCGGCCGTCGCCCGAGCATTGCCGACCATCCGCACACACCGGAATTCCCAGCACCCGGCCAGGTGCGCGTCCCTCCCCTCGAAGAGGGCACCGACGACCGCTGAGGCGGCTGATCGCGCTCTCCGTTTCGTGACTGCAATTGGCGCCGCTATTGGCGCAGACTGCTCCTCCTGTATCCATGCAGAGAGGAGACCGACATGGCCTTCACTGGAACTGGCCGGCGCGCCATCGTCCTCGCAGGCGCCCTGCTCGGCGGCGTCGCACTGGCGGGCACGGCCCTTGCCCATCATGGCTGGAGCTGGGCCGAGGCGGGCATGATCGAACTCACCGGTACGATCTCATCCATCACCATTGCCCCGCCCCATCCGATCATCGAGGTCAATGCCGATGGCGAGATCTGGACGGTGGAATTGGGCAATCCCGGCCTGACGGAGCGCTCGGGCTTTGTCCAGGGCGTCGCCGATGTGGGCGAGGAAATCATCGCACTCGGCAATCGCGCCCAGGACGGATCGAACCGCATGAAGGCGGTCCGCATCACCATCGGCGAGGACGTCTACGATATCTATCCAGACCGCATCCCTGCTCAATAGGCATGTGGGAGGCGCTGTCGCACTGGCCGGGGGCGATTGCGATGCGGCAATCGCCAACGTTCTACATTTTCGTCAATGCCGCCCACATTCTGGGTATCGGGCTGATCCTTGGCCCGATCCTCGCGCTCGACGCCCGGCTGCTTGGATTTTTTCGGCAGGTGCCGCTCAGCGCGCTTGGTGGCTATCTGGCAGGCACGGCCAAGATCGGCGTGGTCCTGGCCGTGCTGACCGGCATAGCATTGTTTTCGGTGCGGCCCATCGACTATCTCGATAATTCAGCGTTCCTTGCCAAGCTGGCTATCCTCGCGCTCGCCATCGCCAATGCCCTGCTCATCAATGGCGGCCAGGCCTGGCGGGCGGCCATTGCCGGAAACGAAATCGCCGCCAGCCTGCGGATGCAGGCGGCGGCGAGTGGTTTATTGTGGATCGCGGCCCTGGTAGCGGGCCGCTGGATCGGATTTTTATAGCTTACTTGCCCAGAGTGGACGGCCAGGTGCCGTGCAGATCGGCGCCACGGCCTTCGATCTCAAAACCATGGGCGCCAAAGAAGTCGCGCTGGCCCTGGATGAGGTTGGCCGTGCCCTTGGCCTGACGGTAGCTGTCGAAATAGGAGAGCGCAGCCGACAGGCAGATCATCGGGAATTCGCCGATTGCGGCAGCGGCGACGACCTTGCGCAGGCTCGGATGGCTGTCCTTCATGATGGTGACGAAGTCCGGCACGACGAGCAGATTGGTGGCCTCGCCCTTGGCATAGGCAGAGCTCATCTGATCGAGGAAGCGCGAGCGGATGATGCAACCGGCGCGCCAGATCTTGGCGATCGTGGCGAGCGGCAGCGCCCAGCCATTCTCTTCCGAGGCCTTGGCGATGACGGCAAAGCCTTGCGCATAGGAAACGATCTTGCCGGCGAGCAGCGCCTTTTCGAGATCGGCCAGCGTCACATCGGTCTTGGCGCGGTTCGGCTTGCCATAAATGGCTTCAGCGGCAACGCGCTCTGCCTTTCGCGACGAAATCGAACGGGCAGCCACGGCGCCTTCGATGGCGGTTGCGGGAACGCCCATCTGCTGGGCGACGATCGCGGACCACACCCCGGTGCCCTTCTGGCCGGCCTTGTCGAGGATGAGATCGACGAGCGGCGTATTGGTCTGAGGGTCGACGGCTGCGAGAACGTGGCCGGTGATTTCGATGAGGTAGGAATTGAGCGGACCCTTGTTCCACTCCTTGAAGACGTCGGCGCATTCGGCGGCATTCATCCCCAGCCCATCGCGCATCACGCCATAGACTTCGGCGATCATCTGCATGTCGCCATATTCGATGCCGTTGTGGATGGTCTTGACGAAGTGGCCGGCGCCGCCCTCGCCGAGATAGGCGCAGCAGCTCTCGCCATTGAACTGGGCGGCTATGCCGGTCAGGACCGCTTCGGCATTGTGCCACTGCTCCTTGGAGCCGCCGACCATGATGGACGGGCCGTGGCGGGCGCCCTCTTCGCCGCCGGAAACGCCGACGCCGAGATAGCCGATATTCTTGGGCTTGAGATAGTCGAAGCGACGCTGGGTGTCGGTAAACAGCGAATTGCCGCATTCGATGATCGCATCGCCCGGCTCGAGATGCGGCAAGAGCTGCTCGATCATGTCGTCGACCGGCTGGCCGGCCTTGACCATGATGATGATCGAGCGCGGTGCCTTTACCGTCTGCACGAAGTCGGCGAGGTCGTATTTCGGGATGGTCTTGCCATCCAGGCCCTGGGCCTTGGCTTCGGCGACAAATTCGTCAATGCGACCGGCCGACCGGTTGTGCACGGCCACGGTGTAGCCTTTTTCGGCGATATTGAGAGCCAGGTTGGAACCCATTACTGCCAGGCCAATCAGGCCGATATCCGCAGTCGACATGCATGCAGTCCTTCCGAAGACTAATTCTGTCCAGTCAAGCGCGCATAGAGCGCGACACGTGCGGCGAAATGACCACAATCTGTCCGGAGATGAAAGGCCTCGAAATGCATAAATTGGCTGAAACCCCCATCTTGTATGGAAGATTGAGCCTGTGGCTTGCATTCCGTTCACCCCACCGGATAACTATCGTCACACTTTGTGTGGGGGGCCGAGAGAATGCTGCAGTCTAACCCATTTGACCTGTCAGGACAACGCGCCCTCGTCACGGGTTCCAGCCGCGGCCTCGGCTACGCCATGGCGCGGGGATTGGCCCAGGCGGGCGCGAGCGTCGTCCTCAATGGACGCGACAGCGTTGCGCTCGGCAATGCGGCAGCCGACCTTGCTGCAGAGGGCGCCAGCGTCACGGCGCTGGCCTTCGACGTGACCAGCCCCGACAGCGTCAAGGCGGCGATCGAGCACTGCGAGAGCGAGATCGGTCCCATCGACATCCTCGTCAACAATGCCGGCATCCAGATCCGCGGGTCTCTCGAGAATTTTCGCCACGACGATTTCGAACGCATGCTGTCGGCCCATGTCGTGTCGACCTTTAGCGTCAGCCAGATCGTGGCGCGGCACATGATCGCCCGTGGCCGCGGCAAGATCATCAATATCTGTTCGGTGCTGACCAATGTGGCGCGCCCCAGCGTCGCCCCCTATGGTGCGGCCAAGGCCGCAATCGCCAATCTGACGCGCGGCATGGCTGCCGACTGGGCCCCGAAAGGGCTCCATATCAACGCCATAGCCCCCGGCTATTTCAAGACCGAACTCAACCAGGCGCTCATCGCCGATCCCGCCTTCAATGCCTGGGTCGAACAGCGCACTCCCATGGGACGTTGGGGGGAAGTCGCGGAACTGGGGCCAGTGGCCGTGTTCCTCGCCTCCAACGCCTCCAGCTATATCAATGGACACATTCTCTATGTCGATGGCGCCTTCACAGCGGTCGTTTGAGCCGGCCCGTATCATCATCGTGATGGGCGTCAGCTCGTCGGGAAAATCCACGGTCGGCGCAGCGCTCGGCCGGGCCCTGCATGCGCCTTTCCTCGATGGCGACAAGTACCACCCCGAGGCCAATGTCGAAAAGATGCGGGCCGGGATACCCCTCACCGATGAGGATCGCTGGCCCTGGCTCGAGGCGCTGGCGGCAGCCCTCAAGGAAGCGGCGGACGGCAAGAAGGGCATAGCCGTCGGTGCATGCTCGGCACTCAGGCGCAGCTATCGGGACTTTATCACCGAACAGGCCGGAGAACCCGTGCTGTTCGTCTATCTCAAGGGCAGCCGCGAGGTCATCAGCGAGCGCATGGCCAAGCGCAGCCACGAATATATGCCCACGAGCCTGCTCGACAGCCAGTTCGCGACGCTGGAAGAGCCCGATCCGGCAAGCGAGAACGTGCAGATCGTGCCGGTGACCGATCCGGTCAATCGCATTGTGACGACGGTCACGAGCACGCTGACGCACCTCAAGAGCTTCAAGCGCTGGCAGTAGAAGCCGCCAGCGCCCGAACCCGCCGGTTACTGCGCGACGAAGCCACCATCGACGAGATGGTAGGAGCCGGTGATGTTGGAAGCAGCGTCGGAGAGGAGGAAGAGCGTCAGAGCCGCCACCTCGTCCGACGTCCCCAGCCGTCCGATCGGGTGCAGCGCCTTGAGCCCGTCATGCGCCTCCTTGGGCAGGTTTGCGAGGAGCGGCGTATCGATGAAGCCGGGGCCTACCGCGGTGACGCGAATGCCCTTCTTGGCGTAGTCCACCGCGGCGGACTTGGTCATGCCGACGACGCCGTGCTTGGCGGTCACATAGGCTGGGGCGTTGGGGAAGGTCACCGAGCCCAATATCGACGCCATGTTGACGATGGCGCCACCGCCTGACTTCAGCATGGCCGCGATCTCGTATTTCATCGAGTAAAAGACCGAGTTGAGATTGACGTCGATGACCTTGTGCCAGTCCTCGAAGCTGTAGTCGCCAAGGGGCGCAGCCGCGCCGCCAATGCCGGCATTGTTGACGGCGACATCGAGCTTTCCAAAAGTGTCGAGGACAAACTGCACCGCCTTTTCGACCTGGTCGATCTTGGCGACGTCCACGGCCACCGCTGCCGCCTCGCCGCCCTTGCCCTTGATGGCGTCAGCGACGGACTGGGCCGCATCGAGCTTGAGGTCGGCGATCACGACTTTGGCGCCGCGATCCGCCAATTGCAGGGCGACTGCCTCGCCAATGCCCGACGCACCGCCCGTAACGAACGCCACCTTGCCTGCAAAATCCCTGGTCATGGCTCTCTCCTTGAGTGATTTCCCTGAGCCTAGGCTTAAAGGGGAAACCCGCCATGATTTGGATCAATCCTGCGATTATAGCCCCGCCTCATCCGGAACACCGGGGTTACGCGAGAGGCTGGCATTGGCATAGCGGTCGTCGTGGCTGACCTCGCGCCCAACCCAATCGGGAAGCTCGACCAATTGGTCGGCGTGGGTCAGTTCCACCTCTGCCATGATCAGACCGGCATGGCCGCCCTCGAAAACATCGACTTCCCAGATGAGCCCGCCGAAGGGCACCTCATAGCGGCGCTTCTCAACCACTTCGGGCCGCGCCATGTCGAGCAGCACCCTGCCCTCTTCGAGCGGCACCTCATATTCGAACTCGGCCCGGCTGATGCCGCTGGTCGGCCCCTTGAGAGTAAGCACGGCGCTGGCATCGTCGATGATCCTTATGCGGACCGTCGCCTTGGCATTGGTGGAGAGGTAGCCCTGCCGCAGGGCGGAGGCACTGGTGGCCAGGGGGCGCCAGCTATCGCTCGTGACCAGAAATTTGCGCTCGATTTCGACGGCCATGGCTAAAATCCGAAATTCATCTGGCCCGGAGGCGAGCCGATGGTAACGCCCTCAAGGGCCAGCATTTTGATCTTGGTCTGCGCCCCACCCGGCGCCGAAAAGCCCCCGGGCTTGCCATCGCTGGCCAGCACACGGTGGCAGGGAATGACCAGCGGCATGGGATTGGCACCCATGGCCTGCCCGACGGCGCGCGAAAGGCCGACATCGCCCAGCGCCCGGGCCATTTCGCCATAAGTCGTGACCTGTCTCCAGCCGTAACCGAGCAGGAGCATATAGGCGCGATGGCGAAACGCGGGGACGCCGGACAGATCGAGCGGAAATCCGCTGAATTCAACGGCGATGCCGTCGGCATAGTCCTCGATCCGTCCCATAAGTGTCTCCACCCAGATCGGCGGTTCGGCCGGTGTCGCGCCGCCCCGAGCGAGGCGCTCCCGCAGCGCCTGCTCGTCGTCATCCGGCAGCAATACCCGCGCCAGCCCCTTTTCGGTCCAGCCAAGACCGAAGGAGCCAAGTGCGGTGGGGAAAATCGAGGTTTGCATGGTCCTAGAATAAGCAATGCGCGGGCCATGCACCAGTCGCGCCTTGGCGTCCCCCTTGCATGCTGACAGCGTCTGTCACCGGGCTGCGCTATCAGACCCCCGCGAAAAGGGAGAAAGCCATGGCCAGGATCGTTGGATATATCGCCGCCAGTCTCGACGGCTACATTGCCGACCCAGACCAAAATCTGGACTGGCTGACCCAGCGCACCGATCTGGAATTGGGCGAGCACCACTATGACAATTTCATCAAGTCGATCCGCACAGTAGTCATGGGGCGGTCGACCTATGACTGGATCGCCGCTGACGCGAGCCCGTGGACCTATGCTGACCAGCGCGTGATCGTCGTGACCTCGCGGCCGATCACGGATCCCAAGGGTCAACTGGAGACCCGTACCGATATCGACGCCTTGGTCGCAGAGCTCAGGGCCCTCGACGATGGTGACGTCTGGATGCTGGGTGGTGGCAAGCTGCAGATGGCCTTCATGGAGCGCGGGGCGCTCGATGAATTGGAAATCTATGTGATTTCGGAGATTTTGGGTGGCGGCATACCGCTCTTCCCGCCAACTGGGCTTCGCGCGGCGCCAGAACTGATATCGGCAAAATCGCTAGGCGCCGGCTGCGCGCGGCTGCACTACCGCTTCCCATAGCAAAAAGGCCCCGACAGATCGGGGCCTTTCACTGCAACCTTGGCGAAGATTAATCGTCGAGGGCTTTGCGGACGTCGTTCTTCACGTCGCCCACCTTCTGCTGGACCTTGCCTTCGGCCTTGTCCATCTTGCCTTCGGCCTGGAGCTTCGCATTGCCGGTAAGGCCGCCGACGGCGTCCTTGACCGCGCCCTTGACCTGCTTGCCGGCGCCGTCTACCTGGTCCTTGTTCATCGAAATCTCCTTGAGTTGAACTTGCCGGAATAACTTCGGTTAGCCGGGGTTTGTTCCCTCAACAGATTGTGCGCACCGGTTGGCGGAACCATCCGCACTCTGCTAGAGGCATGGCCATGCCCGGACCCATGCCCACACTGATCGACTATTTCCCCCCGACCGATCCCTATCTCAACGTGCTCCATGTTGATGACGATATCCTCGTCGTCGACAAGCAATCGGGGCTGCTCAGCGTGCCCGGCAAAGACCCTTCGCTCTGGGACTGCATCGAGCATCGTGCACGCCAGACCTGGCCGACGGCCGGCATGTGCCATCGGCTCGACAAGGATACGTCAGGGGTTCTGGTGCTGGCGCTGAACAAGCGCGCCCATGGCCGCATCGGCAGCCAGTTCGAGCATCGCAAGACCACCAAGAGCTATGTGGCCCGCGTCGCCGGCATTATCGAGGAGGAGAGCGGCCTCATCGATTTGCCCCTGGCGACCGATTGGGATAACAAGCCGCGCCAGCGCGTCGACTATGAAAACGGTCGCTCGGCACAAACCGAATGGCATGTTCTGGAACGCGAGGAAAACGCCACGCGGGTTCGCCTCGTGCCGCTTACGGGGCGGACGCACCAACTCAGGGTTCACATGAAGGCATTGGGCCATGTGATTCTGGGTGATGCGTTTTATGCCGATGGCGAAATACTGCGCGCTGCAGACCGGCTGCAATTGCACGCCGCCGAACTGGGGTTTACCCATCCGACGACCGATGAGTTCATGACCTTCGTCGCGCCAACGCCGTTCTGAAGGCGCAGGCGCTGACTGTGCAGTAAAAGCCCCCTCGCCCCTCAGGGGAGAGGGTTGGGGTGAGGGGTGAAGACCTCTCAGACAAGAGCTAGTACGAACCCCTCATCCCAACCGAAATTCGCTTCGCGAATTCGGTGTGCCCTTCGGGCCTCCCCTCAGGGGAGAAGGGAAGGACATGCCCACCGCCGCCCCTACTCGGCGTCGCCGATGTAACCCACTTCGATCTTCTGGAAGAGGCTGCCCTCTTTCATCGTGTCCAGCCATGCCCGGAAATCTGCGACGTCCTTGAAGCCGGCGCGCTGTGAATCGGCTTCGGTAACGTCATCGGGGCTCATATCGGTGACCCCCTTGATGGCGAGAAGGCCCACCTTGGTCTTGAGAGTGCCGCCGGCTTTCACCGTCGGCCTATTCCACCGCCGAAAAATCACGTCGATCTTTCCGGCCTTGATCTCCTCGAGAAGGTCACGCTTGAGCAGCATCAGTCCAGCACCGCCGTTGCGGTCATCTCGATGCAGAGACCCTTGGCGAGCAGTTCCTTGACTACGACCGTGGCGCGCACGGGGAATGGCTGGGCGGTGAAGAACTCGCGATAGACCTTATTCATGCCCGGCGCATCGGCGCTGTCGATGAGGAAAATCTGGATCATGACGATATTCGTCAGGGCCCCGCCCGCGGCCTTGACGCCCATCTCCAGATTCTGGATGCAGCGGCGCGCCTGGGCTTCGATATCGCCGGTGAGAACTTCCCCGGTGACCGGATCTTCGGCCACGGCCACGAGCCAGACATGCTTGCCTGCCCGCACCGCGTCATTGATGGGAGCCGAGGATGGCGCGACGCCGGTTGCGATGGGTTCGATCATGTCGGTCTCCGTGGTGAGAATCGTCAGCGCGCAATTGTCTTGCGCCTCGCCTTGTGACAAACACGGGCGGCCGAGCCAAGCGGGCGTGGTGAAACTGGTAGACACAAGGGACTTAAAATCCCTCGGCTTACGCTGTACGGGTTCGATTCCCGTCGCCCGCACCAGCCATTCCTCTCTTCCATCCAGACGCTTGCCCTCCGCAAGGATGGGACAATTGTTCGCGTTATGTTCGCATGTTAGAACACAGCAGCGTCGACGATGTCGGCATGGGGGGAATCACATGTTTCAGAAACTCGAATGCGTCTGCATCCACACTAGGGACATCGCCGGCTCACTGGCCTTTTATACCGCGCTGGGACTGAGCCAGGCCTGGCGGATCGAGCGACAATCGGCCGATGGGACGCCATCGAGCCTGATCGGCCTCAAATTTCCGGATCAGGCCAGCTCGGAGCTGGTCCTGAGCGATAATCCGGCGCTCGACTTCACCGAAATTGAGATCAATGTGGGAGATGTGGTCCGCACCTATGAGGCGCTGAAGGACAACGATGCCATCCAGTGGATCCGCACGCCCTTTGCCACGGAGTCCGGCCACGTCGCCGTGATGGAAGCGCCCGACAAGAATGTGTTCGTGCTTGTCGGACGCTAGGTCCGGCCGCTCCGCAGCCACCGCGCGGTCGAAGGCACGGTGGCGCAGAAGCGCATATCGAGGCGGGCACCGCCTAGGGCGATCTTAGTCCGTGCCGCCCGAAATCGGCGCGACATAGGCCACATCGAGATCCCAGGGGAAGAAGATCCACGTGTCCTGGCTGACTTCGGTGATGAAGGTGTCGACCAGATCACGGCCCTTGGGCTTGGCGTAAACAGTGGCGAAATGCGCGCCGGGCAGCATTTCCCGCACTACGCGGGCGGTGTTGCCGGTATCGACCAGATCGTCCACGATCAGAACCTTGCCGCCATTGGCAGCGAGATCGAGAACCGGCTGGCTGATCTCTTTGAGCACCTTGATGCCGCTCTGGTTCTGGTGGTCATAGCTCTTGACCGACACGGTCTCGACGGTGCGGATATTGAGTTCGCGCGCAACGATCGCGGCCGGCACGAGGCCGCCGCGAGCAATGGCCACCACGGCGTCGAACGTGCCCATGCCCGCCAGGCGCCAGGCCAAAGCGCGACTATCGCGATGGAACTGGTCCCAGGTGACGGGGAACGACTTCTGGTTCGGATTGCTCAACGCATCTCTCCTTGGGGCGGGGCGGACCAACGCCCCCTGAATCTGGATTTTTCGAGCCTGTCCTTAGCAAAGCTCGGGGCTGACGCCAATCATTGTGCGTCGGGCGGCTCGATTCCTGCTTTTTGATGCGCAGCGTCCACCATGGCACGGACTTTTTCGGCGGCCTCGGCAAGACGCGCTTCGTCAGAACACCGCAGCACCAGCTCGGTCATGGCCCGGTCGCCCCCCATTTGTGGGTAACTGCCCATCTTTACGTCGGGATATTCCTGCTGCAGCGCCGCCAGCGGGCCGCCGACAGTGCCTTCGCCCACCCCGGCCTTGACGGTGACCGACAGCACCTTCTTGCCGCCCTGCAACGTCGGCGCCAAAGCCTCGAGCATGGCGCGCATGATCACCGGCACACCGGCCATGACATGGACGTTACCGATGCGGAAACCTGGGGCAGCGCTGACCGAATTGACGATGAGATCAGCCCCCTCGGGAATTCGCGCCATGCGCAGCCGCGCCTCATTGACCTCGGTGCCGGTCTGCTTCCAGCGGGCTTCGAGCATTTCGCGCGCCTGCGGGTTGATCGGCAAGGCAACGCCGAACGCCTTGGCTATGGCGTCGGCGGTAATGTCATCATGAGTGGGTCCGATGCCGCCAGTGGTGAACACATAGGTGTAGCGCGACCGCAGTTCGTTGACCGCCTCCACGATGCTTTCCTCGACATCGCTCACGACCCGCACTTCGGTAAGGTCGATCCCAAGATCGGTGCAAAAATCGGCCACCGCGCCAATATTGACGTCCTTGGTGCGGCCGGAGAGGATTTCATCACCGATCACGAGAAGACCGGCAGTAACGCGGGATTGGCTCGACATAGGGCATTCCATGAATGTGGGCCATGAGGAATGCTACCAGCGCATGGGCGCGTCAAGTCGCAGGGCCTTTCAATCGCCTGTGCAAGTGACTAGGTTAAACCCCGACTACCGGAGTTTTCTATGGTTACCTACGTCGAAGCGTCCACCCAGCCCCGCCGCACGCCGGGCATCATCCCGCTGCACGGCGAAGACGGGTTTGCAGGCATGCGCAAGGCCGGACAGCTGACGGCACAGGCCCTCGACATTCTCACCGAATATGTCGAGCCGGGCGTGCCGACGGCCAAGCTCGACCAGATTGCCTATGAGTTCGCGCGCGACAATGGCGCCCTTCCGGCGACCCTCTTCTACAAGGGCTTTCGCCATTCGCTGTGCACCTCGATCAACCATGTGGTGTGCCATGGCATTCCCGATGAGCGCGGCCTGCGCGACGGCGATATCGTCAATATCGACCTCACCCTGATCGTCGATGGCTGGTATGGCGATTCCAGCCGCATGTATCCGGTGGGAGAAATCACCCGCAAGGCCGAGCGCCTGATCGAAATCACCTATGCCAGCCTCGAAGCCGGTCTCGCCGCCGCCAAGCCGGGCAATACGACCGGCGATATCGGCGCCGCGATCCAGGCCGTGGCCGAAGGCGAGCGGATGAGCGTCGTGCGCGATTTCGTCGGCCACGGCGTGGGCCGGCTTTTCCACGACGAGCCCAACATCCTCCATTTCGGCACGCCCGGCACCGGTGCGCCGCTCAAGCCAGGCATGATCTTCACCATCGAGCCGATGATCAATCTCGGCCGGCCGCATGTGAAGATCCTCTCCGATGGCTGGACCGCCGTCACCCGCGACCGGACACTCTCGGCGCAGTGCGAACATTCCATCGGCATCACCGAAACCGGCAATGAGATCTTCACGCTCTCGCCGGGCGGGCTGTTCAATCCTTTGGCGGCGCGGAGCAGCCAGTGAGCGACGACGAGGCCAAATCAACGGGCCTTTCCGAAGCGGTGGCAAAGCCCCACTATCTTGGGCATCGCGAACGGGCGCGGGAGCGCTTCAACCTCCTGGGCGGGGAAGGCCTCGCCGACTATGAACTGCTCGAGCTGCTGTTGCACATGGCCCTGCCCCAGCGCGACACCAAGGCGCTGGCCAAGGACCTCCTCGCCCGCTTCGGCTCCATTTCCGAAGTGCTGGGAGCGCCTGCTGCCCGACTGGCGGAGACCAAGGGGCTCGGCGAGACCTCCATCACCCATCTCAAGGTCATGCAGGCGGTGGCGCAGCGCTATGGGCGAGACAAGATCGATGTCGAAAAACCGATCCTGTCGTCATGGACCCAGCTCATAGACTACTGCCACAGCGCCATGGCCTATGAGAGCGTCGAGCAGTTTCGCATTCTTTTTCTCGACAAGAAGAACCGGTTGATCGCCGACGAGGTGCAGCAAATCGGCACGGTCGACCACACGCCCGTCTATCCGCGCGAAGTGATCCGCCGCACGCTTGAGCTCTCGGCCACCGCGCTCATCCTCGTCCACAATCATCCGTCCGGCGACCCGACGCCGTCGGCGGCCGACGTGCGGATGACCAAGGAAATATCCGAGATCGCCAAGCCCATGGGCATCACGGTGCACGACCACATCATCATTGGCCGTTCCGGACACGCCTCGTTGCGCGGTTTGAAATTACTCTGAGGTCGGCCGCGACGGTCTGAGGCGGTCCGCAATTTGCCGGAAGTGCCGCAACCCGTTCTTGATGGTGGGATGGGCTTTCGCCCAGGCGCGCAGCCGCTGGAAATTCCGGTGGAGGCCAACCGCCGCCCGCCCCTTCCGCGTGATCCCGATATAGTGCTGGCGCAGCGGCGTCTGCACATTGCACCAATGCCGTTTTTCGTCGGTGAAGCCCGAGCCCATGTCGAACATGGTGTAGCCCTGGTCGAACACGGACTGCATGACGCGCAGCAAGCACTGCTTGCCGGGCGAACCGATCTGGATCCGGGGATCATCGCTCATCGACGAGATGAGGCAGAACATGCGATCGGCATGGACGATATTGTAGCGAACCGCGACGATTTCCCCCTCCAGCCGCAGCACATGCAGGCGCACATCGACACCGGAGCCGGGCTGCATGGCGCGATGATAGAAACCGACGAGATCGTCGCACACGAAGATGTCGCGAATGCCTTGCGCCCGGAACCGCGCCGAGCGCTGTCGGAACATGATTCCGATGGCCTCGGCGCCTGCGACCGGATCGGTAACCAGCTCGAAACCGATCTCGCCCAGCGCCGCCAGCCTGTCGCCCTGCTGGCGATCATGCTTCCGGCGCGAGCGGCTGCGCTGGATCTGATCGCATTGCTCCCAGGATGTAAACTCGGCGCGATAGAGGACATCGACCGCCAGCGCATCGCCAAGCTCATCGAAAAGCCCATGATATCCGGCGATCTCTGTAGGAATGGAGCGCAGATAGACAGCATCCGCCCCCTCGAGCTGCGTGATCATCGCCTGCCAGAGCGCACGACGGCCTTCGGGGCCGAGACGCTCGAGCGCGGCGTAATCGGAGATCGGGGCATAACAGCCCACATGGCTGCTGGGAAACCAGGTGTACACCTGCAGGCCGTTCATCCGCCGGCGCCGCAGCGGCAGGAGCGCAATGGGCTCGCCCTTCAGTTCGGCAACGACATAGCGCTGGTCGTGGGGAGCAATTTTGCGGTCTGCAATCCAGAGCCGGATGAAATCATAGCTCTGTCCCGGCGATTCTATGCGTTCCGTTGTGAGGCCCCGCCAGATCGCCTCGACATCCTCGATGCGGGTCGTGACAGACACTGTGAAAGTGTCGGTCAATGGCGGCCATTCCTGGCCCGTTGGTCCAACAGTGCTCGCCGTCTCGTTTCCGAGACGCACCATCGGCTCCCCACTCGCCCCCGCAGCAACCATTGCACTCGCTCTGTCCCTGGACCGATCCTGCAGCAGCGCTGGTAAACTCCGCCTGAACTTTTGGCGCGGAATACCAGCGGGGCGACAAGATTGAGTAGAGGGTTAAGCGCGGCTTACCGTTAGCCGAAGCTGGCCAGCACCGGGAAGGTTTCGAGGAACCAGAAGGAAATGCGGGTGAAATTGCCGGTCAGGAACAGGACGCCCGTCACCACCAGCAATCCGCCCATGATTTTTTCAACAGTGCGCAGATGGCGCTTGAAGCTGTCGAAGAAGGTCAGGAACGGCCCGATGGCGAGGCCCGCGAGGAAGAACGGAATGCCCAGGCCAAGCGAATAGAGCCCGAGCAGGGACGCGCCCTCCCAAGCCGTTTCCTGGCTTGCGGCCACGGACAGGATGGCGGCGAGCACAGGACCGATACACGGGGTCCAGCCGATGGCGAAGGCCAGGCCGAGGAGAAACCCGCCCATTGGACCGGAGGCCATTCCGGGGCCGTTGTGCCGGATCTGCCGGTCCAACAGCGCAATGCGATAGACACCCAGAAAATGCAGTCCCATCGCGATGATCACCACGCCGGCGACGGGCGTGAGGATCGGCAGCAGCTGGCGAAACACCTGCCCGAAGGCAGTGGCGGTAGCGCCCAGCGTCACGAAGACGACCGAGAAACCGAGAATGAAAAACAGCGAGGTTACGGCTACGCGCAGTTGCAGCGGGCTCCCCGACCGCGACTCATCGCGAAACTGCTCGAAGCTCGCACCGCTCATATAGGTGAGATAGGGCGGGACCAAAGGCAGCACGCAGGGGCTGAGAAAGCTCAGAACACCGGCCCCGATAATGAGAGGAAGGGAAAATTCCAAAGTTGACGCTCCTGGTTGGCACCGGTGTAACGCTATTGCCGGCCAAAGCAATGAGCCGGTCTGCCGCATCGCGCCAATGTTATAGGGAATACGACTTTTCGCGGGGCTGATAAGCTGGCCTCCGCTCTTGCCCCATTTGGCGCACGGCCCTATAGCAGCCTCATTTGCAGCGGCCGAGGTGCCCCAGATGACCCCCCTTCCGATCCGCATCGCGCCGTCCATCCTCTCCGCCGATTTTTCCCGGCTGGGCGATGAAGTGGCAGCGATCGTCGCCGGCGGCGCAGACTATATCCATATCGACGTGATGGACGGGCATTTCGTGCCCAATATTTCCTTCGGCGCCCCGATCATGAAGGCGGTGCGCGGGGTGACTGACAAGCCCTTCGACTGCCATCTGATGATCTCGCCCACCGATGCGTATCTGGCCGATTTCGCCAAGGGTGGCGCCGACCTCATCACTGTGCATGCCGAGGCCGGGCCCCATCTCCACCGCTCGCTCCAGGCCATTCGCGCCCTCGGCAAGAAGGCAGGCGTCGCCCTCAATCCGGCCACCCCCGTCTCGACGATCGAAAACGTCATCGATGATGTCGATCTCGTGCTGATCATGAGCGTCAATCCCGGTTTCGGCGGCCAGAGCTTCATTCCCGGCAGCCTCGCCAAGATCCGTCAGGCCAGAGCGCTGATCGGCGGCCGCGCCATCGATCTGGAAGTCGATGGCGGGGTCACGCCTGCCAATGCCGGCGAGATCGCCAGGGCCGGCGCCAATGTGCTGGTGGCCGGTTCATCAGTGTATGGCGGAAACGACCCCTCGACCTATGCCGGTCGCATCAAGGCCATTCGCGATGCGGCAACGGGTATCATTGCCTGACAATCGTCACAGAGGCGGCCGAAAATGCCGCCTCCACCTGAATCAAATTCTCACCAGCCGAGGCTAACCCCATGATTCCGCGCTATTCCCGTCCTGAAATGGTGGCAAACTGGTCGGCCGAGACCCGCTTCGCGATCTGGTTCGAAATCGAGGCGCATGCGACCTCCAAGCTGGCCGAGCTTGGCGTCGTGCCCAAGGAAAGCGCCGACAAGATCTGGGAAGTGATGAACGCGCGCAAGGCCGAGCTGGGCGATTACGGCTTCGATGTCGAGCGCATCGACGAAATCGAGCGCACCACCAAGCACGATGTCATCGCCTTCCTGACCCACCTGTCCGAGATCGTCGGCCCCGATGCTCGCTTCGTGCACCAGGGCATGACCTCGTCGGATATTCTCGACACGACGCTCTCGGTGCAGATGAAGCGCGCCGCTGACATCCTGATCGCCGATGTCGATGCGCTGCTCGAGGCCCTCAAGCGTCGTGCCTATGAGCACAAGAACACCATCACCATCGGCCGCAGCCACGGCATCCATGCCGAGCCGACCACATTCGGTGTAAAACTCGCCGAGGCCTATGCCGAGTTCACCCGCAACCGCGCCCGCCTCGTTGCCGCCCGCGATGAAATCGCCACTGCCGCCATTTCCGGCGCGATCGGCACCTTCGCCAATATCGACCCGTCGGTCGAGGAATATGTCGCCGAAAAGCTGGGCCTCTCGATCGAGCCTGTTTCGACCCAGGTGATCCCGCGCGACCGCCACGCCATGTTCTTTGCAACGCTCGGCGTCGTGGCTTCCTCCATCGAACGCGTCGCGGTCGAAATCCGTCACCTGCAGCGCACCGAAGTGCTCGAAGCCGAGGAATATTTCTCCCCGGGCCAGAAGGGCTCGTCGGCCATGCCGCACAAGCGCAACCCGGTGCTGACCGAGAACCTCACAGGCCTTGCCCGCCTCGTACGCGGCATGGTGACCCCGGCGCTCGAAAACGTCGCCCTCTGGCACGAACGCGACATCTCGCATTCGTCGGTCGAGCGCATGATCGGCCCGGACGCCACCGTCACCCTCGACTTCGCACTGGCCCGCCTCACCGGCGTCATCGACAAGCTTGTCGTTTATCCAGAAAACATGCGGAAAAACCTCGACCTGCTCGGTGGCCTCCACAATTCGCAGCGCATGCTGCTGGCTCTCACCCAGGCCGGCTACTCCAGGGAGGACAGCTACGCCGCCGTCCAGCGCAACGCCATGAAGGTCTGGCAGCACAATGGCGACCGCGCCGGTCTCTTCGCAGCCAACCTCAAGGCCGACCCGGAAGTGACTCTGTCCGATGAACAAATCGACGCCATGTTCGATGATGCCTACCATCTCAAGCATGTCGACACGATCTTTGCCCGGGTCTTCGGCGCATGAGAATCGCTGAGTGCGACATACTGATCCTGCCGGGTCTCGGCGGGTCAGGTTACGGTCACTGGCAGGTGCGCTGGGCCGAGAAAATGCGCACCGCAGCGATCGTCGAACAGGCCGATTGGGATGAACCGGATCCGGAGGATTGGGTCGACACCATCATCAAGGCGGTTGAACTTTCCGACCGTCCTGTCGTCCTCGTCGCCCACTCGCTGGCCGTGTTCGCCGTGGTCCACGCTGCCTCGCGCTTCCCCAAGGGCAAGGTGCGCGGCGCGTTTCTGGTCTCCCCACCCGATCTGGAAATGAACCCGGACGTGCCCGAGGAAGCAAAGTGCTTCGGGCCTGCCCCGCGCGATCCCCTGCCCTTCCCGTCGCTCCTCGTCATATCCTCGAGCGACCGCTACTGCTCACTCGAGCGCGCGGCGGACATGGCCGGTGCCTGGGGCTCGGAATTTCACCAGGCCGGTGATGCCGGCCACATCAATATAGCGTCCGGCCACGGCCCCTGGCCGGAAGGCCTCCTGATGTTCACTCGGCTGATGCAACGGCTGTGAGCGACCAATATCGGATCGAGGAACAGGCGCCGGCGCTGGAAGATTATCTGCGCTTGCGCTTGGCTGCAGGCCTCAGCGGCAAGACCGTGGAGCAGGCCCGGGCCGGGCTGCCCAATACCTGGTTCGGCGTGACGCTGCTCCATGAGGGGCGCGCAATCGGCATGGGTCGGATCATCGGCGACGGCGGCACCGCTTTCCAGATCGTGGACATTGCGCTCGAACCCGAGCACCACGGCAAGGGGCTGGGCAAGGCCATCATGTCGGCCCTCATCGATCATCTGCGCGCCAACGCCCCCGAAGGCGCCTATGTCAGCCTGATAGCCGACGGCGATGCCCGCCATCTCTACGCAAAATATGGCTTCAACCCGGTAATGCCGGCCTCCATCGGCATGGCCATGAATCTTGCCAGAGACCCGTGACCTGGAACCGTTCCAGACCGCCGCACAATCGCCGGAAAGTCGCCTAAGTGCTTGAAATTTAGGCGTTTCCGCCACTTTCAGAATTAAATCTTCTTAACTTGAGACCGACTGGCGGCGGGCCTAAACCACTCCCCGCTGGTTTGGATCTGCCGGCGGGCCGAATTGTTGCCCGCGACTCGACGGCTCCAGAAAACCGGCAGTCCCGGACAAATGTCCGGCAACCGCATGGAGATCATCATGCGTAAATATCTTGCTCCCCTCCTGATCGCTCTCGCCGTAGCCGCACCTGGTGCCGCTTTCGCGGCCGGCACAATGGCTCCCGCCGCAAAGCCCGCGGCCGCCACGCAGGCCGACCAGACCATTTCAGGCACCGTGAAGGCCTTCGACCTCAAGGCCCACACGCTGACCCTTGCCGACGGAATGGTCTACCAGCTGCCCGCTACCTTCAAGGACCCTGGCCTCAAGAACGGCGAGAAGGTCACAGTGCACTGGAAGATGAACGGCACCGCCCATGAAGCGACGAATGTCACCATCGGGTGACATGCAAAAAGGGAGCCGGCGCACCGCCGGCTCCCTTCAAGACTCAAACGATTAGGACAGCTCAGCCTTCGGCGGCGATCTGCTGGTTGGCGAGAGCGGCCAGGCTCAGCATTTTCTGGCGAATCACGTCGTCACCGACTTCGATCCCCTTGGCCTTGAGATCGCCCGACACCTTGCGGAACACGTCCTCGTCGCCGGCTTCTTCAAAATCGGCAGCCACGACTTCGGCGGCATAGGCCTTGGCTTCGTCGCCCGAAAGGCTCATCAGTTCGGCAGCCCAGATGCCCAGAAGCTTGTTGCGGCGGGCTTCCGCCTTGAACTGCTTTTCAGCGTCGAAGGCAAACTTGGCTTCCTGGCCCTTCTTGCGCTCGTCGAAACCGCCCATTTCCGTCTCCCGATTGTCTTGTCCGCCGGTCAGTCCGGCCTTCATGCTCCGACATAAGTGGTTGCGGCGCGCAAATCAACGCGGCTCGGCCAGATGCGACGGCGTGACCCGCCAGCCATGTTTCAACAGCACGGCCCCCCTGACTGCGAAAGGGCTTGCATTTCCGCTCCGATCTGGCGCATGAAGCGGCCTTGACGCGATGCAGTTTCAGAGCAGCGGAATCCCGATGAATCGTCGACGCAAAATCTACGAGGGCAAGGCCAAGATCCTTTTCGAAGGTCCCGAGCCGGGCACTCTGGTGCAGTATTTCAAGGATGATGCGACGGCCGGCAACGGCGCGAAGCACGAAGTCATCGACGGTAAAGGTGTGCTGAACAACCGGATTTCGGAGTTCATCTTCACCAAGCTCAATTCGATGGGCATCCCGACGCACTTCCTGCGCCGCATCAACATGCGCGAGCAGCTGATCAAGGAAGTCGAAATCATCCCGCTCGAAGTGATCGTGCGCAACTATGCCGCCGGTTCGCTCTGCAAGCGACTCGGCCTCGAAGCCGGCACGCAGCTGCCGCGCTCGATCATCGAATTCTGCTACAAGGATGACGCGCTGGGCGATCCGATGGTCTCGGAAGAGCACATCACCGCCTTCGGCTGGGCCACCCCTGCCGAACTCGATGACATCATGAGCCTCGCCATCCGCATCAACGACTTCCTGACCGGCCTGTTCATGGGCGTCGGCATCCAGCTCGTCGATTTCAAGATCGAGCTTGGCCGCCTCTATGAAGGCGATCTGATGCGCATTGTCCTGGCTGACGAGATCAGCCCCGACAATTGCCGCCTGTGGGACATCAAGACCCGCAACAAGATGGACAAGGACCGCTTCCGCGAAGGTCTTGGCGGTCTGGTCGAAAACTACCGCGAAGTCGCCCAGCGCCTGGGCATTCTGGTGGAAAACGACAATGCGCTGACCACCGGTCCGCGTCTCGTTCAGTAATTTCTAGGGCATAGTCAGATGAAAGCGCGCGTCACCGTCACGCTCAAGGCCGGCGTACTCGATCCGCAGGGCCAGGCCATCGAAGGCTCGCTGGCCAGTCTCGGCTTTGCCGGCGTCCAGGGCGTCCGCCAGGGCAAGGTTTTCGACCTCGCTCTTGCGGACACCGATGCGGAAACGGCCAAGGCCGAGCTGACGCAGATGTGCGAAAAGCTGCTGGCCAATACCGTGATCGAAAACTACGCCATCGAAATTCTCGCTTAACGTTTTCTTGCGACACTCCCCTCGCGCGCCGCGTAATGGCGCAGGATCAATTCACCATGCGTAAAACTCTCGCCCTCTGTGTGATGTTCGTCGCCTCGCTCGGCCTGCTGTTCGCGGCTTACGCCTCGGTACCGCTCTAAAACCACGCCCCTTAGCGGCTTGGTTACCAATCGCGCATTTGCGATCACAACCATCCCCGTGCCTTAACGCGCCGGTCTCAGCCATGGGCTAGACTTCCCTTATCACAGGGGGAATGCACCATGGTCAGGGATCAGCATCGGCTTGAATGGGTGGACATGGCCAAGGGCCTGTCCATTTTTCTCGTCGTCATCATGTATTGCGCGTCAAGCGTTGGCGAGGACACCGGCCAGACCGGGTTCCTGCACTGGACCATCGCCTTCGCCATGCCCTTCCGCATGCCCGAATTCTTCCTGATTTCGGGGCTCTTCCTCAGCCAGGTCATCGACCGCCCCTGGCGCGCCTTCGCCGACCGGCGGGTGGTGCACTATCTGTATTTCTATGTGCTCTGGGCGATCATCCATATCGTGTTCAAGGTGGCCCTCGTCGGCCGCGATCCCGGCGGGGCGCTAGGCGCGCTTGCCTTCGCCATTGTCGAGCCCTATGGCGTCTTGTGGTTCATCTACATGCTGGCAGTCGTCTCCGCCGCGAGCAAACTGCTGCGCCAGGCCAAAATCCCGCAATGGGCCACCCTTGCAGGCGCTGCAGCACTGCAAATCGCGTCCATCCACACCGGCAGCTACCTCATCGACCAGTTCGCCGCCTATTTCGTCTATTTCTACGCTGGCTACATGTTCGCGCCGCACCTGTTTCGATTGGCGGAATGGGCAGGGAGCAACGTCGCCCCCGCCCTCGCCATTCTTGCCGCCTGGGCTGTCATCAATGCCATCCTCGTTTTCAGCCCAGGCTTCCGGCTCGATCCCGTGCACATCCAGATGGGCTGGGCCGCGCTGCCTGGCATCCATCTCCTCGCCGCGATGGCCGGCGCGATTGCCATCGTCATCGCTGCGGCCCTGCTGGTGCGCCAGCCCGCGATGGCATGGCTCCACTGGCTCGGCACGAAATCGCTGGTGATCTACGTGGCATTCGCTCTCCCGATGAGCATCCTGCGCGTCCTGCTCCTCGCCACCGGGATAACGGAGCCCAATCTCGTCAGCCTGCTGACTATGATTGCAGCCATCTGCGGTCCGCTCGTCCTGTGGTGGATCACCCAGAAGATCGGCTTTGGACGTTTTCTCTTCGAGCGCCCCGACTGGGCCCATATTCCGGGTACGCAACGCATCAAGCCAGCGGCAGCACCGGCGGAATAGGTTCGGCTACCTCCCGCCTGTCGCAATGGATCCCCGCTCTTCCCTCGGGCTTGACCCGAGGGCCACCCGGCGAGCCCCATTATTGGCAATCTGCGTGTGATTAGGGGCCCTCGGGTCACGCCCGACAGAAGCTCCGTGCACGGGGCATCCCCACGGCGCGCCCCCCTTCCCCAAAGGTTTTACCGCCCCACCGGACCGAGGGTCTTGCCTTTTAGCCCAAGACCAACCAAAAGGGCCTCGCGCATTCCCAGACACAGCGAGGATCCACCGATGAAGGCAGCTGTCATCGTGTTCCCGGGCCTTAACCGTGACCGCGACATGATCGCGGCACTGACCAAGATCGGGGGCCAGGCTCCGGCCATCGTCTGGCATCAGGACGCCGATATTCCTGATGTTGATCTTGTCGTCATTCCCGGCGGCTTCTCCTATGGCGACTATCTCCGCTGCGGCGCCATCGCCGCGCGCTCGCCGATCATGGACAAGCTGCGCGAACGTGCTGCCCGCGGCGTAAAAGTCCTCGGCGTCTGCAACGGGTTCCAGATCCTGATCGAGGCGGGGCTGCTGCCCGGCGCCCTGATGCGCAACACCTCGCTCAAATTCGTCTGCCGCGAAGTCAAGCTCGAGGTCAGCGCCACCGACAACCCGTTCACGCGTGGTTACGCCAAGGGCCAGATCATCCGCTGCCCGGTCGCCCACCACGACGGCAATTACTTCGCCGATGCGGAAACGCTGGCCCGTATTGAGGGCGATGGCCGCGTCGCCTTCCGCTATGCCGAGGGGACCAATCCCAATGGCTCGATCAACAACATCGCCGGCATTCTCAACGCCGAAAAGAACGTTCTGGGGCTGATGCCCCACCCCGAAAACCTCATCGAATCCGCCCATGGCGGCGATGACGGACGGGCTCTTTTTGCCGCACTTCTCGACCGGGCGGCCTGACTATCATCCTGAGTCTTCAGGCCGGCGCGCTGCGCATTTTTCGGAGGGCGCAACATGGCTGAACATGGTTTCTCCATTGCCATCGTCTTGTTTCCCGGCGTGGAAGAGCTCGACTTCGTCGGGCCCTGGGAAGTTTTTTCCATGGCCAAACTGCTTGGTACGGGCCTGGATGTCTTCACCCTTGGCTGGCCGGAAAAGCGCCTTACCTGCGGCAAGGGCCTCGTCGTCGAGGCCACCCACGCATGGGCCGATCGTCCGCCCGCCGATGCTATTATCGTTCCGGGCGGCAAGGGCACGCGGACCCTTGTCAACGAGGATCAATTCCTCGCCGAATTGCGTGCCTATATGGCAGACGCCAATTGGCACGTATCGGTCTGCACCGGAGCTGCGATCCTGGGCAAGATCGGCTTTCTCGAAGGCCGCCGCGCGACTACCAATCGCTCCGGCATCGATTTTGTCCGCGCCCATGCGCCGCGCACGGAATTTCTCCAGGACGAACGCTATGTGCAGGATAGCGGCGTCGTCACCAGCGCCGGCGTATCGGCGGGCATAGACATGTCATTGTGGCTGCTGGGCCATCTGTTCGGGCAGGACACTGCCCGCGACACTCAGCGCGCCATGGAATATTACCCCGAGCCTCCCTACGGAACGACCCGATGACCCTTCGCAACGACATCGCCATCACACCGCAGCTGGTTGCGGATCACGGGCTCAAGCCGGACGAATACCAGAAGATCCTCGACCTGATCGGCCGCGAGCCGAGCTATACCGAGCTCGGCATCTTCTCGGCGATGTGGAATGAGCACTGCTCCTACAAGAGCTCGAAAAAGTGGCTGCGCACGCTGCCGACCTCCGGCCCGCGCGTCATCCAGGGCCCGGGCGAAAACGCCGGCGTTGTCGATATCGGCGATGGCCAGGCCGTGGTCTTCAAGATGGAATCACACAACCACCCGAGCTTCATCGAGCCCTATCAGGGCGCGGCGACCGGCGTGGGCGGCATCCTCCGCGACGTCTTCACCATGGGCGCCCGACCGGTTGCGGCGATGAACGCGCTGCGCTTCGGCGCGCCGGAGCATGAAAAGACCCGCCATCTCGTCAATGGCGTCGTTGCCGGTGTCGGTGGCTACGGCAATGCCTTTGGCGTGCCCACCATTGGCGGCGAGGTCGAATTCGACGCCCGCTACAATGGCAACAATCTGGTCAATGCCTTTGCGGCGGGGCTGGCTGATACCGACAAGATTTTCTACTCCAAGGCCGAGGGCGTTGGCCTGCCGGTGGTTTATCTTGGCGCCAAGACCGGCCGCGACGGCGTCGGCGGCGCGACCATGGCTTCGGCCGAGTTCGGCGACGACATCGAGGAAAAGCGTCCCACGGTCCAGGTCGGCGACCCCTTCACCGAAAAGCGCCTGCTCGAAGCCTGCCTCGAGCTGATGGCCACCGGTGCCGTCATCGCCATTCAGGACATGGGCGCTGCGGGCCTTACCTGCTCTGCCGTTGAAATGGGCGCCAAGGGCGACCTCGGCATCGAGCTTGATCTCGACAAGGTGCCGGTGCGCGAAGCGCACATGACCGCCTATGAGATGATGCTCTCGGAAAGCCAGGAGCGCATGCTCATGGTGCTGCACCCCGAAAAAGAACCCGAAGCGCGAAAAGTCTTCGAGAAGTGGGAGCTCGATTTCGCCACCGTCGGCAAGACCACTGACGATCTGCGCTTCCGCGTGCTCTGGCAGGGCGAAGAAGTCGCCAATCTGCCGATCAAGGACCTCGGCGATGAGGCCCCTGAATACGATCGCCCGTGGACCGAGCCCGTCATCCCGGCGGCTCTCGCCAAGGACGACGTGCCCCAGATGGATATCGCCGAGGCGCTGCTGGCGCTGATCGGCGGCCACCATTGCTCGTCGCGCCGCTGGGTCTACGAGCAGTACGACACCATGATCCAGGGCAACACCATGCAGCGCCCGGGTGGCGACGCCGGTGTGATCCGCGTCGATGGCGCCGAAACCAAGGGCCTCGCCTTCACCTCGGACGTCAACCCGCGCTATTGCGAAGCCAACCCCTATGAGGGCGGCAAGCAGGCCGTCGCCGAAGCCTGGCGCAACCTCACCGCGACCGGTGCAGAGCCGCTGGCAGCAACCGACAACCTCAATTTCGGCAATCCCGAGCGCCCGGAAATCATGGGCCAGCTGGTCAAGGCCATCGAGGGCATAGGCGAAGCCTGCCGCGTCCTCGAATTCCCCATCGTTTCGGGCAATGTCTCGCTCTACAACGAAACCAATGGCCGCGGCATCCTGCCGACCCCCACCATTGGCGGCGTCGGCCTGCTGCCGGAATGGGAAAAGTCGGTACGCATCGGCTTTGTCGCCGAGAACCAGCCGATCCTTCTGATCGGTGGCCCCGCCGAACGCGGCACCCATCTTGGTCAGTCCATATATCTGCGTGATCTCTTCGACCGCCGCGACGGCGACGCGCCGCATGTCGATCTCGCTGCTGAAAAGAAGACCGGCGACTTCGTCCGCAAGCTGATCCGCTCCGGCGTCGTCACCGCCTGCCACGATCTCTCCGATGGCGGCCTGGGTGTCGGCCTCGCCGAGATGGCCATTGCCGGTGGTCTCGGCGCCCGCGTCGTTGACCTCGAGGGGAACGACCCGGTCCTGCAATACTTTGCCGAGGATCAGGGCCGCTATCTGGTAACGCTTAATCTCGACCCGCAGGGCGACGAAATCCTGGCGCTGTGGAACGAGGCCAAGGCTCTCGGCATCCAGGCGCCCTGGATCGGCACGACGGGCGGCAGCGAACTTATCCTGGGCAATGCGAAGCCGGTATCGGTCGTCGCCCTGCGGACCGCGCACGAGGCGTGGTTCCCCAACTATATGGCCGGCTGAGTATTCGAATCCGATCCCGTGCCATATGATCGCCGCTCTTGGGGGGCTTTGCTCACCTGGGGTGGCGTAAATGGTTGTGGAGAGACGAATGAACCGGAACTGGGCAGTCGCGGCACTTGCTGGCGTATGCATGGGGCTTCTGCCCGCGGCCAGCATGGCGCAGAGCGTCAACATCACCCGGTCCATCCTTGCCGACCAGCCCTACACGCTGATCTATCCCGAAGCCATGATCGCCAGTGGCGGGGCCTCGGAGAGCCTCACCATCAACCACCCCAATGCTCCGCTGCAGTGCGACCTCAGCGTCGTGCCGGTGGAAGACACGGGCTGGACCGCCGAAAACGCGCTGGGCGCTCTTGACCGGGACGCGATCACTGCAGGCTGGGTCGAGAGCCTGCCCGGCTTCGTGCTCGGCTCTGCCGGCACGACCGCCTTCCAGGACGCCATCGCCCTTATTTACGACGGCACCAGCACCGATTCGCCCATGGGAATGCCCCTCACCCTCGTTCATACCGAAACTGTCTCCCAGGGCCGCGGCTATTCACTGGACTGCCTCTATGCGACCGAAGTCGCCGAACAGGCCCGCCCGATCGTCGACTTCATCCTCGCCAATTTCGCCACCCGTTCGGATGCCGAATGCTGCATTGGCGCCGCCGTCGAGCCGGAAGCGGAGACCTCTTCGGGGCAATAGCGCCCACCCGATATTGAAGCTGCCGGAGGGCCATGCCATATCAGTGCGTGTGCCGGACGGTCCGGCTTCTTGAATAACGGGGAGAGTGTACATGCCAATGGACGCCAATGAGATCGAGCGCCGCATCAAGGCCGCCCTGCCCGATGCGGAAATCGAAATTCGCGATCTGGCCGGTGACGGCGACCACTATGCGGCAACAGTGATATCCGAGCAGTTCCGCGGCAAGTCCCGCGTGCAGCAGCATCAGCTCGTCTATGCGGCCCTCCAGGGTGATATGGGGGGAGCCCTCCACGCCCTGGCGCTGCAAACCAACGTGCCGGAGTAAGGCCGATGTCGGGGCTGCGGGACTCGCTCGACCTGATCCGTATGGTTCGGCCCGAGGCGGGAACCGCAGCCATCGACCATGAGATCCTTGCGGAAAAGGCCAATTCACTGGGAGCGGCGGAGCGGCGCGTCATCCGCGCTGTCGCTGCCCTCGACGCCGGCCCGGAAATCAAGGCAGCTCTTGCCGAAGCGCGCGACGCGGTCTGGGGCTATTTCGTCCAGAGAGAACTGCTGGGCTTCGAGACTCACGACGAGGTCATCGCCGATCTCAAAATACCCCGCTCCGTGCTGCTCGGGCTCGGGGCCATCGAGGGATGACCGAGAATTGCCGGTTCTGCCTCGATAACAATCTCCTCTTCGACAGCCCGGTCGCCTCCACCGCGCATTTTTATGTGCTGCGCAATGTCGACGCGCGCTTTGCGCACGGCGCGATTGTCATTCCCAAACGCCATACCGAAACGCCCTTTGAGATGAATAGCGACGAGTGGCAGGATTTTCCCGCTGCCCTCGCCAGCGCCCGCGCCCTTTTTGACCACGCCGATCCAGAGGGCTTCACCCTCGGCTGGAACGTTGGCGCCGTCGCCGGGCAGACAGTCTTTCACACCCATTTGCACTTGATTGCGCGCTTCTCAGGCGACGCCCACGAAGGCAATGGCATTCGCCGCATTTTCAAGACCAACGACGAGGACTGAGTTTGGCCAGAGCGATTGTTTTCGACGTCGATGGGGTTCTTGTGCATGGCTATCACGCCCACCCAGACCGTCGCGAACGCTGGGACGCCGCGCTCCAGAACATCGGAATCAATCCCGACCGGTTCCAGCGCGAGTTCATCTTCGACATCTTCATGAAGCGCGTACTGATCGGCGAAGTCCCGATGGTGGAGGCTCTTGACAAGCGTCTCAAGGCCTTTGGCTACAAGGGCTCGACCATGGCCATGCTGGACCTCTGGCTGGGCTTCGATTTCAATCCGAATGCGGAGCTGCTGGCCAGGATCCGGCGCCTCAAGGACCACGCGGACGTAAAGCTCTACCTGGCCACGAACCAGGACCATTCCCGCGCTCAATACATCTGGCAGAACCAGCACTTCCACGGCCTGTTCGAGGACATGTTCTATTCCGCCCGTTTGGGACGCACCAAATACGACAAGAAGTTCTTTGCCATGGCAGACGAGCGCATGATCGCTTCCGACAGCCCGCCGCTCTTTTTCGACGACACGCCAAAAGTGATCGATGTCGCCCGCGCCTACGGCTGGGAGACAGTCCTGTTCGCCCAGAATGAGGATGTTTTCACCCATCCCTGGATCGCGCAAAAAATAGCTGACCTGCAGGGAGAAGACGCATGAAGGCCTGGGGCATCCTCACTATTACCGCTTTGGCCGGGTTGGGTTTTGCCGCCCCAGCATCGGCCTACGATGCGCAATGCTTCCAGAATGAGCATTACCTCGTGATCGCCCAACAGCGGGCCGAAGAGGTCGGCTCCGATTTCATTATTCGGCCTCCGGCCGTGGGCAAGATCGCCTGCATTTTCGAGACTCGGGACGGCGACATCCGCATCGGCGAACATGAGGATCCCTTGTATTTCACCGGCTTGTCGAGAAATTACCTTGTACTGACCCGCTCGACCGGGCCGGACGGCAATTTGGTGATCTACGACCTCGACGCCGGTGCATTCGAACCCATCGTCGATCTGCCCGCCGACGATGAGGTCATCGTCGGCGACAACGCGGTTACTTATTGGGAGCGAACGGCCGAGGGCAATGAGGACAATTGCCCCGAATTCGCCGAATACTCCGGCTATGGTTTTGGCGCGGTGATTGCAGAAGAGCGTATCCTCGATACGGCGACCGGCCAGATCTCGGCCACGGGCCAATCCCATTGCTCCAGCACGCAATGATGATCGCCATTTTGCGATAGTCTCGACAGCGCCCTCGTCCTGACCTATTTAAGGGCAACAGCCAGCGGGCCTTGACCCCGCTTATCGAAAGGTTTTCCTTATGTCCGATATCAACGCTTTCATCGATGACAAGGTGAAGAACAACGACGTATTCCTGTTCATGAAGGGCTCGCCTGACTTCCCGCAGTGCGGCTTTTCCGGCCAGGTCGTCCAGATCCTGAGCTATCTTGGCGTCGAATACGGCAGCGCCAATGTCCTGGAAAGCGAAGAGCTCCGCGACGGCATCAAGGCCTACACCAACTGGCCGACCATCCCCCAGCTTTACGTCAAGGGCGAGTTCGTCGGCGGGGCCGACATCGTCCGCGAGATGTTCCAGGCCGGTGAATTGCAGACCCATCTCGAACAGGCCGGCATCACCTTCAAGCAAAGCGCCTGATCGCTTGAATCATTTTCGAAGGGTCTCAACCTAAGCCGTTGGGACCCTTCGTCATTTGCGCCATGGCTCGAAAAGTCACCGCGACTGACATCACCGCGTTTGATGACACCCATTCCGCAATATTGCTTTGCGTGATGACGCGGCGGGGCTAATCTGGGGCATCTCCCCGCTCCGGTATTTGCCATGTCCAGCGCCGCCCCTGCCCGTTCCGCCATTCCTCTTCCCGTCGTGATCATCGCTGGCTGCATCATAGCCGCCATCGGCTTCGGCACGCGCGGCGCCTTTGGGCTGTTCACGCTCCCCGTGACCGAGGACCTCGGCCTCAGCCGCGAGCAATGGGGCATGGCCATGGCGGTCCAGAACCTCGTCTGGGGCATGACACAGCCATTTGCGGGTGCATTGGCAGACCGCTATGGCAGCGGGCGCGTGCTGGCGCTGGGCGGTCTGATCTACGCTGCCGGCGTGCTCGGCATGGCCTTTTCACCCGATACGCTCAGTCTGACTTTGACGGCCGGTGTCGTAACGGGCGTGGGCATTGCCGTTGCCTCTTTCGGCGTGGTGATGGCGGCCTTCGGGCGCGTTGTGCCCGCCGAAAAGCGCAGCTTCATCTTCGGCGTCGCCACTGCTGCATCATCGGCGGGCCAGTTTATCTTCGCCCCGGTCGGCCAAGGCTTCATCAACGCCTTCGGTTGGCAAATGGCGCTCGTGTGGCTTGCGCTGCTGCTCCTGCTCATCATTCCGCTGGCAGGCGCATTGCGCGGCCGCAGCGAATCCGTCCCGGGACAGGCGGACCTGCCCTTCATGGAGGCCTTGGCAAGCGCCTGGGGTCATGGCTCCTACAGATTGCTGGTGATCGGCTTCTTCGTCTGCGGCTTCCACCTGGCTTTCATCAACGTTCACATGCCTGCCTATCTCGTGCAGTGCGGCCTGTCTCCCGAGGTCGGCAGCTGGACCATTGCCGTCATCGGGCTATTCAACATCGCCGGCTCCCTCTTGTCCGGCTGGCTCGGCAGTCGCCTGCCCAAGCAGATGCTGCTGGCCAGCATCTATTTCCTGCGCGCAGTCGCTATCGCGGCCTTCCTTCTCCTGCCTGTGAGTGAAGTCACCGCCTATGCCTTCGCCGCCGCCATGGGGCTGCTGTGGCTGTCCACCGTACCACTCACGGCGGGCCTCGTGACCCTGTTCTTCGGCCCCCGCTATATGGGCATGCTCTACGGCGTGGCCTTTTTCAGCCATCAACTGGGGTCGTTCATCGGCGTCTGGCTGGGTGGATTCGTTTTCGACCAGACCGGCTCCTATAGTCTCGTCTGGTATTTGGGCATCCTTCTGGGTTTGGCCTCGGCGGTCGTCCATCTCCCCATAAACGAGCGCAGTTCGCCCAAATTCGCGTTCAAGCCCGCGTGAATTTTTCAACTATCGGGTTTTGCCGATAGAGGGTTGTCATTGGTGCCGGACCGGTTCATGGTCCGGCCATTATTCAAGTTCGCCGCCCAACTCTCTCCTGGGCGACCCTCCTTATCGAGCTGCTGTCATGCCGGACCACTTCACAAGGGTGCTGTCGCGCCCGCATTTCATTGCCCTGATCGCTGCCATAATGACGATGAACGCCATCGCCGTGGACGTGATGCTGCCGGCACTTCCTTATATGGGTGAGGCACTTGGCGTCACCGCGGAGAACGAGCGCCAGTTCGTCATCACTTTTTACTCGCTAGGCATGGGCATTGGCGTGCTGGCATTCGGGCCCCTGAGCGACCGCTTCGGTCGACGGATGCCCTTGTTCGCGGGGCTCGGCCTCTACGTGGTCGCGGCGCTGGCAGCAGTGTTCGCCCCCGACTTCACCACCCTGCTTGTGCTGCGCTTCATCCAGGGCGTCGGCGCTGCAAGCGCGCGCGTGGTGACCACCGCCGTCGTTCGTGACAAATATTCGGGCCGCGAAATGGCGGAGGTTATGTCATTGACCTTCATGGTGTTCATGGCCGTGCCGATCGTGGCGCCTGGTATCGGCCAGGTCCTGCTGCTGACCGGACCATGGCAGGCAATCTTCGTCTTCATGGGCCTGCTCGCTGCCGCGATCGCCTTCTGGGCCTTCCTGAAACTGCCGGAAACCTTGCCGGCGGAACAGCGCCGCCCCATGAGCTTCAGCGGCATAGCGCTCGGCTTCAAGCTGGTTTTCACCAACAGGACCGCCTTTTCCTATGGGCTGGCGGGCATGTTTCTGTTCGGCGCCCTGATGGGCTTCATCACCTCCGCCCAGCAGGTCTATGTCGAGACCTATGGTCTGGGCATCTGGTTTACCGTCGCCTTTGCGGCGATCGGCGCCCTTATGGCCGTGTCTTCGTTCACGAATTCCCGCATCGTGCGCAGACTGGGCATGCGGCGGCTCGCCCACGGCGCGATCATTGTCTATACGGCAACCGCCGCGGTCATGCTGACGCTGGCGCTGGCCGACATGCTGCCATTCCCGGCCTTTTACGGCCTGCTCGCCATCATCATGTTCTGCTTTGGCTGGTCTTCGTCGAACATGAACTCGCTGTCCATGGAACCGCTGGGCAGTGTCGCCGGCACCGCGGCGGCAACCTTCGCGTTCGTCCAGACCGTCGGCGGCACGCTGATCGGCACCGGCATCGGGCAGCTCTACAACGGCACGGCCTCAAACATCGCTGGCGGGTATTTCTCCATGGGAATCATGGCGTTGATCTGTGTTCTCGTTGCAGAAAAAGGCCGCCTTTTCGGTGTTGGCGAGCAATACGACACGGCCGCGTTCCGCGAACCGGCAGCTCACTGATTCCCATTTGACGGAGCCGGCCCTGCGAGCTGGCTCCGGTCATGGTAGACGTGATCGACAAGGCCCCAGGCCTGGGCCTCTTCGGGCGCCATGTAGCGGTCTCGCTCCAGCGCCAGTTCGACCTCTTCATAGGTTCGGCCACAATGCCTGGCGTAGATTTCGTTGGTGCGCCGCTTGAGCCTCAGGCTCTCTTCGGCATGGATCATGATATCGGTCACCTGCCCCTGATAGCCGCCTGACGGTTGGTGTAACATGATGGAAACATTGGGCAAAACGGCGCGCATCCCGGCTTCGCCAGCGGCGAGGATCAGGGTCGCGGCCGAGGCAGCCATGCCCATGCAGAGGGTTCCGACCGGCGCCTTGATGAACTGCATGGTGTCGTACATGGCCAGGGCCGACGTGACGACGCCGCCGGGCGAATTTATGTAGAGATATATGGGCTTAGCCGGATTTTCTGCCTCGAGGAAAAGCAGCTGGGCGCAGACCAGGGAGGACATGTTGTCCTCGATCTGGCCGTTGATGAAGACGATCCGCTCCCGCAGCAGGCGAGAATAAATGTCGAAGGCGCGTTCGCCACGGCTGGACTGCTCGACCACCATAGGGACGAGTTGCATTATGTCGCGCATCGGCGACCTCCTGTCTTTTCAATGGGTTAGAACGACTAGATCAAGCCGCGCGCATTACGGTCGCGGCAGGTTCGTTGCTATTGGCTGCGGCCGGAATGCGGACCGGCGCATGGGTCAGGCGGAAGGACGTGCCGCCATCCTCTGCCGGATAGAGCTCGATGGTGACAAGGCTCTTTTCGTTTCGCTCCAGCCAGCGAAATGTTAGCAGACTGTTAGCATTTGCGGCGACCACCTGCAGTTGCACATCGTCGGGCTTTTTGAGCCAGAGGTCGCGATATTCTGGGATGGTCAGCGCCCGCCAGACTTTCTCGGGCGGAGCCTCGAGCACAGTCTCGAAGGTGAGGCCGTCTTGTCCGTCACTCACTGATCCATCTCCTTTAGAACATCCCGCAAACTGTCGATGCGGCTCGGCCAGAAATCACGATAGCGCGCCAACCATTGATGCAGCGGCGCGAACCCGTCCGGGGCGATCCGGTAATGGGCGTAGCGACCCTCCCGACGTTCGGCGACGAGCCCTGCCCCGCGCAAGACGGCAAGATGCTGCGACATCGCGGGCTGGGAGATGGCAAAGCCCTCCCTGAGATCGGTGGCGGTCATTTCCTCTCCGGAAAGCCGCTCCAGGATCGCCCGCCGCGTCGGATCGGCCAAGACTTTGAAGAGTTCTGCTTCGTTCATGGCAACAGATAAGCACAGACTTATGTGTTAGCGCAAGGGGGATTGGTGGGAGGTGGCTCGGGACTGACCGGTTGAGCGACAGGGGTTACCCCCGCCCCAGCTGCGCCAGGGGCATGCTGGGCCTCGCTATCTCCCCTCAAGGGGGGTGTGGGATGGAGCCGAGGTTTAGGATGGAGGCTGATGGGTGCCCCTCGGGACAGGCCCGAGGGACGCGCAGTGCGGGCGCGGAACGGCATCCGGGCACCATGCGCAACGCTCACCTCCCCACCGGCGCAGGAGGCGGCAGAGGCTGAGAGCAGGAACGACTGCCGCAGGCCGAGGGGCGGCGAGCTAAACCGTAAACACTTCGCGCTTGATTTCGTCCCAGCTGTCCTTGTCGGGGGCGATGAGAAGGCCGCCACCGGTATCGCTGGGGCGGTAGTCCGAACCGTCGAACTTGGCGACGTGGGCCCCGCATTCGCGCATCATCAGGGCGCCGGCGACGTGGTCCCAGGGCATGAGCTTGTTGTACATGAGGAAGTGGATATTGCCGCCCGCAGCGAAGCGATATTCATGTCCGGCGCAGCGGTAATTGCCGAGCATTTTGATCTTGGCGAGATTGCCCAGAACGATCCGGCGCTGCTCGAGCGGCAGGAAGCCGGTGGATGCGAGGCCACCCATCTCCGCAAGGGGAACCGGGTCGGCAAACTTCATGCGGATGCGACGGCCATCGGGGAACACCTGCCAGGTGCCGCAACCCTTTTCGGCCATCAGGAAGTCGTCCCCCATGGGATCGTAGATGACACCGGCAACAGGCTCGCCGTTCTGCACCACCGCTGCCATGACCGCAAACAGCGGCAGGCCGCCCGCAAAATTGGCAGTTCCATCAACGGGATCGACGTAAATCGTGATTCGATCCTCGAGGCTGGATGTCAGCAGGGCCGGATTGGCCGACACGGCCTCTTCGCCGATGACGAGCGTGTTGGGAGAATGAGCGAGGATCGCTGCGGTGATGACCCGCTCGGCATTGGTATCGGCCTCGGTGACCAGATCGAAAGCGCCCGTCTTGGTCTTGATCATCCCATCGTCGAGGCGGCGGAAACGCGGCAGGATCTCCTGCTGGGCGGCCTGCTTCAATATGGCGGCCAGACGGTCGATATTCATATGGTCACGAGTCCTTTGGCTTGAGGGTGAGGCCTGCGAAATCGAACAGGCGCGGGTCGAGCATATGGCTGGGGTTGATATTGCCCAGGGCGCGGATCATGACGTCCTTGCGCCCCGGCATCGCCTTTTCCATATCGGTCAGCATGGCTTTGGTGACGTTACGCTGCAAGCCATCCTGCGAACCGCAGAGATCGCAGGGGATGATCGGAAACTGCATGGCATCGGAAAAACGCTGCAGATCTTCCTCGGCGCAATAGATCAGCGGACGCAGCACTTCGAGATCGCCTTCGTCATTGACCAGCTTGGGCGGCATGGCGGCGAGCTTGCCGCCATGAAAAAGGTTCATGAAGAAGGTTTCGAGACTGTCGTCGCGATGGTGGCCGAGGACCAGTGCCGTGCAGCCTTCCTCGCGCGCGATACGATAGAGATTGCCACGGCGCAGGCGCGAGCAGAGCGAACAATAGGTGGCCCCAGCCGGCAGCTTGTCCGTGACGATCGAATAGGTGTCTTTATATTCGATGCGATGCTCGATGCCGAGTTCGGTCAGGAATTGGGGCAGGATATGTTTGGGAAAGTTGGGCTGGCCCTGGTCGAGATTGCAAGCGAGCAGCTCAACCGGCAGCAGGCCACGCCATTTAAGGTCGAGCAGGATGGCGAGGAGGCCATAGGAATCCTTGCCGCCCGACAGCGCGACCAGCCATTTCTCGCCCGGCCGGACCATGGCGAATTTTTCGAGCGCCTCGCGGACATTGCGAATGAGGCGCTTGCGCAGCTTGTTGAATTCGACCGAACGCGGGGCCTTGGCGAAAATCGGATGCGCGCCGCTCTCGGCGTCGTCTTCCGGCGTGGCGTGGGCTTCCATCACCGCGGTCATGGCGAAACTCTCTTTGGAATTAGTGCCTAGCTGATATCGCCCCTTGGCAGCGATGGAAAGTCAAACCCGAGTTCCCAACCTTACCAAAGCTTCACTTGGCGTCCTTGTTTAATCCTGATTGTCACAGTTAGATGACGCCATCTTCTTGGCACCCTGGAGTCTCTCGGTGTTTCGCTCATTTTTTCCCAATCCGCGACTGTTCTTCACCGCCGCCCTGTGCTGGGTCGCGGTCGTCATGGTGGCCTGGTACACGATAGGCACCAATCTTCAGTCGGCATTCAGCCTGGGCCCATGGCTCGGCATACCGGCGACCGAAGCCAATCCTGATCCGTTTTTCTCTTCGGACAAGGTCTGGCTCTACCAATACGTCCTGATGTCGGGGTATCTGTTCTGCATTCCCTGGTACTGGATTGGCGGGAACCGACGCTGGTACTGGTGGAGCGTCGTGGGCAGCGTGACGATCATCGAGGTCGTCTATTTCAACGTCCAGATCAGCGCCTGGCTCAATGACTGGTATGGCGAATTTTACAATCTCATCCAGTCGGCGCTGACGACGCCTGGCAGCGTGACGCTCGACCAGTTCCTCGGCGAAATCTGGACTGTCGCCTATGTGCTGATCCCCAACATCACCGTCCTCGTCCTCAACGCCTTCTTCATCGCGCATTATCTGTTCCGCTGGCGCCGGGCGATGACCTTTTTCTACCAGAGCCACTGGCAGCATCTGCGCCACATCGAAGGCGCCTCCCAGCGTATTCAGGAAGACACCCAGCGCCTCGCCAATATCGTGGAAGGCCTGACGGTTTCGCTCGTCGCCTCGGTGATGACGCTGATCGTGTTCCTGCCCCTGCTCTGGGAGCTATCCTCGAACATCACCGAACTGCCGTTCTTCGGGGCGGTCAATGGCAGTCTGGTGTGGGTGGCGCTGGTCTCCTCTGCCTTCGGGACCGTGCTCCTCGCCGCCGTCGGGTGGAAACTGCCGGGCCTCGAATTCGACAACCAGCGCGTCGAAGCGGCGTTCCGTAAGGAACTGGTCTATGGCGAGGATCATGGCGAGCGGGCCGAGCCGGTCACGGTGCGGCAGCTGTTCATCAACATGCAGCACAATTACTTCCGGCTCTACCGGCACTATCTTTACTTCAACATCGCCCGATACGCCTATCTGCAGGGCTCGAACTTCGTGCCCCTGATCGCCATGGGCCCGTCCATCGTCGCCGGGGCGCTGACACTGGGCCTGTTCCAGCAGGTCAGCAACGCCTTCGGCCAGGTCGAGGACTCGTTCAAGTTCCTCGCCAGCTCCTGGACGACGATTATCTCGCTGATCTCGGTGTTCAAACGCCTGCGCGCGTTCGAGGCGAACATTCCGCCCAATGCGATCGCCGCGAACGACTATGACGACCCGATCTTCCTCGAAGAGCTCGCGGCTCCCCGGACCAGCGACGCGGTTCCGCAACAGCCGGCGCAGTTTTGAGCCGGTAAGGGAATGAGCGACAAGGCCGCCCTTCGGGGCGGCCTTTTTTGTATGGAGTGCCCGAGTGGCCGGATAACCCCCACCCGGCCTCCCCTGATAGGGGGGAGAACTATCGGGGCTCACGGGTGGCGGGGCCAGGCTCGGTCAGTCCCTCCCCCTGTTTCAGGGGGAGGTTAGGTGGGGGTGCTCCGAGCGAGGCGCCACACAACAAAACAAAAGGGCCGCTCCGAGGAGCGGCCCTTTCGCAAGTTCTGAAATTCGTGTCGCTGTTAACGCGAGTAGAATTCGACGACCAGGTTCGGTTCCATCTGGACCGGGTACGGCACGTCCGACAGGGCAGGAACGCGGACATAGGTCGCGGTCTGCTTGTGGTGGTCGGCGTCGATGTAGTCCGGAACGTCACGCTCTGCGAGGGTGTTGGCTTCCAGAACGACGGTGAGCTGCTTGGAGCGCTCACGCACTTCGATCTTGTCGCCGACCTTGACCTGGTAGGACGGAATGTTGACGCGCTTGCCGTTGACGAGGACGTGGCCGTGGGACACGAACTGACGGGCAGCGAAAACGGTGGCGACGAACTTCGCGCGGTACACGATCGCGTCGAGACGCGATTCGAGCAGACCGATCAGGTTCTCGCCGGTGTCGCCCTTGCGGCGGCTGGCTTCGTCATAGAGCTTGCGGAAGCCCTTTTCGGTGATCGAGCCGTAATAGCCCTTGAGCTTCTGCTTGGCGCGCAGCTGCAGACCGTAGTCCGACAGCTTGCCCTTGCGGCGCTGACCGTGCTGGCCGGGGCCATAGGCACGTGCGTTCAGCGGGGACTTCGGACGGCCCCAGATGTTCTCGCCAAGGCGACGGTCAATTTTGTACTTTACGGAATGACGCTTCGACATCGCGTATCCTTCGTTGAGTTAGAGTTCGAATGGATCGCGCCCTCCTCTGCCCTCCTTGCGAAGGACCGACAGACTCCCAAAAGAGAATCCCGGGTGCGCCTATGGGCCGAAACGGCCGGAATAGGTGGGTGCGTCTTAGAGGGGCGAAAGGGGGGAGTCAAGGCCGGGACCGGCCTCGACTACAGTTAATGGGCCAGCAAAGCCGGAGTTTTTGCCGCTCAGGCCATTTTCTTGTCGAGCGTGCGCTGGTCGCGCAGCTGCGGGAAGATTCGGCTCCAGATGATCGCCACCGCAATGGCGCCAAAGCCGCCCAGCACCACCGCCGGCACCGGCCCGATGAAATGGGCCACCGTGCCCGCCCGGAACTCGCCCAACTCGTTGGAAGCCCCGATAAACACCGAATTGACGGCATTGACGCGGCCGCGGACCTCCTCGGGCGTCCAGAGCTGCATGATGGTTTCGCGGATGGTGACGCTGACCATGTCGGACGCGCCGACCAGCGCCAACGCCGGAATAGAAATCCAGACGGTGGTCGAGAGACCGAAGATCGCCGTGAAGGCGCCGAAGAGACCCACGAAGAGGAACAAGAGCTTGCCGGCGTGGTCGCGGATCGGGAAGCGCGTGAGGAACAGCGCCATGGCGATGGCGCCGATGCCGGGGGCAGCGCGCAACAGGCCCAGCTCCTGCGGGCCGGCGTGGAGGATATCCTTGGTGTAGACGGGCAACAGCGCCACCGCCCCGCCCATCAGGACGGCGAACATGTCGAGCGAGATGGCGCCGAGCACCACCTTGTTGGAGCGGATATAGCGGAAGCCGCCGAAAATGCTTTCGAGGCTCTTGGCCTGGCTGTCGCGGACCTGCGCCGGCTTGGGGATCATCAACACGCTGACCACGGCGCATGCCAGCAGCACGGCAGCCGTGCCGAAGGCAACGCTCGGCGATATGCCATAGAGCAGGCCCCCGGCCGCGGGCCCCAGAATGGCGGCCATCTGCCATGCCGTGGCATTGGTGGTAATGGCGTTGGACAGCGCCTCGGGCGGCACGAGATTGGGGGCCAGCGATTGCGCGGCCGGGCTCCAGAAGGCACGGGCCGTGCCCAACAGCACCAATATGCCGAAGATCGGCCAGACCTCGTGCTCCTGCGCATTGACGAAGACGAGGAAACCGAGGGCGCAGACCAGTTCGACCGTGAGGCATATGGCCATGATGCCGCGCCGGTTGAAGCGGTCGGCGGTGAGCCCGGTGACAAGGATCAGCAGCAGGGCCGGCAGGAAGAGGCTGAGCCCCACCAGCCCAAGCAGGAACACATTGCCGGTGACATCGTAGATCTGCCACGCCACCGAGACGGACATGATCTGGACAGCAAAGCTGACCAGGAGCGTCGTGAGCCAGAAGAAACGGAAGCCCCTATAGGTCAGGGCGATGCGGTGTTTTTCGGTGGGAGCATGCATGATGCCCACTCGATTGCCACGCCATCGCCCCGCCGTCAAAGGCGGAAACGGCTCAAACCGTACGCAAGCCGACTAGTCTTTGGGCTGATCCGGCTTTTGCGGCTTCTGCCGATTGGGATTGGGCCGCTCGTGGCGACGATCGATCGAGGAGATGACGCCGCGCAGGGTGCGGATCTCCTGAGCGGTGAACCGACCCCGGGTGAGCGCCGTGCGGAGGTTATTGACCATACTCGGACGCTTGTCGGGCGTGGTGAAAAAACCGGACTGGTCGAGCACGCCTTCGAGATGTTCGAACAGGCCAATCAGGTCCTGGCGGGGTGCCGTTTCATCGAGACCGTCCGAAAAGGGCAGCGCCTTGCCCGTTTCGCTCTGGCGACGCCATTCATAGGCCATCAGCAACACCGCCTGGGCGATATTCAGCGACGCAAAGGCAGGCTCGACCGGCAGGGTGACAATGGCGTCTGCCATGGCCACTTCGTCATTGAGCAGGCCCCAGCGCTCGCGTCCGAAGAGCAGGCCCACGCCCCTGCCCGCATGGACATGGCTTGCCATATTGGCCGAAGCTTCTTCCGGCCCCAGCACTTCCTTCTGCATGTCGCGCGACCGCGCAGTGGTGGCATAGATCAGGGTCAGATCGGAAATGGCGTCTTCGAGCGTCTCGAACACGCGAACGCGCTCCAGCACATGGTCGGCGCGCGATGCGGCGGCCACCGCCTTTTCATTGGGCCAGCCATCGCGCGGGCGCACAAGCCGCAAATCCCACAGTCCGAAATTGGCCATGGCGCGCGCCGCCGAGCCGATATTCTCGCCCAATTGCGGTTCGCACAAGATAATGGCCGGCCCGGGGGCCAGCGTTATGGGAAGGGAGGTATCTGTGCCTGCCATTTGCCGCCATCCAGTAAATCTGGAGGGCGGCATAACCTAATTGCCCGCGCGGGGCAATTCAGGCGACGCGGCCCCGTAGCGGCAGCGGGCGGACCTTGGACGAGGCCTGCCATTCGCGATCAAGAATGGCGAAATGCAGCTCTTCGTCCCATTCGCCCTGGAAGAGGGCGTGCTCGCGATAATGCGCCTCGAGCCGCATGCCGAGCTTTTGCATCAGCTTGACGGTGTGATGATTGCGGCCTTCGCATTTCACGAAAAGGCGATGGATGCGGAAATGCCCGAAGGCGACATCGAAGAGAGCCGAAAGCGCTTCGGAGAGATAACCATTTCCCGCGCGGGCAGGGTCGATGACGAACCGAACTTCGCCCTGGCTTGCCGTGGCGTCGGACCAATGCAGGCTCACCTGACCGATGAGGTCCTGCTCGACCTGGCGCACAATCGCCGCGCTGATCGTGTCGCCCGGGCGCTGCAACGCCGTATGGCCACACATGATATCGACGGCGCCGGCGACTTCCTCGGGATAACGCGTTGGCCGCACGACATAGCGCTGTACGCTGGGCAGCGTATGATAGCGCGCGACAGCGGCAACATCAGAGCGCTGAAATGGTCTGAGCAACAGACGATCGGTTTTCGTATTCAGGCTAAAGCTCGACATGATCGCTACGGTCCCTCCGCAAAGCCAAAGACGCTTACGCCAATAACGCGGCTGGTTGCCCGAAGTTCCTGTGATCATTGACAGATTTGAACGACGAACTTCAGGGCTTATAGCAGCGCAACCGGACGATCTGCATCGCCGCGGGGCCACCAACAACACTCATGAAATGCACCGAAGGGGAAACTAGAGAACCTGCTTCGCCCATTCGCGAGCGAGGATAGCATAGATGAATTCTTCGTCCCAGCGCCCTTTGAACAGGCCGTGTTCACGAAAATGCGCTTCACGCCGCATGCCCAGACGCTCCATCAGGCGCCATGAAGGCTCGTTAAGGGCGTCGCAGCGCGCAAACACCCGGTGCAGTTCGACGACGCCGAATGCCAGGGACAGCATTGCCTGGGCGGCCTCAAAGGCTAATCCCCGACCCTGGGATTGGGGGTGAAAAATCCATCCCAGTTCCCCCTGGCGGGCATCTCTCGAGCGCAGGATCAGCGACACCTCGCCAATGACAGGGCCGCCATCGCGGCTTTCGACGGCGAGAATGACCCGGTCGCCATCGTCTTCGACGCCGGTCTGGGTTGTGCGCTGCTGCACCGCAAGGGCGCATTCTTCCCGGCTCAGTGGCGGGTCGAACAAGTACCGCGCGACCTCCTCGAGACTGCGATAGGAGAAGACGTCATCGACATCGCCGCGGGTAAACGGCCGCAGCCTCAGTCGTTCGGTCTCTATCGGATATTGCGGTCTTGGCGCCATCGCACTCCCCCGCCTCATAATCTCCGGGCCGCATGTGCATGGCAAGCCGCTTGCGCGACTGTGCACCCCGTGCCAGCCTGCTCCAATGTCAGGCCAGCATTATCCAGAACTCGACTTGTCCGCCAGTTGCGATTGCGGCGCCATCACCCTGTCGGTGAAGGGACGGATTCTTTCCATGTTTCAATGCGCTTGCGTGAATTGCCAGAAGGTGAGCGGCAGCGGCCATTCCTCGGTCGTGCTTGTCGCAGCCGACAGCGTCGGCATTGCCGGGGCGACCAAGACCATCTCGCGCACCGCGGCCTCCGGCGCCAGTTTCACGCGTCATTTCTGCCCTGAATGCGGCACGACGATCTGCGCCTTCAGTTCGCGTGCGCCGGGGATGCGCATCCTGCCTGCCGGCCTTTTCGCAGGCCAGAACGACTGGTTCGAGCCCAACCAGCTGATTTTTGCACGCAGCCATCTGGCCTGGGATCTGATCGCCGACCATCTGCCGCGCCACGACACCTATCGGGGAGTGGACAGGTCATGAGCCTTGCTCGCGAAGAACTGGCCGACCGCGTCAGGGCGTTGCTGCCGCCCCATGCCTTGGTGCGCGAGAAGAGAATGTTTGGAGGCATCGCCTTCATGCTCAACGGCAATATGCTGGTCTGCCCGCTCAAGGACGGAACGCTGATGGTGCGGGTCGGCAAGGACGGCATGGCCGAGGCGCTCGAGCGCGGCGCGGCCCCCATGACCATGGGTGACAAGACCATGGCCGGCTTTGCTATCGTCACCGGCGATCTCGTCGAGGACGATGACGGGCTGGCGGCCTGGATCGAGCGGGCGCGCCGCTTTGTCGATACCCTGCCGCCCCAATAGGCACTGACTGGGCAAGCCCCCATGCCGTGCGCGCGTTTGCGCTTTTCGCTGGCGATGCTATAGGGGCATCCGACGCTGGCCGAGGGGCCGACACAAGCAATCTAGGGAGCTGTTCCATGAGCAAAATCAAAGTCGCCAACCCGGTGGTCGACCTCGACGGCGACGAGATGACCCGCATCATCTGGCAGGCAATCAAGGACAAGCTCATCCATCCCTATCTCGACCTCGACATCGAATATTACGATCTCAGCGTCGAAAACCGCGATGCCACCAACGACCAGGTGACCATCGACGCCGCCAACGCCATCAAGAAGCACGGCGTCGGCATCAAATGCGCCACCATCACCCCCGATGAGCAGCGCGTCGAAGAATTCGGCCTCAAGAAGATGTGGAAGTCGCCCAACGGCACCATCCGCAACATCCTGGGCGGCGTGATCTTCCGCGAACCCATCATCTGCAAGAACGTGCCGCGCCTCGTTCCCGGCTGGACCCAGCCGATCATCGTCGGCCGTCACGCCTTCGGCGACCAGTACCGCGCGACCGACTTCACCTTCCCCGGCAAGGGCACGCTGACGATCAAGTTCGCGGGCGAAGACGGCACCGTCATCGAGCACGAAGTGTTCCAGGCCCCCGGCGCTGGCGTGGCCATGGCCATGTACAACCTCGACGACTCGATCCGCGACTTCGCCTATTCGAGCTTCAACTACGGCCTTGCCCGCGGCGTGCCGGTGTACCTCTCCACCAAGAACACCATCCTCAAGGCCTATGACGGTCGCTTCAAGGATATCTTCCAGGAGATCTACGAAGCCGAATTCAAGCAGAAGTTCGAAGAAGCCAAGATCTGGTACGAGCATCGCCTGATCGACGACATGGTCGCTTCGGCCCTCAAATGGTCCGGCGGTTATGTCTGGGCTTGCAAGAACTATGATGGCGACGTGCAGTCCGACATCGTGGCGCAGGGCTTTGGCTCGCTCGGCCTGATGACTTCGGTCCTGGCCACGCCAGATGGCAAGATCGTTGAAGCTGAAGCTGCCCACGGCACCGTGACCCGTCACTACCGCCAGCACCAGCAGGGCAAGGAAACCTCGACGAACTCGACCGCGTCGATCTTCGCCTGGACCCGTGGCCTCGCGCACCGCGCCAAGCTCGATGACAATGCCGAGCTCGCAAAGTTCGCGCTGACCCTCGAGAAGGTCGTTGTCGACACCATCGAAGAAGGCAAGATGACCAAGGACCTCAGCCTGCTCGTCGGCCCGGATCAGCCGTGGCTGTCGACCCTGGGCTTCCTCGACGCCATCGACCAGAACCTGCAGAAGGCCATGGCGTAAGCCAAGGCTGCATAGGATTGGAAAGGCCGGGGTCGATCCCCGGCCTTTCTGTTTGTGGCCGACGCCCGCAGGGTTCGACCTGAGAGCTCAAGGCGTTGAGCGAAATATTCATTATCGAGAAGGATTTGACGCATTATTGCCCCAGTGCCTGCTCATGCAGGGGCGAGGGATGTGGGGGGGAATGCTGAGATGAAGAAGCGGCTGCTGGTGCCGGCACTGATCCTGGGCGGGATCTATCTGTTCAACTCCAGCTGGCGTGTGGCACCGCCGTCCGGTGACGGACCGCAGCTGATCGCCCATCGTGGCGTGCACCAGACCTATCACCGCGACGGCCTTGAAAGCGACACCTGCACGGCCGAGCGCATCGATGCGCCGCGGCATGGCCTACTGGAAAACACCCTGCCCTCGATGGACGCCGCCTTCCAATCCGGAGCCGATATCGTCGAACTCGACGTGCATCCGACCACGGACGGCTATTTTGCCGTGATACATGACTGGACCCTCGAATGTCGGACCGAAGGGAGCGGCGAAACCCGGGGCCATAGCCTCGCGGACCTCAAGGCCCTCGATATCGGTTATGGCTACACCGCCGATGGCGGCGCAACATTCCCCTTTCGCGGCAAGGGCATAGGGCAAATGCCGGAATTGCGGGAGGTGCTGGCGGCTTTTCCCGACAAGCGTTTCCTCGTCAATTTCAAGAGCCGCGAGGCGCGCGAGGGCGACATGCTGGCAGCGCTCCTCGCGGATCACCCCGAGTGGCGAAATGCCATCTGGGGCGCCTATGGGGGCGACGAGCCGACCTATCGCGCAGCCGAACAGATCGAGGGGCTCAATGTGTGGTCGCGGCGCGGGCTCGTCGATTGCCTCATACAATACGAGCTGCTTGGGTGGATGGGGATAGTTCCGGAAAGCTGCAGCAATACCAAGGTGATGATCCCGATCAACGCCGCGCCGTTCCTCTGGGGCTGGCCCAACCTCTTGCTGCAACGCTTCGCCGATGCCGGGAGCGAGGTGATCCTGCTCGGCCCCTATGGAGCAGGCGATCCCGGCACTGCGGGGCTCGATGATCTCGAAATGATCGACCAGATCCCGGAGGGCTTCCAGGGCTATGTCTGGACCAACCGGATCGAGCTTGTCGGACCCGCTCTCAAAGCTTTGCCCCTTGCGCAAATCACGCCGGCACCGTAACCACAAAGTCATAAAGCCTCTGGTATGGTAGAGGCGTATTTTCGCGGGCCCTGCCCCATTTTTCCTGGATATTGCGATGCCGACCGGCGTCATTCTGGCCTTTGTCGGCTATGCCGTTTTCTCCTTTGCCGATGCGCTGATCAAGGCCGTGGGCCCGACTATGTCGGTGTTCGAAATAGCTTTTTTCACCACGAGCTTCTCCATCATCCCGCTCATGATCCACAAGCGGGGTGAGCGCTGGCGGGATATGTACAAGCTGCATCACCCCTGGCTGGTCCATGCCCGATGCGCCACGGCCATCACCGCCACGGGCTGTGTGATGTACGCGTTTACCCATATTCCGTTCGCTGATGTCTATGCCATCGCCTTCACGACGCCGATCTTCGTGACGCTGCTCTGCGTGCTGCTGCTCAAGGAAAATGTCACGGCCCTGCGCTGGTTTTTGCTGTTCGTCAGCTTCATGGGCGTGATCCTGGTGATCCGCCCGGGTATGCGCGAATTGCAACTGGGCCACTATATCCTGGTGTTCAGCTCCATGCTCGGCGCCTTCACCACCATCATCCTTCGCCATGTCGCGCCGCGGGAACGGCGCGTCAGCCTTGTCGGCCTGCAGGTGCTTTATTCAGGCATTATCAATGGCTTGCTGATGATCCCGAGCTTCGTCATGCCCACCCTGGAGCAGTTCGCGATCTTCCTCGCCATCGGCCTCCTGGGCGGGATTGGCGGCCTGCTGATCATCTCCGCCACCAGGCGCACGCCGGCCAATCTCATCGCGCCGGTGCAGTATAGCCAGCTGATCTGGGCGATCGTCTTCGGCGCCGCATTCTTTGGCGAATTTCCGGACTGGGTGGCGGTCGCCGGCATGTTCGTGGTCGTCGCTTCGGGCGTTCTCAACGTGCTCAGCGAGAAGCGGCCGATCCGCTGGAAGCCGCGAATCTTCTTCTTCCGCGCCGGTCTCTAGTTTCGCATTTCGGCGCGAATTCGTTAGCAGACTGCTAGCATCGAGATTACCCAAACGCGAAACGCCCCGTCACTGACGGGGCGTTTGCACTTGGACTATCCGAACCTAGATGAGGGCGCGGATCGCGGCGATGGCGTCCTCGGCCTTCGAGCCATCCGGACCGCCGCCCTGTGCCATGTCCGGACGACCGCCACCACCCTGCCCGCCCAGCGCAGCCGTTGCCGACTTGATGAGCGTGCCGGCGGCATATTTGCCGGTGAGATCGTCGGTGACGCCGATGGCGACCGTGCCCTTGCCGTCTTCGCCCTTGAGCACCATGACGACGACGCCCGAGCCGATGCGCTTCTTTTCAGCGTCGACCACGGACTTGATGTCCTTGGCAGCAACGCCTTCGACGACGCGGCCGACAAAGGTGACGCCATTGACGGTCTCGGAGGCCGCGCCATTGGCGCCGCCGCCGCCGAGCGCCAGCTTCTGGCGGGCATCGCTGAGAGCCTTTTCGGCGCTCTTGAGCTGGTTCTGCAGGGCCTCGATGCGTTCGAGCACTTCATGCGTACCGGAGCGGAGGATGCTCGCGGCCGAAGCCACGATATTGGTGCTGTCATTGCCGCGATGACGGGCGGCCTTGCCGGTGAGCGCCTCGATGCGGCGCACGCCACCGGCGACCGAGCTTTCGGCGACGACGGAGACGAGACCGATATCGCCGGTGCGACGGACATGGGTGCCGCCGCAAAGCTCGACCGACCAGCCAAGCCCATTGCCGGTCGGCTCGCCCATGGAGACGACGCGGACTTCGTCGCCGTATTTTTCGCCGAAGAGAGCCCGCGCACCAGACTCCTTGGCTTCTTCCACGCCCATCAGGCGGGTTTCGACCGGGGTGTTCTGAAGGATGATGGCGTTCGCGATATCTTCGACTTCGGCCAGCTCCTGCGGGGTGACGGGCTTGGTGTGCACGAAATCGAAGCGCAGGCGATCGGCGGACACCATCGAGCCCTTCTGGGCGACGTGGTCGCCGAGCACGAGGCGCAGGGCTTCGTGGAGGAGGTGTGTTGCCGAGTGGTTGGCGCGAATGGCGGAACGACGATCGTGATCGACGATCAGCTCGACGGCCTGGCCAAGCTTGAAGCTGCCTTCGGTGACCTTGACCTTGTGGGCGAAGACGCCGTGATGCTTGCCGGTATCGAGGACTGCGGCGCTGACGCCTTCGCCCTTGATGACGCCCGTGTCGCCCACCTGGCCGCCGCTCTCGCCATAGAACGGGGTCTGGTTGACGATGACGATGCCTTCCTGACCGGCAGCAATGGCGTCGACCTCGGTGCCGTCGACCAAGAGCGCCTTGATCTCGGCTTCGGCGGTCTCGGTTTCATAGCCGAGGAATTCGGTGGGGCCGAGCTTGTCGGAGAGGCCGTACCATACGGTGTCGGTGGCCGCTTCGCCCGAACCAGCCCAGTTCTTGCGGGCCTCGGCTTTTTGCTGGGCCATGGCGGCGTCAAAGCCGGCCTGGTCGACAGTGATCGAGCGCGAGCGCAGGGCATCCTGGGTCAGGTCGAGCGGGAAACCATAGGTGTCGTAGAGCTTGAACGCCGTGGCGCCGGCCAGCACGTCGCCCTCGCCGAGGCTGGAGGTTTCAGCCTCGAGGATCTGCAGGCCACGGCCGAGCGTCTTGAGGAACCGGCCCTCCTCGAGGCGGACGGTTTCGGCGATCATGGCTTCGCCACGGCTGAGCTCGGGATAGGCCTGGCCCATCTCGCGCACCAGGGTCGGGACGAGCTTGTAGATCGTCGGCTCGCTCGAGCCGAGCAGCGTCGCGTGGCGCATGGCGCGACGCATGATGCGGCGCAGCACATAGCCGCGGCCTTCATTGGAGGGCAGCACGCCTTCGGCAATGAGGAAGCTCATCGAACGAAGATGGTCGGCGATGACGCGGAGCGAGCGGTTGCCCGGGCCGTTGACGTCGGCATTGGTGACGTTGGCGGCAGCCGAGATCAACGCCTTGAACAGATCGATGTCATAATTATCGTGGACGCCCTGCATGACGGCGGCAACGCGCTCAAGGCCCATGCCGGTATCGATGGACGGACGCGGCAGGCCGGTGCGCGAACCATCGGCATGCTGCTCGAACTGCATGAAGACCAGGTTCCAGATCTCGATCCAGCGATCGCCGTCTTCATCGGGAGAACCCGGAGGGCCGCCCCAGACCTTGTCGCCGTGATCGTAGAAGATTTCCGAGCACGGGCCGCAGGGACCGGTATCGCCCATCTGCCAGAAATTGGACTTGGCGCCGAGCCGCACGATGCGATCCTCGGAAATGCCGGCAATCTTCTTCCAGAGTTCGAGCGCCTCGTCATCGTCCTCATAGACGGTGACCATGAGACGGTCCTTCGACAAGCCCCAGTCCTTAGTAAGAAGGGTCCAGGCCAGCTCGATCGCTTCGGGCTTGAAATAGTCACCGAAGGAGAAATTGCCCAGCATTTCAAAGAAGGTGTGGTGGCGCGCGGTGAACCCGACATTGTCGAGATCATTGTGCTTGCCGCCGGCGCGCACGCATTTCTGCGCGGTCGTCGCCGTGGAATAGGGGCGCTTCTCGACGCCGGTGAAGACGTTCTTGAACTGCACCATGCCCGCATTGGTGAACATCAGCGTCGGATCGTTGCGCGGCACAAGCGGGCTGGATGCCACGGCTTCATGGCCGTTACGGGCAAAGTAATCGACAAAGCTCGAACGGAGATCGTTTACGCTGGTCATCAACTAGCTTTCATGCGGAACGGGCACGAGCGCGCCCTTGAAGAAAATCGTGGCTTTTTATCGTGCAGTGAACCGGAATGTCCAGCATTGCAGCAGGCTGGCATGGGGGAAAGTGGCGGGGCCAGCGGGTTTGAGGGCGCTCCGGGCGGTGTGGGAGGGGAACAAGGGGCATTTGGGGTGGATCGGGAGCGGATTGGACGGGCAGCGCTGAGGTGAAGTTGGTGGGCGGAATGTGACATCGGGACTGTCCGCCCCCCACCCTCGATCCCTCCCCGCGAGGGGGAGGGAGGCGGGCCGGTGGGTGGGGCAATTTTCTGCGATGTCATTCCCGCGAAAGCGGGAACCCCTGTTGAGCGGAGGTCCCCGCTTTCGCGGGGATGACATGGGGATTGGACGGGCAGTGCTGGGCCGCAATTGGCGTGGAGATTGGGGCGTCGGGGCTGTCCGCCCCCCACCCTCGATCCCTCCCCGCGAGGGGGAGGGAGGTGGGCCGGTGGGTGGGGAGAAGTTGGGGCCAAAGTGTGCGTGCATTCGCTTCGCGCGCACGGGGCTCCCCTCGGGCTTGACCCGAGGGGCTCTGTCCCAGGGCCTATTGCCGGTATTGGGGCTCGCGTCGTGGCCCTCGGGTCAAGCCCGAGGGAAGCGCGCCGTTCCATTGATAGCGCCGTTCCATTGAGCAAGGTGCGGCCCTGACAAACAAAAAGACCCCCGCTTTTGGGCGGGGGTCGAAGTCCTGCATGGGAGGCGGAGGAGAATTATTCGTCGCTGCCGGAATCGTCCTCGCCGCCGGCAACGAGGAGAACTTCGCCGAGCAGGCCCGAACTCTCGCGCACACCCTGCTCGATGGTGGCGGCAATTTCCGGATTGTCCTTGAGGAACTGGCGGGCATTCTCACGCCCCTGCCCCAGACGCTGGCTTTCCCAGGAGAACCAGGCGCCGGACTTGTCGACGATGCCGGACTTGACGCCCAGATCGAGCAATTCACCGGTCTTGGAAATGCCTTCGCCATACATGATGTCGAATTCGACCTGACGGAACGGCGGGGCAAGCTTGTTCTTGACCACTTTGACGCGCGTCTGGTTGCCCACGATCTCTTCGCGATCCTTGAGCGCGCCGATGCGGCGAATATCGAGGCGAACCGAGGCGTAGAACTTCAGCGCATTGCCGCCCGTGGTGGTTTCGGGCGAGCCGTACATGACGCCGATCTTCATGCGGATCTGGTTGATGAAGATGACCAGACACTTCGACTTGGAGATCGACGAGGTCAGCTTGCGCATGGCCTGGCTCATCAGGCGGGCCTGGAGACCGGGCAGAGAATCGCCCATTTCGCCTTCGAGTTCGGCGCGCGGCGTAAGGGCCGCAACCGAGTCGACAACGAGCACGTCGATGGCGCCGGAACGCACCAGCGTATCGGTGATTTCGAGGGCCTGTTCGCCCGCGTCGGGCTGGGAGATCAGGAGGTCATCGACATTGACACCCAGCTTGCGGGCATAGACGGGGTCGAGAGCATGCTCGGCGTCGACAAAGGCGCAGATGCCGCCCTTGCGCTGCGCCTCCGCAATGACGTGCAGCGCCAGCGTCGTCTTGCCCGAGCTTTCAGGCCCGAAGATCTCGACGATGCGGCCCTTTGGCAACCCACCAATACCCAGCGCAATATCGAGGCCGAGCGAGCCGGTGGAGATAGACTCCACTTCGATCGACGCTGCCTCTCCGAGGCGCATGATCGAGCCCTTGCCGAAATTGCGTTCGATCTGGCTCAGCGCCGCAGCGAGAGCCTTATCCTTATCCATTGATCCACCTTCAACAACGCGAAGCGGCGAGCTAGCCATGATTTCTCTCCTTATTTCACGCTCTCGAAGGCTGCGCAAACGCGCTGGGATGAGAGAGCCTTGTTTTGCACCCGTGCTGCATTTGTTCTCATTTTGTTTCAGTCCTGTCAAGAGACAAAACCAGAACATCCCGCTTATCCCACAGTCTTCGTCCGGCCGTGATTCCATCCGGCGCGCCGCGGCTTCATCATAAGTATGATTTTTGACTGGACAGGCCGCGAGCTCTTGCGTTTTATGCGCGGGCCCGACGCTGGGGCAAAAGGGACGAGGATTTCTGACCATGCATCTTATTCAGTTTTTTGACGACAATGGCGCGCGCGCCGTCGGGGTGACCCGCAATGGTGAAACGCGCCGCGTCGAAGGATCAAGCACGGTCTATGAACTGGCGCTGGCCGCCATCGCGTCCGCGGAAGGTCTCTCGGGCATAGTCGACCAGCGCGGACTGGGCGCGGCCATCGACAAGGCGGCCCTTCTGGCCGAAGGACGGCTGCTGGCGCCGATCGATCATCCGGACAAGGCGCATCTGCACGTGACCGGCACCGGGCTGACCCATCTCGGCTCCGCCGCGACGCGCGACGCCATGCACAAGGCCAATGGCGAAAAGCCCGCAGCCGAGCTGACCGACAGCATGAAAATGTTCCGCATGGGGCTCGAGGGGGGCAAGCCCACTTCCGGCCAGCGCGGCGTGCAGCCGGAATGGTTCTACAAGGGCAATGGCAATATCGTCGCCAATCCAGGCCACCCCATCCCCTCGCCCGCCTTCGCGCTCGACGCCGGCGAAGAGCCGGAAATCGCCGGCATCTACGTCATCGACAATCATGGCCAGCCGCGCCGGCTCGGCTTTGCGCTGGCCAATGAATTTTCCGACCACGTGACCGAGCGCATCAACTATCTCTTCCTCGCGCACTCAAAACTGCGCGCCTGCTCGTTCGGGCCGGAGCTGCGGGTCGGCGATCTGCCGAGCCATATCGAGGGCACATCGCGCATCATTCGCGACGGCCAGGTGATCTGGGAAAAGCCGTTCCTCTCCGGCGAGGACAATATGAGCCACACCATCGCCAATCTCGAATATCACCATTTCAAATATGAGCTGTTCCGCCAGCCGGGCGATGTGCATGTGCATATGTTCGGCACGGCGACGCTGAGCTTTGCCGACGGGATTTCGACCCGGCAGGACGATATCTTCGAGATCGAGGAAGCCCAGTTCGGGCTGAAACTGCGCAATCCGGTGCGCGTCGAGAGCGAGAAGCCGGTGTTGATCAACGGGCTGTATTAGAACAGAAGCGCGCGCGCTTTACGCCGGGGAACTAACATGTCAGTTATTTGCCCGGTGGGGAGACACGGCAAATGAGTGCGCGCAGCTTCGACAAACGGCCTGTTGGCCGCACGGACCTCACGGTCACGACATTGGGCCTGGGCGGGGCGTCGCTGGCCGGGAACTACAATGCCGTTCCGGCCGACGAGGCGCGGGCGCTGGTGCGCCACGCCACCGATCTCGGCATCAATTATGTCGATACCGCGCCCCATTACGGGTTTGGCCGCTCCGAGCATCTCGTCGGCGATGTGCTGCGCGAAAAGCGCGAGGGCGTGGTTCTCTCCACCAAGGTGGGCCGGCTGCTGCGGCCGGTGCATGGGCAGGACTGGCCGCGCGACGAATGGATCGACCCGCTGCCGTTCCGCGAGGTCTATGACTATTCCTATGACGGGGTGATGCGCTCGTTCGAGGACAGCCTGCAGCGGCTGGGGCTCGAAAAGATCGACATGCTCTATGTCCACGATATCGGCGTCGTCACCCATGGGGTGGAGGGCAACAAGCCGCTGTGGCAGCAATTGGCAGGCGGCGGGTACAAGGCGCTGCGCGAGTTGCGAGACGCGGGACTGGTCAACGCGATCGGGCTTGGCGTCAATGAATGGCAGGTGCTGATGGATGCATTCGCGCTGGGGGACTGGGACGTGTTCCTGCTCGCCGGACGCTATACGCTGCTCGAGCAGACTTCGCTGACGCCGTTTCTCAGCACCTGCGTCGAACGCGGGGCATCGGTGGTCGTGGGCGGACCGTTCAATTCCGGCATTCTGGCCGGGGGCGACCGCTTTGACTATGCGCGGGCGCCTGAGGCCGTGGTGGCCAAGGTGCGGGCGCTCGCGGCCGTGTGTCGGGAGTTCGACGTGCCGCTGCCGGCGGCGGCGCTGCAGTTCCCGCTGGCCCATCCGGCGGTGTGCACCGTCTTGCCCGGCCCCCGCTCGAGCGAGGAACTGGACGGGATATTGGCCTGGTGGGACGTCACAATCCCCGATGGACTGTGGGCGGCGCTGATGGACAAGGGGCTGCTTGCCGAAGGGACGCCGATTGCGGGCTAAGGCCCGGATTCACTAGTTGAGGTCGAGCGCGTAAGTCTTGAGGATTTCAAGCGGAACCAGTCCCAGGACGTTCTGGTTAGTGGCGTGCAGATAGACACGGGGCGCATGGCCCGCCTCATGCGCCTGCATCCATCTGCCCGCCACGAGGCACCAGCGATTGCCTGCGACGAGACCGGGAAAACCGAACTCCGGCCGCGGGGTCAAAAGGTCGTTCCCGACGCTGGCCGAATAGGCGAGGAACGCGTCCGTGGCTTCGATGCAAACGAGGTGGACGGCGGCATTGTCGGGGCCCGCAGCGCAATAGCCGGACCGATAAAACCCGGTGAGCGGATTGTCCGAACAGGGCTGCAGCGGCTCGCCCAGCACATTGCGTTCGGCGGCGCCCTCAAATCGTGGATGAGCGGTCATCGTCAGTCCTTCAGGCTATCGAGACAGGCATCCGGGGTGCCGATCATTCCGGTTTGTCGATCCGTCGCAGCACTTCCTTGACCTTGGAATTGATCTGGTCGAGCGAATAGGGTTTTGGCAGGAAATCGACGCTCTGGTCGTCGGAAATGTCGCGGCGGACGCTTTCCTCGGCATAGCCCGACACGAAGATGACCTTGAGATCGGGCATTTTTTCGCGGATGTGCTTGAGCAGCGTCGGGCCATCCATCTCGGGCATGACGACGTCGGAGATGACGAGATCGACCTTGTAGTCGATCTCTTCGAGCACCTCGATGGCCTCGTCGCCGCCTTCGGCCTCATAGACCTTGTAGCCGGTGGTGCGCAGGGCCCGGGCGGAGAAGGCGCGCACGCTCTCTTCGTCTTCGACAAGCAGGATGCGCTCATTGCCGGTCAGATCCTTGGCCGGAGCGGTTGCCGCGGCAATCTTGGCGGTGAGCTCGGCTTCGGTGGGCACATAGCGGGGCAGGAAGATCTTGAAGGTTGTGCCTTCGCCGAGGACCGAGACCGGATAGATGAAGCCTTCGGTCTGCTTGACGATTCCGTAGACGGTCGAGAGCCCGAGGCCCGTGCCCTTGCCCAATTCCTTGGTGGTGAAGAAGGGCTCGAAGATCTTCTGCAGCACTTCCGGGCTCATGCCCGTGCCGGTATCCTCGACGTCGATCAGCACGTAGTCGGCCGGCACCAGCCCGTCAAAGCGCAGGCTCGCCGCCTCGGCCTCGGTGATATTGCTGGTGCGCACCGTGATCGAGCCGCCATCGGGCATGGCGTCGCGCGCATTGACCACGAGGTTGATGATGACCTGTTCGAGCTGCACGACATCGGCGCGGACCGGCCAGATATTGCGGCCATGCTCGACGGAGAGGTGGTTCTTCTCGCCGATCATGCGCTTGAGGAGGACCGTGAGGTCATCGACGATCAGCGGCAATTCGAGCACTTGCGGGCGCAGGGTCTGGCGGCGCGAGAAGGCCAGGAGCTGGCGGGTGAGACCGGCAGCGCGATTGGCGTTCTGCTTGATCTGCATGAGCTCGTTAAAGGACGGATCGCCCGGCTTGTGCTTGAGCAGCAGAAGATCGGAGAAGCCGATAATGGCGGTCAGCAGATTGTTGAAATCGTGGGCGACGCCGCCGGCAAGCTGGCCGACGGCCTGCATCTTCTGGCTCTGGGCGAACTGGGCTTCGAGCTTGCGCTGGTCAGTCATGTCGAGGGCGTAGACATTGACCTGCTCGGGCGAGCCGGCGCTGCTTTCGGACGCGGAGATATAGAGGCGCACCGCATGGTCGCCTGCCGCGCTCAGCAGCGCATCGACGGGCTCGACCTCGGATTGGCGCGCCATGGCGGCGGCGATGGCCTTGTCGAGCTTTTCGCGGCTGCCTTCGCCGATGAGGTCGCGCAGCGGCTGCTGTTCGACGCTTTCTTCCTCGCCCGACCAATGAAAAATGCGCCCGAACGGCGCATTTGTGCGGACCACCCTGCCTGCGCTGTCGAGCGTGGCGATGGCGAAGGGCGTGTCGTTGAAAAAGCGCGAAAACCGCACTTCGGCGGCGCGCAGCTCTTCTTCGGTGTCAGGCGCGCTCGACATGTCGAGCACGAGCGTACGCGTCTCGCCCAGCTCGCCATCGGCGAGGCGGGCCGCGCGGTGCAGGAGGCGCACGGGCAGCGTCGTGCCATTGCGACGCACGAGGTCGATATCGATGATCTCGGTGCGGATTTCGCCATCGCGCCGGCCGCGCATGAGGAGCGAGGAGCCGTCCCCGCGCACCACGTCCTCGAGGCGCAGATGGCCGGCATTGAACTCGGCGAGGTCGTAGCCCAGCCAGTCGGCCAGGGTGGAGTTGAGATATTGAATGCGTCCCTGGGCGTCGGCGGAAAAGAAGCCGGAGGGCGAATGATCCAGATAGTCGATGGCACGCTGCAGGTCGCGGAAAGCGGTTTCATTGCTCTCGCGGTCGCGCGTCATGTCCTCGATGGTCCAGGCGACCATGGGCTTGTGCGCGTCCTCAGTCTCCGGCAGCGGCCGCACCGTCACCTTGTACCAATAGGCGCGCGCCGAATCGTCTGCCGCGCCGCCAAGGCCGCCCAGGATGCGAATATTCTCCGCCGCGCTGCGACCATCCTTTGCCGCGCGCACCAGGCGATAGATGGCCTCACTGGCATCGGCATGGCCGGCAAACAGGCGCGGAACGCTGACCGGCAGGCCATTGTGCAACGCGCTCGGAAAAGCGCCATAGCTGGAGTTCACATAGGAAATCTTGCCGTCGCGATCGGCCACGACGATGCCGCGCCCGGCGCTGTCGATGACGGCATTGGCGATGGTTCGCCGCTCTTCGGCCCCGGAAAACCGGAACAGGCCCGCGGCGATGCCGAACATGAAAAACACCCCGGCCACGGCGAGGATGCCCACAAAGGTCATCACCAGCTCAGCGGGAATACGGTCGCCGAACATGGCAAAGCCTGCGGCCATGGCCACGAGGAAGACGCCCAGTGCCACAACCCGCCACAATCCGGCGCCACTGCGCGACGATGCCAGAACCGGATCGGGGTAGCTGCCCTCGCCAAGTGGCGTTGTGGCCATGAGGAAACGCTCCAGCACGAGATGTGACCCGAATCGGGACATACAAGGTCTATCAAATGGGCCGCGCACATGGGAGTGCGAAGGCGGTTTTCAACATTAGTACGGGCGAATTGACGATCCGGCCATGCCCGGCGGAGGCTGATTTTGCCGCCAGCCCGAAGTTTGAGGCGGAGTGTGAGGGAAATGGAAAATTTCGTCGTGATTTCAGGCTGTTCAAGCGGGGGCAAATCGACATTGCTCGCCGAACTGGCGCGCCGGGGTCACGCCGTCGTCGAAGAGCCTGGACGCCGCATCGTCGCCGCCGAACTGGCGGCCAATGGCAATGCCCTGCCCTGGGTGAATCCGGAGGCGTTCATCCGCAGGGCCATTGCCATGGCGTTGGCGGACCGGGACGGCAAGTCCGGACCCGGCCTCGTCTTTTTCGACCGCGGGCTCGTGGACGCGGCTTCGGCGCTGACGGAAATGACGGGGGAGCCCTGGCTGTCTACCCTCGGCCAAGCGCATCGCTACCACGGCCGGGTCTTCATGGTGCCGCCCTGGGCGGAAATCTATGTGACCGACCCGGAGCGCCGCCATGGCCTCGCCGAGGCGATCGTCGAATATGAGCGGCTGCAGCGGGACTATGCCGCACTGGGTTATGAGCTGGTGGTCATTCCGAAAACGCCGGTATCGGAGCGCGCAGACTTCGTGCTGGGCATTCTGGGCGTGACGAAATTGCCATAAGCGATTGTTTTTGTTGCATTTCCTAGCCACAAGACCGGTTCCACGCCTGCTGGAAACGCCCTAGGCGCGCCAGCTCGACTTCTTGAGGCGCATGACGAAGCCGATGATTTCGGCAACGGCCTTGTAGTGGTCGGCCGGAATGATCTGGTCGACATCGACCGAGGCAAAGAGCGCGCGCGCCAGAGGCGGATTTTCGATGATCGGCACATCGTTGTCCTTGGCGACCGCCCTGATGCGCAGGGCCACGGCATCGACGCCCTTGGCCACGCAGATCGGCGCCGGCATGTTCTTTTCGTATTTGAGCGCCACGGCAAAGTGGGTCGGATTGGTGATGACGACAGTGGAATCGGGCACGGCCGACATCATGCGCTTGCGCGCCTTTTCCTGGCGCAGCTGACGGATACGACCCTTAACGTGAGGGTCACCTTCCATCTGCTTGTATTCGTCGCGCGTTTCCTGAACCGTCATCATCTGCCGCTTCCACCATTTCTGGCGGACATAGAGAAAATCGGCACCGGCAATGAAGGTGACGACGATCAGCACCGCGGTGATGATCTTGACCGCCATCTCCTGCACGTCGAGCAGGATCATGATCGGGTCGGCCGTCATCATCGTGTCCAGCCGGTCGCGTTCCGGCCAGGCGACCATGAAGACGACGATGCCGACGACGCTGATCTTGATCAGGCCCTTGCCGAAATTGATGAGCGCATCGATGGAAAACAGGCGCTTGGCCCCCGCCAGCGGCGACACCTTGGAGAATTTCGGGGTGATCGGCTCGGTCGACATGAGGGGCCGGTGCTGTACGAGATTGGCCGCGAGGCCACAGGCATAGAGCACTGCCAGGGGCGCCAGCACGACGCCGATAAGCGACAGGCCCAGACCCGTGACGAAGCCGGCAAAGCCTGAGCCATCGACGTCGAACTGATCGGCGTTCATGAGCACCAATTGCAGGGACGCGCTGATCTGGCCGGCCATCCACGGCGCCACGGCAGAGAGGACAATGGCGGTGCCGACCAGCATGAACCAGGTCGTCACTTCCTGGCTCTTGGCGACGTCGCCCTTCTTGAGCGCATCCTCCAGTTTTTTCTGGGAGGGGTCTTCTGTCTTGCTGTCCTTGTCGGGTGCGTCAGACATCGGGCATCGCCCTCAGTCCTGCATCGCATCCGGAACAGCCCCTGACGTGGAGGAATGACATGGCTAGCCCCGCCACATCGCAAGATGGTTTTCGAAGGCCGTGAGATACCACCCCATCATCATGACGAGGAGCAGGCCGAAGAGAACCAGCCCGGCCATGATATTGGCGGGCATGAGAATGAAATAGACCTGCAATTGCGGCATGAGGCGCGCGAGGATACCCGCCCCGAGGTTGAAGACGAGGCCGAAGACGATGAACGGCGCCGACATCTGGATGCCGATGCTGAAAGCGCTCGCCACGGTGCGCAGCACCAATTGCAGGGCATCTTCCGACATGATCGGCGCGGTCGGCGTGAACACCGAATAGCTGTCATAGATCGCCGCCAGCGCCACATGATGCAGATCGGTGGCAAAGATCAGGGTAATGCCGAGAAAGGACAGGAAGCTGGCAAAGACCGCGCTCTGCATGCCCTGCTGGGTCGGATCGGCCGCCATGGCACCGCTGAGGCCGGCCTGGAAGGCGACGATGGCGCCCGCGACCTGGGTGGCCATGACGGTGATGCGAATGATGGCGCCGATGATGATGCCGACCGCAAGCTCGTGGAAAAGCAGCTCGATCAGACCGCCAAGGCTCTGCGGCCGGGCGGGAATGAGGCCGGACAGCAGCGGATAGAGCACGAGCGTGAGGAGCAGCGCGAAGGTGAGGCGCAGCCGCATGGGAATGGACTGCTCGCCCAGCGCCGGCATGAGCATCAGCATGGCGCCGATACGCGCGAACAGCATCATGTAGACGAAAGCGGCGGCCGGGCCCCAGTCGAGGCTCAGATTGAGCATTACCCGCCGACGATGATCATATCGACCACGCGCATCATATAGGCCGAGAGCATCGACCCCATGAAGGGCAGCGCGATCAGCATGGTGACGAAGATGGCGATGATCTTGGGGACGAACACCAGGGTCATTTCCTGGATCTGCGTCAGGGCCTGGAAAAGCGCGATCACGACGCCGACCAGCAGGCCGACGAGCATCATGGGCAGGGACACGATGATCAGTGTCCAGATGCCCTGGCTGGCAATGTCGAGAACTTCGGCGCCGGTCATTCCTACCGCCTCCGCCGCGGTTGATGCGGCAATGGTAGCTGATTCCCCGCGCCCTTGAGCAGGCAATTGTGGGCTGCGATGCCGCAGCCCCAATCAATTCACGCCGACCACATCGACATGCAATGCCGATCAGATCGGCATGCGCATGATTTCCTCATAGGAGGCGATGACGCGGTCACGGATGGTGACGATGCTCTCAATGGCCATTTCGGTCTGACTGAGGGCCGTGACCATATCGACGACATTGGCCTTGCCGTTGACCATGTCCATCGACATCTTTTCGGAGGCGCGGCCGCTGTCGACCACACCCTGCACGCTCTGGGCCAGAATCTGTGCGAAGTCATTGCCCTGCTGCGCCGGCGCGGTGCCAAGCTGCGCGCCCGGCATGGCGGCCTGCTGCAGCATCAGGCTGGCGGCGTCGCCGACCATGGCAATGCTCATCGGATCGGCGGAGCGGCTCTCCACCACACCCTGCACGCTTTGGGCCAGCATCTGAGCGAAGTTCGGACCGGAGGCAACGGAGCTGGCTGCGGTCTCGATGTCAGATTTGACAGACAGGCGGCTGGCATTGCCATAGGCAGCAGCCGCGATATTGAAGGGGGTGGAAGCCATTGGACGCTCCTAGATTGTCAGCCGCGTAAGATGTCGAGCGTTTGCCCGAGCATCTGGCGGCTGATCGAGACCACATTAAGGTTTGCTTCGTAGCTGCGCTGGGCTTCGCGCATATCCATCGTCTCGATCAGTGTGTTGACGTTGGGATATTGCACATAGCCATTGGCGTCGGCCGCTGGATGGCCGGGCTCGTAGCGGGGGCTGAATTCAGTATTATCCAGCGCCACCTTGCCCATCTTGACCGTGCGTCCGCCGATCTCGTTGTTGAAGGTGGTCAGGAAGGTGGGCACCCGGCGGCGGTAGGGGTCGCCGTCGGCGGTCGTCGCGGTGGAATCGGCGTTGGCAATGTTTTCCGCGATAACGCGCATGCGGGCCGATTGTGCATGGAGCCCGGTGGCTGCGATGCGGATGGAGGAGCTGAAATCCATTTTTGCCTGTCCTTACGCCGACTTGCCCATGGCGGTACGCAGGATGCGGACCGATTTCTGGTAGATGTTGGTGGCGGCCTGATAGTCCATCAGATTGGTGGTGACCTTCATCATCTCGTCTTCGAGCGTGATGCCATTGCCGCCGGGCGTGACCTCGAAATTGACCATTTTCTGGTCGGCGAAATTGGAATTGCCGCCGAGCGAGGTACTGAAATGCCTGGGCTGGGTGACGAAGGTCGCCACTGAAGGCGGCTTCACCTGATCGACCCGATCAGAAAAATTGTACTGCTTGAGGTCGCGCCCCCGGAAGCCGGGATTGTCAGCATTGGCCACGTTTTCGGCCAGCAGGCCTTGACGCGCCTGATGCCAGCGCATCTTGTCCGTCAGCGCCGCGAAAACCGGCAGATCCATAATGCCCATAACGAGGCGTTCCCGAGTCCAATTTGGTATAGGCAAATCCTGCCCATTTAGGGTTAACGAACAGTTAATCACCCGGTAAGACTGACCCACCTTGCCTCGCAAAATGCAAAATTGGCTGATTTGGGTGGGCAGAAAGTGCCAGCGCGGATTCGCTGGCTATCTACACAGGAGACTTCTTAGGTGCAGTTCATCACCAGCCTTTTCGGTGGAGACGGCGGCAATACATACCTTACCGCCCTCTTCGCCCTCGGCGCCGTCATCGTTCTCATCGTGCTCGGCGTCTGGCTGCTCAAGCTGATCTTCAAGGTGACGACCAACGGTCCGCGCGGTCGGAACCGGCGCCTGGCCATCGTGGATAGCCTCGTCGTGGACCAGAAGCGGCAATTGCTCGTGATCCGCCGCGACAATGTCGAACATCTGATTCTGACCGGCGGACCGCAGGATCTGGTGATCGAGACCGGGATCGCGGTCGAAGAGCCGCCCGCCGTGCAGCCGACGCGCCGCCCGGTGCCCTTCATGGGCAATCGACGCCCCGGCCCTGTCGCAACCGATTCCAAGCCCGGCGAGTCCAAGCCAGCGATCGTACCCGCATCGGCCGTCGCGGCCGGCCCATCGGCCAATCTCGACCGCCTGCGCGACGCCAAACCGAAGGACGGCTCTGCCCCCCGATCCCTGCGCCACACCGGCCTGCTCCGCCCCGTAAGCCCGCCGGAATCGGCAGCAGACGGGTATAAGCCTGACATTTCGCCCGACCCGGCAATCGACTCAGCTAAAGAGATCGAAGCAGAACAGGCCAATGAAGGGCTCGGCCTTGACCAGAACAAGCACACCGAAGCCAAGAGCAACTAGGTTCTTCCAGATCCCCGGCCAGCGGGCGCTCCTGATTGTCGGCCTCACCGGGCTGGTCATGCTGGGCGCCGCTGGCGTTGCCCACGCACAGGACCTCTCCATCGGTTTCGGCGACGACACCGCGCTGGTCGACCGCGCGGTCCAGCTCATCGGCCTGATCACGGTCCTATCCCTGGCGCCGTCGATCCTGGTGATGGTCACCAGCTTCACCCGGATCGTGGTGGTCCTGTCGCTCCTGCGCACGGCCATCGGCCTGCAGACCGCACCGCCCAACTCGGTGATGATGTCGCTGGCGCTGTTCCTGACCTTTTTCATCATGCAGCCCACGCTGCAGCAGAGCTATGACCAGGGCATCGCCCCGCTCATGGCCAATGAGATCGAATTCGCCGAGGCTTTCGAGCTGACGGCGGCGCCGCTGCACGAATTCATGCGCTTCAACGTGCGCCAACAGGATCTGCAGCTCTTTTACGACCTCACGGAGGCCGAAATCCCGGCCGAACCGGAAGCCATTCCGCTCCAGCTGCTGATCCCCGCCTTCCTCATCTCGGAATTGCGACGGGCCTTCGAGATCGGCTTCCTGCTGTTCCTGCCCTTTGTCATCATCGACATGGTGGTGGCGTCGGTGCTGATGTCGATGGGTATGATGATGTTGCCGCCCGTGGTGATCTCGCTGCCCTTCAAGCTGATCTTTTTCGTGCTGGTGGACGGCTGGTATCTGGTTGTGGGCTCGCTGGTCCGCAGCTTCAACACATAGCGACCCGACCGACCCACACCCAAGGCATTGCGTCCCTGGGGCGGCGTGGGCCCCGGTTTTGGGCGCAGGGAATTTGCGCCCGCTCGTCGTGCAGCGGACGCGGCTCGCGGGTGTGGCGCGAGCCTAGCCGCTGGTCGAGAGGTCGATATTTTCCGATTTCGCGACCGGAGCCAAAGCCCCCTGGCCCTCATAGGTCTCGCGATAGGCGGTGAGGAACAGATCGAGGCCATCGCGCGAGGCGATCTGGGCCGCCACCTGCTTGAACTCGTTGCTCGTCACCTCGATCGGACCGGTGATGAAGTCGAAGATCGGCCATTCCGGTGAGTTGACCATGGCGTCGGAATATTTTGCCCGCAGCCGGGCCAGTGCAGTTGTATCGCTGGTCAGCACATAGCCGACGCCGGCCTGGATGATATTGAGACGGGCCGGCTTGCTGAGCGGCGCAGCCAGGGCCTGCGCGCCATAAAGCGCCTCGATCCCCTGCCCTGCCTGGCTGTAGCGCTTGGCCTGCCAGTGCGCATTGATGCGCATCAGCTCGACATCCTGGCCTTCGAGATCGCGCAGCAGGTCCAGTGCCAGCTGGTCGCGGCCGCCATCGATCATGGCGCGGGCCTCGATGACGCGACGCTGGCGGGCCAGCGAGGCCGGCAGGTCCGGCAGGCGCGAATCGTTGAGCACCCGCATTGCCTCGGCGGGCTTGTGATTGGCCAGGTAGAGCACGGCGAGATCGGTCGCCACCTGCGTGCGCGCAACGCCGCGCAGGCGATTGTCGAGCTGGTACTGCAACAGGGCGATGGCCTGCGGCAGAAGATCGACGCGCACCAGACGCCGCGCGAGATTGCGGATCATCTCGTCGCCCTGCGCCCCGGCTGGGGTCAGGTGCTGGAAATCATAGTAGATGCTCAGGGCATCGATCGGGGCGAGCTTGTCGGCAAAGCCATTGAGGAAGAGCTCGGTAAAGGTGCGCTGGGCGTTATCGCTGAGCTGCTGGACCGCACGGCTCTCCGGATCGCTGAGGAGAGCGGCCTTCACCGCCTCGAAGCCTTCCCGATAGTCGGCCTTGCGGAAATGCAGATCCGCCAGCATGGCCTGCATGTTCGCTTCCAGCCGGTCGCCCCGCCAGAGCATCGCCTCGGCGGTGAGCGTCTGCGTGCCGCGCGCCAGATCGAGCCGGCCCTGCTGGTCGAGGATCTGGAGGGTGCGGAACACGGCCTCCGCGCGCGCCGGGCGCACCTCGGAGGCAATCACCTGACCATAGGTGTCGATCGCATCCTGCTGGCGTCCCTGGGCTTCTGCCAGCCGGGCCGTCAGCAGGTTGAACTCGGCGATCTGATCGGTTTCGAGCGAGGCGAAATCCACATCCTCGAGCATGGCGGCAGCCTTATCGGGATTGTGCTCCTCGAGCGCGGCGCGAATGGCGGCGAGATGGAATTTGTCGCGCGCCCAGGACGGGTAACCGTCGGCGATCGAATAGGCCTGGGTGGCGTCGGCGAGGGCGCCGGAGAAATCATTGACCTCCTCGCGCGCAATGGCCCGCCAGAACATGGCGTCGACATCCTGGTCGAAGCGGCGGTCGTTTAGCGTCGCGAGCGCATCTGCAGGACGGCCGGCCACGACATTGGCAGCCGCCCGCGTCATTTCGATCCGCGGCAGGAGCGCCTTGTCCCGGAGCCCCGAATTGGCCACCTGGAGCACGCCCAGCGCCTCGATGGCGAGCCGGTTGGCCAGGAAATACTGCCCGAGATCGAGGCGCGCTGTGTCGCGCGAACTGCCGTCACTGGCAGCGGCGATGGCCTCATATTCATCACGCTGCTGGCCGAAAATACCCGGATCGGTCTGCACCAATGGCGCAATATCAAGGAAATTGAGGCGCTGGGCAGGCGCGATGCTGGCCTGATCCTGCCGCAGGGTCTCGAGCGGCGAGACCGTGAGCCCATCCGCGCTGGAAATGACGGCGAGCGCATTCTCGATGGCGACATCGAGTTCCCCCGCCTTGGGGCGAACGACCAGACCATGGACGCTGCGCATGGCGGCAAAATCCACATAGTCGAAGGAACGCGTGAGGCCGCGCGCCGGCGGATAGGCGGTGACGACCTTGAGCGTATCGCCGACCATCGGATCGACGAAATCGTGGACGCGGGCGGGCCGGACGATATTGGCCACCATCTCGAAGGCGCCCTTCATGTCGCGGCGACGGACCAGCTCCACCGGCTCTGTCGGCGACATCATGACATCACCGAGGGACAAGACCCAGGAGAGGCCCTCCGAGCCCAATGTGGCCAGGCGATCCTGGGAGAGGTCGATCCGCACGATCTGCGTATCGGAGCCGGAATTCGTGGCGACGAATTCGGTGCTTATGGCCTGGAGTTGCCCCATCTCGGCGGGACTGTTCACATGGCTCTGGCTGTCGAACACCATCCACACCGAATCGCCGCGACGGAAGACGGCGGCGGGCGTTTCCTGCTCAAACGGGAAGACGACGCGCACCGTGCTGCCGAGCATGGTGACGAATGGCGTAATAGCTTCCGGGGCGGCGGCCTTGCGCGTTTCGGCGCCGGGCAATGCCGGCGTTCCGCCGAGCGAGGCCGATGCCACCTGCGGCGCATCCTGATCGGCCAGGAGACCGGCGGCCGTCAATTCGGGAAGGCCCTCCCCCTCAATATCGATGTCGAGCACATATTGGGTGGCGGAAGTGGAATAAAAGCGCGGCTCCACCCCCTTGGCGAATTTCAGTTTGACCGTGCTGCCATCGGGGGTGACGACATTCTTGAGCTCGGCGATTTCGCGCGGCAGATCGACCATCACCTCGCGCAGATCGACTTCAACAGGCCATTCGAACGCGATGTCGCCCGCCTCGTCCTCGAAATCGAACTTTCCGCCAGTGGGAATGGTCCAGTCGAACTGGACGCGGAGGAAGGTCGGGTTGCGCCCGATGCGGACGGTGGCGCGCGGGTTCTGCTCGGCAACGACCTGCGCCTTGCGCAATTGATCGGCGCGCAGGGCAGCGCGCTCGGCCTTGCGGTTCATCTCGTCGATGACCTCCTGCGGAAGCCCGGGAGGCATGCCCTGCCAGTCGGAGGGCAGGAGATCGATGAAGAGCTTGTCGCCCGCTTCGGTGCGATTGAAGTTGAAACTCGTGCGCAGGCCAAGGCGCATGCCCTTGCCATCGCCGTCGACGCGGGCCACGGACAGATATTCCGGCATGGTGGCGGCCACATCCGGAAGGGCGATCGCGACCTCTTCGTCAAAGGTCAGCGTCAGCACGCTGTTGGACATGCGCAGATCATAGCCCGGCAGCGTATCCCGGCCCGGGAAGCTGATGATCAGCCGGCCATAGCCGTCTTCCTGGGTGGCGAAGAACTGCCCCTGCTCCTGCGCCCAGGCGGCCGAAAGAGCCGCCATGCTCACCGAAAGCGTTGCCAAAGCCAGAAGGGCTCGAGACCGCAACCAGATTGAACCAGTCCTGATTTTCAAGGGTGAGAGCCCGCCCGACACTTTCAATCGCGCTCCACGATGGTCGAACCAGACCAGGCCGAGGAGCGGCGAGTTACACAAATTCACTTGGGCCCAACCCTAAGCGCGCATGCTTAACATGGCCTTACGGGCGTCAAGGATGGCTGGCCCTAGAAGAGGTAGAGTGCGGACAAGCAAAAACCGCGGCGCCTGGGACGCCGCGGTCGGAGAAGGTGGGGGTGTCGGTTTACTGGCCGACGATCTGGGGCAGCGCGGCGACATCGGCCGGCTGCATCTGCTCGGGATTTTCCGAGGTTTCCGCAGCCAGGCGGATCGTCAGTTCCTGGGCCCGTGTCGTGGTCATGGCAGCCAGGACCGGCGCCAGCTTGCGCGGGCTCATCATCTTGGCCACACGCACCAGCACATCGATGTCGAGTTCGTCGAAGATCGAGGCGGCGTCCTTGGGCTTCATCGTCTGGTACATGGAGACGATGCCGGCGAACTGCTCCTGCTCGAGGCGCTTGCGCTCATCCACCAGCGAGGCAATCTGGGCCTCGAGGGCTTCCAGCGTCGAGGCCCGATCCTGGACCCGGCGCTCGGCCGCATCGACCAGGGAGGCACGCACGCTCAGTTCCTGCTCGAAGGCTTCGAGCTCGGTGCGACGGGCGGAAAGGCGGTCGAGCAGCACCTGGCCGGTGAGCGAGGTATCGCCGACGGCCATGTCGACCACGCCGCCCGGCGTCGCCAATTGCGGCATGGCATCGCCAATCGGCGGGCAGCCGCCGGGAACGATGGTGAGCTGTCCGCCCTCCTGCTCACCCGATTCGCGGGGCGCACAGGCATTGTCCACGGCCACGCTATTGGCAGGGGTCGAACCGTGATCGTCGGCGGGTGGCACACCATCCGCAGCGATTTCGGTTGTTGCCGAATGGTCGGTTTCCGCGCCATGGCCGGCTTCGGCAGCATCGGCGCCCATGGTCGGCGCACCGTCAGACATGAGCGGCGCCGCATCGGACAGGGTCGGCTGCTGGAGGGTGATGCTTTCCTGCGGTGCCGGACTTGCCGGAGCCGCTCCGCCACCAGCGGCGGCCACGGGAGCCACGCCCGAGAGGACATAATGCCCCTCGGTCACGAGGCCCGTGGTCTTGAGCACGAGAAGCGCGCCCACCACCAGGATGACGACGGGAAGCAGTCGGATATTGGTCACGCTGCGACCCCACGATTATGCACACGGGTGGACAATTGTTCGAGCGCGGCACGGACCTTGTTGGTGCCGTGAGCCGGCGCCGCGGCAGGCGCACCGGGGAGCAGGTCGAGCCCGGCGACGGGAGCCGGCGTGCGACGGCCTGCAGCGGTGATCTTGGCGATCCGCTGCATCAGCGCATTGCCCGAATTGATGTGATTGGCCAGCTGGATGCCGAAACGCTCGGCTTCCTCAAGTCGAGACGTCAGCGACAAATCGGCTTCCACCGCGGTGGTCTTGAGCTCCTTGATGGCCTGGTTGGCCAGGCTGGTCGCCGTAACCAGATCTCCCACCATCAGGCGGAGCGCGTCGCGGTCCGCATGCAGCAGCGTCAGGCGACGGTTGAGGACGATGCAATAACCAAGGGTCAGTGCCAGCAGCAGAGCAACGGCACCTTCAATGAACAAACCCAGAGACAAACCCAATTTTATCGCCCTTCCATAGACTCGTCGATCGCTTCAAACGCCGCCATCGTGACCTTGGGCGGGTTGAGCGGGCGCGTAACACGCACCGAAACATGATTTCCAATATGACCCATGATCGCCTGGGTAAGATCGACATCGCCGCAGCGCAGCTGGATCGGATCCGTCGGGGCGCGCTCGAACATGATCGTCTCGCCCGGCTTGATGTTGATCAGGCGCGCCAGCGGCAGGTCCTGCTCGTGCAGCACTGCCTCGATCTCGACGTCGGCCTGGTAGATCTCGGTGGCGAGATGGCCTTCCCAGATCGGATCGCGGCCGAACTTTTCACCCATGAACATCTGCAGGAGCTGGTCGCGGATGGGCTCGATCGTCGCGTAGGGCAGAAGGATTTCGATCTTGCCGCCGCGATCATCCATCTCGATCCGCAGTTCGATCAGGATGGCCGCATTGTTCGGGCGGGAGATCGCGGCAAAGCGCGGATTGCTCTCCATGCGCTCGAGCTTGAAATTGACCTGGGTCACCGGCTCGAAGGCCCGGTGCGTATCATCGAGGATCAGCTCGATCATGCGCTGTGCCAGCGCCATTTCGATGGTTGTATAGGGACGCCCCTCGACGCGGACATTGCCACCGCTGCGGCGACCGCCCAGCAGCACGTCGATCATCGAATAGATGAGATTGCTGTCGACGGTGAGCAGGCCATAATTGCCCCATTCCTCGGCCTTGATGACCGAAAGGATGGCGGGCAACGGAATGGAATTGAGATAGTCGCCGAAACGCACCGATGAGATCGAGTCCAGCGAGACTTCGACGTTGTCGGAGGTGAAATTGCGCAGGGAGGTCGTCGCCAGCCGCACGAGGCGGTCGAAGACGATTTCGAGCATCGGCAGGCGCTCATAGCTCACCAGGGCCGAATTGATGAGCGCCTGAACGCCCGACAGCTCGACATTGTTGGCGGCCGCGGCATCGAAGCCGAGCAGATTGTCGATCTCGTCCTGATTGAGCACACGGTCGATACCGTCGCTGCTGCCGCCATCGCCGGCCTGCAGCATCGCCGCCCAATCTTCCATGCCCGGATCGTCGGCAGCAGGAATATCGAACCCGCCACCGCTTCCGGTCAGGGCGTCAAGGCCCCAGTCTTCGGAGAGTTTGTCTTGATCGGAAGGACCAGCCATTACTGCACCAGGATTTCCTTGAAGAGGACGCTTTCGACCCGGGCCGGATAAACGGCCAGGTTGACGCGGCGCAGCAGCTCTTCCTTGAGGCGATAGATGCCGGCGGAACCTTCCAGATCGCTCTTGCGCAGCTCGCGCATGTAGACCTGGAATGCATCCACGACCTTGGCGAGGCGCGGCTGGATGGCTGTCATCGTCTCCTGGTCGGCAACTTCGAGCGCGACGGTCAGCTTCATATAGTTCTGCTGGCCTTCGGCGCTGTTGAGATTGACCATCATCGGTTCGAGATTGAAGATGAAGGTATCGGTGACGATGGCGGCCTCGCCATGCCCTGCTCCATCGTGAGCGGCGGCCGCGTCGGCCGAATTGCCCGAGGACAGGAAGAAGAAGAGACCCGCTCCACCGACGATCACGACGGCCGCTGCAGCACCAATTATGACGAAGAGCTTGTTGATGCCTTTTTTGGCGGGCGCTTCGCCACCGATTTCTGCTTCTGCCGCCATGACGAACCCTAACAAATGCCGCGTGTTTCCGGACGATTCCGGCCTGATCACAGCTAATGCCATCTTGGTTAACGAGTGGTTACTATTGCCACTTTTTGGGCACATTTTGCCCGGCAGGAATTGCCGACCGGCAGCTTTGCATACCGACCCCGGGATGCGGATGAAAAAGCTAACTCACTGATTTATAGTAATATTCCGCCTTGGCATGGTTTCTGCATTGTTACCAGCGAGGCGACCAGCTTGGGGAAGCGGGCCTCTCGGGCACAGTTAACCGGGGACCGGGGCGAATGGAAAACGCACAACTCATCAACCTCTCGCGCCAGATGGCGCTGCAGCGGCAGATGGACATGCTGGCGAACAATATCGCCAACGTGAATACGACGGGCTTCAAGGCCGAACAGATGCTGTTCGAGGAATACAAGATGCCAGTCGCGTCCCATCGCGGCTTTTCCGGTGAAGACCAGTCCCTGCGCTATGTGCAGGACTGGGCGACGATCCAGGATTTTGCCAACGGTCCGATGGTGCAGTCCGGTAGCCCGCTCGACGTCGCGATCATGGGCGACGGCTTCTTTGCCGTGCAGACGCAGGGCGGCGAGCGCTGGTCCCGCGCCGGTTCCTTCCAGCTCAACAATACCGGCACGCTGGTCGATCTCTCCGGCAACCCCATTCTCGGCGAAGGCGGCCCCATCCAGTTCGGCCCCGAAGAAACCGACATCACCATTGCCGCAGACGGCTCCGTGTCGTCCAGCGAAGGCCCCAAGGGCAAGCTGCGCATCGTCGAGTTCGACGAGCCGCAGGAACTGATCCGCCAGGGCAACAACCTTTTCTCCGGCGGCACGCCCGTCGCCAACGCCAATTCCCGCGTCATGCAGGGTTTCGTCGAGCGCTCAAATGTCTCGGGCGTCGCCGAAATGTCCGAAATGATCCGCGTCACCCGCACCTACGAATCCATCGCCTCGCTGGCCCAGAAGCAGGATGAGTTGCGCCGCAACGCCATCCAGCGCCTCGGCGACGCCAACGCCTGAGCTTAAGGACCCGAGATGAAAGCCCTTTATATCGCATCGACCGGCATGAGCGCGCAGGAACGCAATGTCGAAGTCATTTCCAACAATATCGCCAACATGCGCACCGCCGGCTTCAAGCGGCAGCGCGCCGAATTCGAAGATCTGCTCTACCAGCAGATTTCCCGCGCCGGTTCGGAAACCTCCGACCAGGGTACGCTGGTGCCTGCGGGCCTCGAGATCGGCTCGGGCGTGCGCACCGTGGCAACGCCCCGCGTTATGAGCCAGGGTAGCGTCAACGTCACCGAGCGCGAACTCGACGTCGCCATCCGCGGCGAAGGCTTCTTCATGATCGACCTGCCCGATGGGCGGACGGCCTATACCCGCGACGGCTCGTTCGAGCGCAGCCCGGAAGGCACGCTGGTCAATTCCAGCGGCTTTTCGATGACCGGCGGCATCACCATTCCCGGCGACATCACTTCGGTGAGCATTTCGCCCAGCGGCGTAGTCCAGGGCTTCCGCGGCAACAATACCGACGCGCAAAATCTCGGCCAGATCCAGCTGGCGCGCTTCACCAACAAGTCGGGCCTCGAATCGATGGGGGACAACATGTTCCTCGAGACCGGCGCCAGCGGCCCGGCCCAAATTGGCCTGCCCAACGCCGACAGCAATGGCAATCTGCTGCAGAACTATCTGGAAATGGCCAACGTCAATTCGGTGACCGAAATCGCCGATCTGATCGCCGCCCAGCGTGCCTATGAAATGAATGCCCGTGTCATCTCCGGTGCCGACCAGATGATGCAGGCAACCAGCCAGCTGCGCTGATAGGAGGCCGTGATGGCGCATTTCCGCACACTGACCGCCGCAATTGCCCTGTCGCTCATGGCCGGCTCCGCTCTTGCAGCACCCGTCCTGCGCGGCGACATCATCGTCATCAACCCCGTCGTGACGGCGGGGGACATGTTCGAGGATGCCGGCGCCCTCGCCGACACCCCGATCTTCGGAGCACCCGCTCCGGGCACGTCCGGTCTTGTCGATCTCGGCGCCATCAAGGCGGCGGCGGCGCGCATCGGCATCAACACTTTCGGCAATAATGGCCTCGATCGGGTCCGCGTCTCGCGTGCAGCAATTCTGGTGGACGAAACCTTCCTCAAGGACATGATCTTTGCCGATCTCAAGGCCCGGGGCATAATCGGCCAGGGAATGCATGCCGATATCATGCTCTCGCCGGGGTTCTCGCCGGTGCAGGTCGCGGCCGATGCCGAGCCCGCCCGCCTGGACAATCTGCGCTATCACCCGAGCCGCAACGACTTCTCGGCCCGCTTCACGCTGTCGGGCATGAGCCGTCCGCTCGACGTCTCGGGCAATATCATGATGTCCGTCGACGCCCCGCACCTGGCGGCCACGCTGGCGGCAGGCACGGTGCTGATGCCCGAGCATATCGTCATGCGGCCGATCCCGCTGCGCGACGCCGATAGCCTTGGCATCGTGCCGGTGGAGAAATTGGTGGGCATGGCGCTTCGTCGCCAGAGCCGCGACGGCGTCGTCCTGCGCGCAGCCGATATCACCGAGCCGCTGGCCGTCACCAAGAACGAACTCGTCACCATCGTCTTCCGCCAGGGTCCGATGACCTTGACCGTCAAGGGTCAGGCCGTCACCAGCGCCGCCAAGGGCTCGCCCCTGCAAGTCATCAACCTCATGTCCAAGCGCATCATCAGCGCTACCGCCATCGCGCCCGGCACGGTCCAGGTGACCTCTGCCCCGCTGGCGCTGGCCGGCCTCTAATCGGGAATGCCCGCTATGAACTTTTTCAAGATCGCTGCCATCATCACCCTGGCCGGCTCGCTTGCAGCCTGCAACACCATGGATCGCCTCGCCGATGTCGGCCGGGCCCCGAGCCTCACCGCCATCCAGGATCCGACCGCGATGGCCGGCTACCAGCCCGTGCGCATGCCGATGCCCGAGCCGATCGCCGACACCTACCAGTCGAACTCGCTCTACCGCACTTCGGCCAAGGGCTTCTTCAAGGACGAGCGCGCCCACCGCGTCGGCGACATCCTGACCATCGTCGTCACCATCGATGACAGCGCCCAGATCGACAACTCCACCCAGCGCAGCCGCGCCTCGACCAATTCGGCCGGCATGGGCGGCATTTTCGGTTCGGCCGTGACCCATCTTTCCGGCGGCAATATCGATCCGGCAGCGGCCATCGACCTGACCTCGGGCATCAACGATGCCGGCGCCGGCTCGGTCAACCGCTCGGAAAGCCTCGAGACCTCGGTTGCCGCAGTCGTCACCCAGGTCCTTCCCAACGGCAATCTCGTGATCGAAGGCCGCCAGGAAGTGCGCGTGAACTTCGAAGTGCGCGACCTCATCGTCACCGGCATCGTCCGCCCCTCGGACATCCAGGCCAACAACACCATCCCGTCCACCAAGATCGCCGAAGCCCGTATTTCCTACGGTGGCCGCGGCCAGATCACCGACGTGCAGCAGCCGCGCTACGGCCAGCAGGTCCTGGACGCCATCCTGCCTTTCTAAGGCAGCTCCCATCCGGCGGCGCCGTCCCCATTGCGCCGCCGTGTCCCCAAGCCATCCAGAAGGATGGTTCAGGTCAGGCAGAAGCCAATCGGCCAACTCATGAGGCGCAGCTCCCCGGCTGCGCCTCTGCCCATTTGTGAGCTATGCTTGCTGTCATGCGGAACCGGCGGGCCGCGGAAAAGATTGCCGTTGGAAGAAGGAGGATGGCCGGATGAACATGGGTGTGGGGATTGCCATTGGTGTCGCGCTGGGCGTGGCGATCGGGGCGTTCATGGACAATATCGGGGTGGGCATCGCCATCGGCGTGGCGCTGGGGATTGCGCTGGCGGCGGCGTTCAACAAAGGCAGCAGTCGCAACTAGCAGCCCCTTGCCCGCGCCAAAAGGCTGTGAAACATCTCTGGCACATTCAAGGAGCCAGACATGTCCTTTCAGAAACTCGATGATCTCGGCCGCAGGCTCGAGGCGCTTGAACATGCGCTGTCCATCCTCGGCGCCGACGAGGCGACCCATATGGCGGTGGGCGGCGGCGACAAGCGCGCCGAGGCCATGTCGAACCTGGCGGGCATGTATCACGCCCAGGCCACGGCGCCCGAAATCCGCGACTGGATAGAGGCCGCCAAGGCCGAGGAACTCACGCCCGACCAGTCCCTGGCGATTGCCGAGTTCGAGCGCGGCTATGTCAACGCCACCTGCCTGCCGACCGAATTCGTCGAGCGTCGCACGGCGACCACAATGCGCTCCGAGCAGCTCTGGCGCGATCTGCGGGCGAAGGGCGACTGGGACAGTTTCCTGCCCTCGTTCGAGGGTGTCGTGGCACTGGCGCGCGAAGAGGCGCAATTGCGGGCGCACGCCCTCGGCCTTGCCCCTTATGACGCGCTGATGGACCAATATGATCCCGGCAACCGGGTCGCCGATATCGATCCGGTCTTCACCGACCTCAAGAATTTCCTGAAGGATTTCCTGCCCGAGGCGCTGGATGTTCAGGAGGCGCGGCGCTCCAGGCATCCGCGCAAGGAGCTCAATGCGCCCTACCCCATCGAAAAGCAGCGCGAGCTGGGGCTGGCGGCGATGCGCGCCGTGGGCTTCGATTTCACCCATGGCTCGCTGGCGGTCTCCCATCACCCCTTCTGCGGCGGCGTGCCGACCGATGTGCGCATGACCACGCGCTATCGCACCGACCAGTTCCTGCCCTCGCTGATGGGCGTGCTGCACGAGACCGGGCACGCGCTTTACGAACAGGGCCTGCCCAAGGAATGGTCGCACTGGCCATTGGGCAAGGCGCGCGGCATGGGAATGCATGAAAGCCAGAGCCTGTTCGTCGAAATGCAGCTCTCGCGCAGCCCCGAATTCTGGGAATTCATGCTGCCGCTGGTGCACCAGCATCTGGGCGAGGATGCCATCCCCGGCTGGGATATCGCCGATATCCTCAATGAGGTGAACCATGTCGAGCGCGGCTATATCCGCGTCGATGCCGACGAGGTGACCTACCCGCTCCACGTCATCCTGCGCTACGAACTCGAGCAGGATCTGGTGGGCGGAAAGCTCGAGGCCAGCCAGATCCCCGAGGCATGGGACGCCAAGATGACCGAATATCTCGGCATCTCCACCATCAACGACCCCAAGGATGGCCCGATGCAGGACGTGCACTGGCCCTCGGGCGCCTTTGGCTATTTCCCCAGCTACACACTGGGCGCGATGATCGCGGCCCAACAATGGGCGGCGATGGAGCGGGCGCTTCCCGCCGCGCCGGACATGGTGCGCCAGGGCGATTTTTCGGCCATCAACCAGTGGCGCGCTGACAATATCTGGACGCAGGCTTCGCGCCTGTCGACGCCGGATTTGATTACGGCAGCCACCGGCGAACCGCTCAATGCCGACCACTTCAAGGCCCATCTCAGGCGCCGATACGGCCGGGTCTGACGACCCGCGCCTGAATTGCAGCGAAAATGTCGAAATGCCAAGATCGGCTCGTCGCGATGATGAGGGACGCTCATGTCCTCACGGAAAGGAACGAACCATGCGTGTAATGGTATTTGTGAAAGCGACTGCGGATAGCGAAGCCGAAGTGAGTGGAACACCGGAAATGTTCGAGGCCATGGGCCGGTACAATGAGCAGCTGATCAATGCCGGTATCCTGCTCGCCGGCGACGGCCTGAAACCCTCATCCCGAGGCAAGCGCGTGGTGTTCAGCGGCGCCAATCGCAGCGTCTATGACGGCCCCTTTGCCGAGACCAAGGAACTGGTCGCCGGCTATTGGCTCTGGCAGGTGCGCGACATGGATGAGGCCGTCGAATGGGTCAAACGCTGCCCCAACCCGATGTTCACCGATAGCGAGATCGAAATCCGCCCGGTTTATGAGATGGCAGATTTTGCCGATATCATGACGCCCGAGTCCAAGGCGCTCCACGAGGGCAATGCCGACAGGGTCCGCTGAACCACGGGCAAAAAAAGAGCCCGCATCACTGCGGGCTTTTTGAGGCTATGAATTCCGATTATTCGTCGCGATACACCTTTTCGCGGCGTTCGTGCAGTTCCTGGGCTTCCAGGCTCAACGTGGCGATGGGACGGGCATCGAGGCGGGCGACACCGATCGGGTCGCCGGTTTCCTCACAAAAGCCATAAGTGCCCTCGTCAATGCGCTTGATGGCAGAATCGATCTTGGCGATCAGCTTGCGCTGCCGATCCCGGGTGCGCAGCTCGAGCGAACGATCGCTCTCCGAGCTGGCGCGATCTGCCATATCAGGATGATTCTGGCTTTCCTCCTGGAGGTTCTCCAGAGTCTCCCGGCTTTCGCGAAGAATTTCCTCTTTCCACGCGAAAAGCTTGTTTCGGAAGTATTCCCGCATGCGCGGGTTCATGAACGGCTCGTCTTCACTGGGCCGGTATTCCAAGACATCAACCGAAGACATCAGCAGACTCAACTCCAATGCGCCCCTTAGGCGGCCTATATAAGCTGCTGCTGTTTTCCCGGCAAGCGTCGATATTACGCAGGCTGATTTTCAAAAAAGGACTTAATTTCAAGTAGCTAGCGAATTCTGACAAGAAATTGATTGACTTTGCGCCCGCTCGGGCGGCCCCAGCTTTGGCCTAAAGCGGCGGAAAGCGACCAAGCTTGGCCAGTTCGATCCGGACCCGAAGCTCGATTTCGTCGATGACCCCATCGAGGCCCGGGTCGACCCTGTCCCGCATCGACTGCAGCTGTTCAGCCAGAATGTCGAGGCGCTCGGGTGTGATCCGCCCAACCAGGAGATCGGCTTTGACCTCCTCGAGCACATCGAGCATCGATGCTCCGCGCTTGACGGCCCGGCGGCGCCCCGTCAGGGCGTCACCCACTCCCTGCAGCGCCAAAATGGCATCGAGGGCGGCCAGCGGCATCACCGGAGAGGCCGCCGACGGACGCGCCGGGGCGCTTACTCCGGCAAGCGCGAACGCCTGCCCCCCAGAATAGCGGCCTACGGCACCGCGACTTGCTACACTCGACAGGCGATTGGCGGACTCGATACGCACGGCCTGCATAACCCTCACAAAAAACCGACACCGGCAAAATCTGCCCGACATGGTTAATACCCGCTTAATGAAGGCGGCAAGAATTGCTTGGCAGCCAGACATTTAGGGCACGCGGAGCCCCATCACACGCCATTTGCTTATATTTTTCAGCGGCTTAAAGAAATTTCAGCAAACTGGCACGGTTCTCGCATTGCTGTGGGCAAAGGTTGCGCCATGGGGATGACGCAACGCCGATCCGGGGATTGAAATGCAATATCGCTTCCTTCGTACCGTCCTAGCCGCCGCACTCAGCGCCGCCATGGTCCTGACACCCGTCAGCCAGGCAAATGCTGCCCCTGCGCGGATCAAGGACATCGTGGATGTCGAAGGCATTCGCGAGAATCAGCTGGTAGGCTACGGCCTCGTGGTCGGTCTCGACGGCACGGGCGACAGCCTCAACAATTCCCCCTTCACGCGCCAGTCGCTGCAATCCATGCTCGAGCGGCTTGGCGTGAACACCAATGGCGAAAACGTCCGCACCGCCAATGTCGCCGCCGTGATGGTGACGGCCAATTTGCCGGCCTTCGCCACCCAGGGCTCGCGCATGGACGTGGCCGTTTCGGCACTCGGCGATGCGGACAGCCTCCAGGGCGGCATGTTGCTGGTGACCCCGCTGGTCGGCGCCGACGGTGAAGTCTACGCGATCGCCCAGGGTCCGGTTGCGATCAACGGCTTCAAGGCCCAAGGCGACGCCGCCAGCATCGTCTCCGGCGTGCCGACGACAGGCCGCATTTCCTCGGGCGCCCTTATCGAACGCGAAATCGGCTTCGAACTGGGGTCCATGCACTCCCTGCGCCTGTCGCTGCGCAATGCCGACCTCACCACGGCCCGCCGCATCGCCATGGTGATCAATGATTTCATCGGTGCGCCGACGGCCGTGCCCGAGGATCCGGCAACCGTCCGCCTGACCCTGCCGGCCAATTTCAACGGCAATATCGTCGACCTCCTGACCGATATCGAGCAGCTGATCGTCCAGACCGACCAGTCCGCCAAGATCGTGATCGACGAAAACAGCGGCATCATCGTCATGGGCAAGGATGTGCGCGTGTCGAGCGTTGCCGTTGCCCAGTCCAACCTCACGGTCTCCATTGCCGAGAACCCGGAAGTCTCGCAGCCCAATCCCTTCTCGATGGGCCAGACCGAAGTGGTGCCGAACACCGATCTCAACGTCACCCAGACCGACACGGCGCTGCAGACGGTGCCGGAAAGCGTCACCTTGCAGCAACTCGTCGATGGCCTAAACGCCCTCGGCCTGTCGCCCCGCGATCTGATCGCCATCCTCCAGGCCATCAAGGCCACCGGCGCCCTGCAGGCCGAAATCGAGGTGCTCTGATGAATATCACCTCCCCTATCCAGACCACCCTCGAGCCGGCGCAGCTCAACCGGCTGAAGAAGCAGGCAGAAGACCTCGAGGGCGTGTTCCTCAACCTGCTGACCAAGGAAATGTTCGCGACCGTCAAATCCGAAAACGGCTTTGGTGGTGGCTTCGGCGAGGAGACCTGGCGCTCCATGCAGGCCGAACAACTGGCCAACACAATGGCTCAAAATGGCGGCCTCGGCATTGCCGACCAGCTGCTTGGCGACATGATCGCCATGCAGGAAGCCGCCCAGAAAACCCAATCGCGTGCTACAGGAGTATACCGTTGATGTCTGCCGCAGCCGATCGTATTGCGTCGCTCGACAGCCTGCCTGCCCTTGATCTCTGCCAGCAGGCCGAGACCGCGTTGCAGGCGCTCGTCACCATGATGAACGAAGAGACCACCCTCTTGCGCGCCGGTCATTTCCGCGAAGCCGGCGGACTGACCGCACAGAAGACGCAGCTGGCCCAGGATTACGTGGTGTTCGCGCGCGCCGTGCAGCGCCAGACCGAGCGGCTCCTCTCCGAAGCCCCCGAGGCGCTCGACCGCCTGCACAGCAATCACGACAGCCTCGCCACCCAGATGGCCGAGAACCTTCGCGTTATCGCCACGGCCAAGCACCTGGCCGAGGACCTGTTGACCGATGTCGCCGAGACAGTCGGGCACAAGGACCGCACCCGGACCTATAATCGCAATGGCGAAGTCCGGGCGCCGCGCGCCGCATCCGCCCGCGGGATCGCGGTAAACCGCGCGCTCTGACATTCAAATCGCCGCTGCGCTTGCGCCATGGGCGAAGCCCTCCAGAAGGAGCGCTGATCTTTCCAGCCGGCCAAAAGGGTCTCCGCAGAAGCGGGGACCCTTTTTAATTGCCGTGACGGCCAGCGGACGGAGACATTTAAGATTTTCCTAAAAAGCGAGCACCCGCACAAAGGAGACGACAAAACTTCAGCCGCTAGCCTGCCCTTGGCCAATTGTGGCTCCAGGACAGGAAAAATGAGCGCCAGAATAGCGCCGAGGCCCGATACGATGCGTATCGGCTTTTCGCCGCATCATCCCAGACATCTGCGCCAATATCGGCGCCCCGACGAGACCGCCAGTGACAAGCCGGCACCGCAGCACTCCGATAGCCCGGAGACAATGCTGGTCGACGGCGATCAACTGGAAGGTCTGCCGCCCGAAACCTTGTTCGAGGCAGCGCTGCTGAGCGACAACAGGCCCCTCTCCCCTTACGAAATCGCCCAGCGGCTGAGCCGCGACTGGGCCCCGCCGGCCTCATCGTTCCCGCTGACCGACAAGACGATCTGACGATTTGGACGACACAAAAGCCCCGGAGCAGATTTGCTCCGGGGCTTTTCGTTGCACCGGTTCTCACCGGCCAAAAAAAAGGCCCGCCATACGGCGGGCCAGTTCAGTGAATGCGGTTTGCGTCTTAGCGCAGCAGGCTCAGAGCGGTGGTTTCCGAGGACTGCATGATCGACAGCGCCGTAGTTGCCATCTGCTGGCGGGTCTGGAGCGCAACCATATTGGCGGCTTCCTGATCCAGGTCTGCAGCGGTCAGATTGGTCGAACTAGCCTTGAGAATGTCGGACAGCGAAGTGTTGAACTCCTTACGGGCCGAGATGATCGACTGGTTTGAGCTGAACGAAGCAGCGGTCGCCTGGAGGGAGTCGCCGGCGGCAATCAGAGAAGTCAGTGCGTCGTTGACTGCTTCATCGGTCTGCCAGCTGGCGCCAGCCTCGGCGATATTGAGGGTTTCTGCACTCACCGCGGTCCCTTCGATCGTCGTCGAGGACGTGCCGTCTTCGTTGAGGGCAAGCTTGATCTTGTCACCGGCCAGGAGATTGGTGCCGTTAATGCCGGCATCCTTGGCGATGCGGGTGATTTCCGACCGCAGAGCGTCGAACTGCTTGGCAAGAGCTTCGCGGGCAGCGTTTGGCTTGAACTCGGTTGTACCAGCTGTCAGGCCGAGACCGGCAACGCCCGTGCCACCGATCGTGATGTTGCCGGCAGATTCGAAGGCCAGCTTGCCGTCCTTGATCGACGCGGTGATATTGAGATCGGCTGTGCCGTTGATTTCATCCATCACGTCCTGGACCGTGTCACCGGCCACCACAGTGTAAGTGGCCGTCGTGGTGCCGTTACCAACCGTGATGGTCTGACCGGCGGTCATTGCCGGTGCAGGGGATGCAGCCGTCACAACAGTTGCGGCAGTCACGTCTGCTGTGCCGGCAACATTTGCCTTCTCGGAGGCCGTGGCGGTCAGCGCCTGGCTTGTGAGGCTGCGGGCTTCCTTGATCAGGCCCTGGATACCCTTGATGCCTTCGCTCGCGGCCTTCATGGAGGACTGTGCGGCGTTGATATTGTCCATCAGGGAGTCAATGGAAGCAGCGCGTGTATCCATCGAAGCGGCAGTAAAGAACTTAGCGACATTGTCGAGCGGGCTGTTTACGGCCTTGCCGGTAACCAGACGGCTCTGCGTGGTGGACATCTGTTCTGCAACGTTACGCAGAACGGTAAGACCAGTGCGGGCGTTCGACGAAAGATTTACTGCGCTCATTTTATTGACTTCCTGTTCCTGGGATTTGTTGTTCCGGCTTCCTTGCCGGCGAGAACAGGTTTAGGGGTCAAAAGCTGCGGCCCCCTCTCGCCAAAACGCGCAATTTATTTCAAATTTTATCTAATTCCTGCGGGCCGTCTGACGGGCCGGAAACGCAAAAAGGCCCACCATGACGGTGGGCCAGTTCGCGAAGGCGTTTGGTATTAGCGCAGCAGGCTCAGAGCGGTCGATTCCGAGGACTGCATGATCGACAGCGCCGTGGTTGCCATCTGCTGACGGGTCTGGAGCGCAACCAGATTGGCGGCTTCCTGATCCATGTCGGCGGCCGTCAGATTGGTCGAGCTGGCCTTGAGGATGTCGGACAGCGACGCATTGAAATCCTTGCGGGCGGCAATGATGGACTGGTTCGAGCTGAACGAGGCTGCAGTTGCCTGGAGCGAGTCGCCGGCTGCGATCAGGGCGTCGAGCGCCTCATTCACGGCGGTGTCGGACTGCCAGTCGCCTTCGGCGGCGTCGATCTTCAAGGTGTCTGCGCTCACTGCTGTGCCCTCGATTGTGGTCGACGAAGAACCATCCTCGTTCAGTGCCAGGCGGATCTTGTCACCGTTCAGAAGATTGGTGCCATTGATGCCTGCATCCTTGGCGATGCGGGTGATTTCGGAGCGCAGGGCGTCGAACTGCTTGGCCAGGCCCTCGCGGGTGGCGTTATTGGCGGGCTTCTCGACGCCTGCGGTCAGGCCAGCAGCGGAAAGGCCGGTGCCGGTGCCTGCAATGGTGACATTCTCACCCTTCGAGCCGGTCAGCGTCAGCTTGCCGTCAACGAGCGAGGCTTTCACGCCCACATCTGCGTCACCATTGATGCCGTCGATCAGGCCCTGAACTGTGCCGCCACCACCAGGAGCGGTGTAGGTGTAGGTGCCGCTGTCGGTGGTCAGAGTCAGCGTATCAGCGGCAGTGATTGCCGTCGTGTCGGTTACGGTGTTGGTGCCGGCGACCGAGACATTGTTTGCCGACGCGGTCAGCGCCTGGCTGGTGAGGCTGCGGGCTTCCTTGATCAGGCCCTGAATGCCCTTGATACCTTCGCTGGCGGCCTTCATCGAGGACTGCGCCGCGTTGATATTGTCCATCAGCGAGTCAATGGAAGCAGCACGAGAGTCCATCGAGGCTGCAGTAAAGAACTTGGAGACATTGTCGAGCGGGCTGTTGACGGCCTTGCCGGTAACCAGACGGTTCTGGGTCGTGGCCATCTGTTCTGCGACGTTACGCAGGACGGTGAGACCGGTGCGGGCGTTCGACGAGAGATTTACTGCGCTCATTGTTTGGACTTCCTGTTCCAGAGATTTTTTCTTCCGGCTTCCTTGCCGGCGAGAACAGGTTTAGGGATCAAAAGCTGCGGCCCCCTCTCGCGAAAACGCGCAATTTAGTTCAAGTTTTATCGAATTCCCGAGAGCCCGATGCGGGGGACTGACCACCGGAAACCGGGCCGCTGGAAAGGGTCTCTATAAAGCGGGGATGAAAGGGCAATCATCGAGACAGGCCACATGGCGGCCACTTTCCAGCGTGAAGCTCATATTAAGCAGATTCTGCCATAACCAACCCGACATCGGCCCGCCAACTCTCTGGTGTCCTGCGATTTCTGCTGTTACCGCTTATCAAGTCCGTCAATCGACCGGCGGCATTCCCAGAATAGGAAGAACAAGCCATGTCCCTCAAAGTCGAGCTCAAGCCTGGTGAGCGCCTGATCATCGGTCAGTGCATCATTACCAATTCAGACCAGCGCACCCGGCTCTTCATCGACGGCAAGGCCCCGATCCTGCGCGAAAAGGACATCCTTACCGTGTCCACGGCGGACACGCCGGCCAAGCGCATCTACCTGGCCGTGCAACTCATGTATCTTGAGGACGACACAGCCCGTCTGCGAGAAGAATACTTCCATCTTGTCAATGAGATAATCACCGCGGCGCCTTCAATGATCTCGCTGATTAATGGCATCAACAACGAGATTTTAACCGGCGAGCTGTACAAAGCTCTCAAGGCAGCCCGGAAACTAATCCAGTACGAACAGGACCTTCTTGCAAATGTATCATCAGGGAGCGCAGGCCTACCAACAGGTGGCCCGCAAGACGGAAGCCCCGCGTGACCGCGAAGCCAATCTGCTGTCGCGGGCAGCTGCCAATCTCCAGCTCATTCACGACGCGTGGGAGCTCAAGCAGGACAGCCTGAATGAGGCCCTGCTCTTCAATCGCCGCATCTGGAACATTTTCCTGACCTCGGTGACCCGCGAAGACAACCCGCTCCCCGCGGCCGTGCGCCAGAATATCGCCAATCTCGGTCTGTTCGTCATGAACGAGACACGCGAACTGCACATGGAACCCAGCCAGGCCAAGCTCCTGCCGCTGATCAATATCAATCGTCAGCTGGCCGCAGGCCTGCGCGGCGCCGGCGAAGAGTAATCTCTTCCGCTCCAGGATCGCCTCGACGCGATATTCAAAGCCCCCGGATCCAACCGGGGGCCTTTTTTTTGGACGATGCACCACCGCCCTGCCCCCAGACGCCGGACACAAAAAAAGCGGGGCGTTTCCACCCCGCTTCCTATTGGCCATCCTGGCCGATCAAGCGCCTCCTGGCGCCGCCAATCGGCTATTTGAGATAGTTGACGAGGCTCAGATTTGCGACCTGGGCCGTGGTCTGGTAGCTGGCCTCAAGACGGGTCTTGAGTGCAAGCAGCTGCATCACGGTCTCTTCCATGCTCACCGTTTCGACCTCGCTGAGCAGGCTCTGCAACTGGCCCGAAAAGGCGACGTTGCGCTGCGCGGCGCGGCCGACCGTGGCCTTGGTGACGCCCAGCTCGAGGGCAATGCGCTCCACCGAGCCGTCATCCGTGGCAGTGTCCGTGGACATATTGTCCATCTGCCGTTCGACCATGGCGCTGAACCGACCCTTCGAGGTCGGATCGCTGGTGCGATATTCCTGCACACTCATCGAGGCGAGCGTGCGGACCATGTCGAGCAGGCCCTGTTCATTGGCTCGCACGCCATAGCCGACCTTGGTCGAGTCATCGACCTGGGCCGTGGCGGACAGGCGCGGATTGTTCGAGGCAATCTCGCCGGTGTACCAGACGACGGTATTGCTCCGGCCATCGACCAGGGCGGTGGCAGTCTCGGGATTGCCATCGACGCGCATCGGAATGCCATCGGCGCTGAAGAAGTCGTCGGCAGCCGCGAAGGTCGATGCCGCCACCAATTCGCTCTTGGCGACGGTGTCGAGCTGAAGGCGGAGCGCGGCCTCGAAGTTCTTGGCCGTCTCAGCCGCATCGGGCGTGATGCGGAACTGGCCGACGCCGGGGTTCCGGTCCACCGCCGACAATTTGATCGTCGCCGTCGTGCCATCGGGCATCTTGACGCCGAAGCTGACGGACTCGCCCGGGCGCACGTCGTCGGGCAGAGTAATGGTGGGGTTTGGAGCCGGGGTTACGGTCGCCTTGCCGACTGTCGTGGCAATCGAGGTGATATCGCCAAAACCGAATGGGTTCGTCGAATCCTTGGAGATGCCGACGGTTGCACCATTGCGCTCGATTTCGAGGCGGCCGGTTTTTACATTGGCCTCCATCCCGCCGATCCTGGCCTTGAGAGCGGCCTCAAGCGACTCCATGGTTTCGCGCCGATCCGCGCCGATCGCGAAATCATTGGCGCCAAGCGGCCCCGCCAAGGGATCGCGCGCGGTCAGGGAAATGGTCTCGAAAGTCCCATCCGGCTTCTTGAGGGTGACGCTGAGCGTTTCGCCCGGGGCCGGGTTCTGTGCAAGCTTGATGCTCAGATTGTCGGTGCCGTCCGCATCGCCCGATACCTTGATATTGGCATTGTTCGTGGTGATCGCCGAAAAACTGTCGAGATCGCCGCCGGTCAAATTTTCCAGCGCCGCCTGGAATTTTGCGGCAGTCGCGCTGGTATCGCCGGGGACGATCTCATATTCGGTGGCCACCGGCGGAACGGAAAGCGTATCGACGGCCTTGAGAATATGCGTCTGCGAGGTGCCGTCCTGGCGCTTGAGCGTGACGCTGACCGCGTCCTGATCGACCGGGTTCTGGCTGAAATAGGCGGTCTGGTTGATCGGGTTGGACGTGGGGCCGACCGTCTTGATGCTGTCGGTATTGGACGACACCGAGGCCAGCTTATAGCCGAACGCATCGAACATGTTCGAGGACACGGACAGGTAATTGCCATGCGGCCCGCTGATGCGGGTATTGGGCAGGCCGACCCCGCCCAGGGTAATCGTCTGATCGGCGCCGAGATCGGCCCGGTTGCGTTCATTGACGACGGTCTTGTAGCCGGCGAACTGGCCCTCGCCGTTCATGATCCGGTCCATGGGCTGGACGGGAGCGCTGTCGGTCTTGTTCCCGCCCATCAGGTAGCGGCCGGCAACGCTGAGATTGAGCGTTTCCAGCAACTGCGACAGACGGTTTTCGCTGTCCTTCTGCAGGCTGGCCATGACGAGGCCATTTTCGCCAAAGCTGGTCGGCGTGGCCGAATTGCGCGTTTCGGACTTCAGCCCGTTGAGGGCGGTGAACGCCTGGTCGAGGAAACCGAGGCGCAGATTGACGGTGTCGATATTGGCCGAGAAGGATTCGAGCTTGGTGAGGCGACCGCGCGTGGCGAGCGACACGGTGCGATCGCTCCCCATCTCGGCCAGGGTCTGGGCCTTCTGGCCGCTGCCGAGCTGGGTCTGCAGCTTGCCGAGCTGGCCCTGCATGGTGGAGATCGCGCTATATCCGGCCTTGACCGGATACATGGATTTATTGACGAGCATGTTCGCTATCTCCTCTTACCGGAAGGACTGCATGAGGGTGTCGAGCAGTTCCTGCACCACCGACGCCACGCGGGCATTGGCGGCATAGGCGTTCTGCAGCTCCATCAGCCGGGCCACTTCCTCGTTGATGTCGACGCCATAATTCTCCTCCATGCGGGAGCTGATGGCCTCGAGTGTCTGTCTGTTGGTCTGGTCGGCCGACAGGGCGGTCTGGATGGTGCTGCCCTGGTATTCGACCATCTGGTTGACCATGTCGGTCAGTGAGCCGCTCATGCGGAAACCACCGCCATTGGCGCCTACGGCCGTGTTCGAGCCGAAGCGCAGGTTCTTGAACTGATCAACCAGATATTCAACGCGCTTGCTGTCGCCCGCCGCCGTGCCGGCCTCGTATTTGACGAGGAGCGTATTGTCCTGCACCACCGCCGGGTTGATGGTGATGCGCGCGGCAAAGCCGAGGCGCTGCCCCTCCCCGCCCAGTGCGTTGGTAAAGGGCTTGCCGTCCGCATCGAGGAAGAGCGGCACGCCCAGATCGCCATCGGTCAGGCCTGTCGCCGTCCAGCGCGATGTCGCGCCGACCGTCGTGGCATTGCCATTGTTGCGGATCTGCAGATCCGTGTCGCCGGCGACACCCGTGCTGGAAAAACTCGGCCCGACGGCGAGCGAGATGTTCAGCGTATTGGCGATGTGAGCCATGTCGATCGTGCCGGCGACGCCGCCGCCGGCACGATTGAAGAAATCGATCCCGACCACCTGCATGCCATTGCTGTCGGGGCTGGCGAGGGGCAGTTTCGTGGGGTCATCGACACGCACGACCTTGGCCGAGCGTTCGACGCCATCCGTGCCGCGATATTTGAGAACGAAATCATTGCCGTCCTGCAGCTTGGACAGGTCGATGTCATAGCCTGCAGGATCGACGCCGGCAGCAGTGGGTTCGCCCGGGGTCTGCACGGTCGAAAACACCTGCGCAAGCGCGGAGGCGATATCGTCGAGCTGCCTCTGGGCGTCCTGGAGCGTGGTATCGCGCAGTTCGATCAACGCACCCAGCGAGCCGGAGCGGATGGCGCCTTCCTTGATAAGATCGACGCGCGTGCCATTGGGCGTTTCGATGATCAGCTTGCCGACGCTGCTGCGCTTGTCGTCGGTGTTGAACTGGGAGGTGGGGGTCAGCGAACCTGCCTGCTCGAAGGCAAGCATGGATGGCTTGACGTCCAGCAGGGAGGTGCCGGCGCGCGTTGCGAGACGCACCGTGCCGTCAGGATTATAGTCGACCCGCAGATCCATGATTTCGGATATGCCGGACACCAGACGGTCGCGCTGGTCGAGCAGGCTGTTGCGCGTGTTCTGGTCGACGCCGTAGTCGGCAAGGACCAGGTTCACGTCACGCAGCGAGCCCAGCATCGAATTGACCTGGTCGACGCTGGTCGCCATGCGCGTTTCGGTTTCGCGGCGCATGGACTGCACTTCGAGCGACAGCCGATTGAGCGTGGACGCCATGTCCGATGCCTTGGAAACGGCATCGGCACGCGTCGCATAATTGTCCGGGCTGGTCGCCAGGGCGTCCATGGCGTTCTGCAGATGGCCGAGCATGGTATCGAGCGAGCCTGCGCTGCCGGGCTTGCCCATGGCATTCTGCATGCGGTCGAGGAAGGTCCCGCGCGTCGCCGAATAGGCGGTCTCCGGCACCTGCTTGGTGTAGTAATTCTGCAGGATGGAGTCGAAGGCGCGATTGACCTGTCCGGCGCGGACATAGGAATTGTCGCCTCGGCCCACTTCGATGACGTTGAGCGTCTGCTTGTGGTAGCCGGGCGTACCGGCGTTGGAAATATTGCGGGAAATAACTTCCAGCGCCGACTGGCTGGCCTTCAGGCCCGAAAGCGCATTCCCGATAGCGACCGTCAAACCCATAACGGGTCTCCTTTGGAACACAGCGACCGCACGCTAAAAAGGACGCTGCGGCAGATACGAGGGAAATTCGAAACAGTGAGTCCCGACGCAAGCGCCGGGACCGGGAAGAAAAATGAAATGCCGCACCTCTCCCCGCCCAGGCGGGGCATGAACCGGTCAGACAGCCCGAATGACCGGTAGGGATCGATGCAGCATTCCAAAGTCATGTGACCTCAGCGGATCATGTTGAGGGCTTCCTGAAGCATCTCATCGGCTGCGGTCACGATCTTGGTGTTGGCCGAATAGGCCTGCTGGGTGACGATCAGCTTGGTGAATTCTTCAGAAATATCGGTGTTGGAGGCTTCGGTCGAAGAACCGACAATGCCCTGGCCCGTCTGGTCGATGATGGGCTCGCCGGACTCGGAGGTGATGGTGTAGGCACCGCCATCGCCACGCTTGAGGGCGTTGGCATTGGAGAAGCTGGCGGTGATGATCTGCGCCACTTCGCGGTTCTCGCCATTGGTGTAGGAAGCCACCACGCGGCCATCGTCGGAGATGCCCACCGAGATGAACTCGCCCGCACCATAACCGTCCTGCTTGAGGGTCGTGGTGGTGGCCATGCCGCTATTGTCGGCGAACTGAGTCATGCCCTTGAGGCCGTGGTCAATAGACAGATCGGTAAAGTTACGGCCATTCACTGTGACATTGCCAATGGTCACGCGCTCATTGCCATTGACTTCCACACCCGGGGCGCCGGTAACTTTGGCTAGCTGACCCTCGTTGAAAGTGTAGTCGGCGATCTTGCTCCAGGCCTTCGCGGCACCAGGGCTGGAATCGGAAGCGTAGTAGAGGCTCCAAGCTTCCGCGCCGGCGGCATTGCTGGTCTTCGCCCAGCGCATTTGAATGTTGATGGGCTCCCCGGTCTGCGAGTAGACGGTAACCCCGCCGCCCGAAATAGACTCCTTGATGAACAGTTCAGAGTCCGAGCCCGCGATATCGACAACCTCACCGGCCGCGGCCTCTTGGTCGTCCACTATTCCCAGCTTGGCAGCACCCGTGCCCGAGATTTCAACACCGGTGCGATAGTTACCAACAAAATCAACACTCACATTGCCATCATCATTGATGCCGACAACAACCCCGCTCGCATCGGGCCCACCATTGGCGCGCAGATCAGCCTGGATAGCACTCAGCATCTCTCCGAGCGTACCACCAGCATTGACCTTGATCTGAGGCGCAGTCACTGACGCTGTATTGTCTGTGTCCAGAACATATTCACGCACGATGGTACCAATTTGGACCTTGATGACATCATCTGTCGCCACCAGCGTATCTGCTGAATCGGTAGCATCTGCAGCATTCCCTTCAAAAGAGGGGCTATTCACCGCAGCCGGATCGAGGAGCGAAGCCTTGTAGCCCCATGGCTTGAGCAATTCGCTACCCGGCGTGGTGGACACATAAGCCGCCGTCTTGGGGTTTTGCGGAAGGTTTAGTTGATAGTTGATTGTGGTCGACTTCTTCGCCGGCAGGAAGGAATTGTCGATCTGGATGGCCTTGGCGACGGAACCGGTAACAACCCCATTGCTCATATCAAGACCGGTCAGGCGATAGCCCGCGCCGTTGACCAGATAACCATTGCGGTCGACGTCGAAATCGCCACGGCGGGTGTAGAATGTGCCGGCGCTGCCATCGGCCTTCTCGGTGACGAAGAAGCCATTGCCGTTGAGGGCCATATAGGTCTGGGTGTCGGCATTCTGGATGTCGCCGCGCAGCGTGTTCATCGAGCGCGAGAAAGCCGAGACAGCGCCTGCCACCTGGCTTTTGACCGGGGCGTCGGCGATCATGTCGACGAAGCTGGTATCAATCCGCTTGTAGCCGATGGTCTGAGAGTTGGCGATATTGCCGGAAATGTTCTCCATGGCGTGCGACTGCGCCTTGAGACCCGATACCGCACTTTGAAGAGCGCCAAAAATACCCATCTATAACTCCAGTTCCCCAAATTCGAGGCAAACGCCTGTTTTGGCTCCTGCAATGCAAGCACAGTGCCAACTTGTTAACCAACTGAATTAACTATGTTTTTGCTGGAGCGGAGGGCGGCAGGGACCAGGCAACCCGGCAAGTTTGGGGCGACAACATGGCAAAAACTGCCGTCTGAGTGTGGCTCCCGGCGGGGTCGTGAGTTTGGCACCACACTTCCTTTCCCCATGACAGGGCCTTGTTTGCTGGCACTCCACCCAGCGCGTCATTCCGGGCGGCCAGGTGTCCGTACTTGTGCCGCCATCACGATTGTTCTAAACGCAGCGGGAACCACGAAAAGCCTGTCATGCTGTTTGAAAATCCCGACGAGTTCATCAATGCTCCACGCCGTGCCGTGACCGTTTTCGGCATGGCGGGGGTCGGCAAAACGCGCTTGTCCAATCTGCTGCGAAAGAACCGCTGGTTCCACTACTCGGTGGACTACCGCATCGGCACGCGGCACATGGGCGAGTTCATCGTCGACAATTTCAAGGCCGAAGCGATGAAAGTGCCGTTCCTGGCGGAATTGCTGCGCTCGGACTCGATCTACATCTCGTCCAACATCACCTTCGACAATCTCGACCCGCTCTCGACTTATCTGGGCACGCCGGGCAATCCCAAGCTGGGCGGGCTGCCGCTGGCCGAATATCAGCGCCGCCAGGAGCAGCATCGCGTGGCCGAAATTTCGGCCCTGCTGGACGTGCCGCACTTCATCGACCGGGCCAAGCAACTCTATGGCTACAGAGATTTCATCGCGGACACGGGCGGGTCGCTGATCGAGGTCATCGACCACACCGATCCGGAAGATCCGGTGGTCAAGGCGCTGACCGGCAATAGTCTGCTGCTCTACATCCGCGGCACCGACAAGGACGCCTCCGAGCTGGTTCGGCGCTTCAAGCAGAGTCCCAAGCCCATGTATTATCGGCCCGAATTCCTGGTCGAGAAATGGGCCGAGTTCAAGCACATCGAAGGCATCCACGAGGACGACGACGTGGACCCGGCAAAGTTCGGCGCCTGGGGGTTTGAGGCCCTGTTGCACAACCGCCTGCCCCGCTACCAGGCGCTGGCCGACAATTTCGGCTATACGATAGACGCGTCGGATCTGGCGACGGTCCGCGATGGCGACGAGTTCACCGACCTGGTCGCGTCGGCCATCGAGAAGCGAATGCGTTAGCGCGCCCCATTGGGGACGCGCCTGTTCGCTATTCGGTTTTTTCGTTGCCCGTTTGTGAGGCCAACATGCCTATTCGCATTCCCGACAATCTGCCTGCCCGCAAGACGCTCGAAGAAGAGGGCGTCAATGTCATGGATTCCAGCCGCGCTTCGCGGCAGGACATCCGCCCGCTCGAAATCGGCCTGCTGAACCTGATGCCCAATAAGGAGCGGACCGAGACGCAGTTTTCGCGGCTGATTGGCGCCACCCCGCTACAGGTCAATCTCAGCCTCGTGCGGATCACCGAGCACCAGTCCAAGCACACCTCTGAGGAGTATCTCAACTCCTTCTACCAGACCTGGGAAGAGGTGCGCGAACGCAAGTTCGACGGCTTTATCGTCACCGGCGCGCCCATTGCGCATATCCCCTTCGAGGACGTTCGCTACTGGAACGAGATGCTCGAAATCATGGCGTGGACGCGCACCAATGTGCACCACACCATGTTCATCTGCTGGGGCGCCCAGGCCGCACTGCACCATTTCCACGGCGTCCGGCGCCACCGCATGGAGGAAAAGGCCTTCGGCGTCTTCCGCCACCGCATCGTCAATTCGCGCTCGCCATTCCTGCGCGGCATGTCCGACAGCCCGATGATCCCGGTCTCGCGCTATAACGACATCGACCGCACGAGCGTGGGTGATGATCTCGACGTTTTGGTCGACAGCGATATCGGGCTCTGCATGCTGGGCGACCGGGCGGGCAAGGCCGTCTATTTTCTCAACCATCTCGAATATGACAACCGCTCGCTCGCCGACGAATATGACCGCGACGTCCAGGCGGGCCTCAGCCCCAAGCTGCCGGTCAATCTGTTCCCGGGCGACAACCCCGCCGTCGAGCCGGAAAATCGCTGGCGCAGCCACGCGCATCTGTTGTTCCAGAACTGGATCAACGAGATCTACCAGACGACGCCATACGATCTGAACGAGATCGGGCAATAAAAAAGGGGCCGCTGCAGCGGCCCCTTCGCTTTTCAGCCAAAGGCTCAGACGGCGATCTTGCCGCCACCCTGCCTGGTCACCACGACCACGGAGGGGCGAACCGGCATGGCGGGATCGAAATCCGGCCAGCGGGTGGAGAGGTCTTCGTAATAGGACGGACGCCCGAACCCTTCCCAATCGTCGCCGCCATCGCCTGGATGCTGCACGGCGAGGAACAAGGTCTCCCCATCATCGGTAAAGACCGGGCCGCACATTTCAGCGCCAACCGGCACGCGGAAGAAGAGCTTGGAGGTTGCACGTGCCTCCCCTTCCGTATCCACCGCCCACAGACCATCCGTGCGGCCGGTGGCCGAGGGGTTGTTGCCATCGGTTGAGACCCAGAGGCGGCCATCGCTGTCGACCGCGCAATTGTCCGGCATGCCGAACCAGCCATTGGCGGTCGTATCGGTCGAAAAACTTGCCCCGACTTCGGCAATCGAGGGATCTCCGCATTTGAGCAGGATTTCCCAGCTGCCGCTCGTGGCGGCAAAGTCACCATCGCGCTCGGCGATCTCGATGATATGGCCGAAGGCGTTCTTGGCCGTCGGGTTGGCCGCATCGACCTGATCCGCCTCGCGACGGGTATTGTTGGTCAGCATGACATAGACCTTGCCATTGCTGGCGTTCGGCTCGACGTCTTCAGGGCGGTCCATCTTTGTGGCGCCGAGGAGATCGGCGGCGCGGCGTGTCTCGATGACGATATCGGCCTGGCTGGCAAAGCCGTTCGCTTCCGTCAGCGGTCCCTCGCCGTGGACGAGCGGCAGCCATTCCATGGAGCCATCCGCGTCGAACTTTGCGACATAGAGCGTGCCGTCATCGAGCAGGTCCATATTGGCGGCGCGGTTGTCGGGGTTGAAGGTCCCGGCCGTCACGAATTTGTAGACATAGTCGAAGCGTTCGTCGTCGCCGAGATAGAAGACCACGCGGCCATCCTTGCTGACGATGGACTCGGCGCCCTCATGCTTGAAACGGCCCAGCGCCGTGCGCTTTTTCGGAACCGAGTTGGGATCCATCGGGTCGACTTCGACGATATAGCCGAAACGGTTGGGCTCGTTGGGCTCCTTGGAAACGTCGAACCGGTCATAGAAGGCCGCCCATTCATAGGACCCTTCGGGCAGGCCAAGGCGCTCGTAATTGGCCGCTTCGGGATGGTCGGCAGGCAATTCGCCGCCGAAATAGCCGTGAAAATTCTCCTCGGCCATGATGTAGGTGCCCCAAGGCGTGACGCCGCCGGCACAATTGTTCAGCGTGCCGAAAACCCTGGTGCCGGTCGGATCCGCATTGGTCTTGAGCCGGTCGTGCCCGGCCGCCGGACCGCGCACTTCCATCTCCGTTTCGGCGGTGATGCGGCGATTATACTGGCCGTCCCTGACCACCTGCCACTTGCCCTGGTCCTTGCGGATTTCGACGATCGTGCCGCCATGGGCCATGAGCTCGATATCGACCTGCTCCTTGCTGAGCGGGTTCATGGTGATCGTGCCCTCGGCCAGCGTGACGAGGCCCGGGAACATCAGGTGCGGATTGGTGTATTCGTGGTTGACCACAAGCAGGCCATGTTCGCTCGAGCCATCGAGGGGGATATAGCCGACATAGTCATTGTTGTAGCCGAACTGTCGGGCCTGGGCGGCAGCGGTCTGGTTGGCGGGGTCGAACTCTGGCGCGTCGGCGAACAGCCCGTCGCCCCAGCGCAGCAGAATATCGGCGTCATAGCCCTCGGCCACGTGATGGGTCGCGTCGACCCCGGCCTCGACTTCAGTGAACGAAAAGGCCGAAGCACCCGCCGCCTTCGCTTCGCCCGCCGTCAGGAGCGCCAGCGGGCTGACCGTGGCGGCAATGGCAGAAACCGCCAGCGAGCCCTTGAGGAAACCGCGGCGCGAGAAACGGACACTGATCAGCTCGCCCATGGTCGGGTTGCCCGACAGATTGCGCGGCTCGGCATCGGCGGCCTCGAGCTGTGACGTCTTGAAGATGGGGGTCTGGTCGTTCATCGATCGCTCCTCAACAGCGGGCCCGGGAGGGCCGGTCGGAGCGGGAATAGAAGGGGAGGATGACGCCTCCACTACAGGGACGCGACAATTGTATGAACTTGACACCTCTTTGCAAACCGCGCCCCGCTCCCTACCTTGCAGGGACGAATGGGGACAATGCCTTGCCACAGCCGCCGACCACCCTGACCGACGAACTGGGCATTGCCCTCTCCAATCTTGCCGACAGCGCCACGGGAGTGTTCACGCCCACGCTGCGCCTCGGCGTGACGGGGCTGAGCCGGGCCGGCAAGACCATCTTCATCACCGCGCTGGTGCACAATCTGCTGACCCAGGGCCGCCTGCCCGGCTTTACGCCCCTGGCCGAGGGGCGCTTCATCGGGGCGCGGCTGGCCGAATATCCCGACGCTACCATTCCCCGCTTTGCCTATGAGCAGCATCTTGCGACGCTGACCGGCAACCCGCCCGAGTGGCCGGAGGGCACGCGACGCATTTCCCAATTGCGCCTCGTCCTCAAATTCCAGTCGGCCAAATGGTGGTCGGGCATGCGCGGACCGACAACGCTCAATCTCGACATCGTCGACTATCCCGGCGAATGGCTGCTCGACCTGCCCCTGCTCGGCCTCACCTTTGCCGAATGGAGCAAGGACGCGCTCGCCCGCGCCAATCTGCCCAGCCATCTGTCCGAAGCGGCTGATTTTCTGGGCGAACTCGACAAGACCGATGTGAAGGGCCAGGCCACCGACATTCTGGCCGAGCATCTGGCCGGGGCGTTCACCACCTATCTCCGCCGCAGCCGCGAGCACGGAGCACTCGAAACCCTGCCGCCGGGTCGGTTCCTGCTGCCGGGAGACCTCGAGGGCTCGCCGGCGCTGACCTTCGCGCCCCTGCCTCTGCCAGCTGGTGACATCCCGCGCAACAGCCTCTATCGTATGCTGGAACAGCGCTACGAGGCCTATAAGGACCGGATCGTCCGCCCCTTCTTCCGTGACCATTTCGCCCGGCTCGACCGGCAGGTGGTGCTGGTGGATACGTTGCGGGCGCTCAATGCCGGTCCCGGCGCCGTCAGCGATCTCGAAACCGCGCTGACCGCCGTGCTCGCCTGCTTCCGTCAGGGGGAGGCCAATCCGCTGCTGCGGCCCTTCACGCGACGGATCGACCGGATACTCTTTGCCGCCACCAAGGCCGATCACGTCCATCACACGAGCCACGACAAGCTCGAAGCCATTCTCAATCGCCTCGTTGCCGATGCAACCAAGCGCGCCCGCTTTGCGGGAACCGAGACCAAATCCATCGCCATGGCCGGCATAAGGGCGACCAGCGAGGGCACGATCCGCGAGGGCGGCGAGACGCTGGCAACCCTGATCGGCACGCCGATCGCCGGAGAGGAATTGGGCGACACCACTTATGACGGCAAGACCGAAATTGCCTTGTTTCCCGGTGACTTGCCGGCAAGGCCGGATTCATTGTTCGAGGATGGCAGCCCCGTCGAGCTGAATTTCTTGCGCTTCGCGCCGCCGCAAAAGCTCGAGCGCAACGCTTCCGGCGACCCTGTCCTGCCCCATATCAGGCTCGACCGGGCGCTCGACTATCTCATCGGAGACTGGATGGCATGAAGCGCCCTGTTGCCCACACCATTACCCCGAGCGCGCAATCCGCCGAACCGATGCGCGCTCCCCGCGCCTTCACGCCCGACCGCGCAGAAATCGTCGAGACGGCGTTCGAGCCCGAACTCGATCCCCAACTGATCACTCCACCACCCCGGCGTATGAGCTGGATCGGCAGGATCGCCTGGACGACGGGTGGCATTCTCGTTTCCGCCGGGCTGGGCCTTGCCGCGGACCGGCTGATCCGGGACCTCTTTGCCAGCAATGAATATCTCGGCTGGATCGGCCTTGGTGTGCTTGGCGCATTCGTCGTCGCCGTGGCGGCGCTCGTGTTTCGAGAATTCCTGGCGCTGCGCCGCCTGCGCGTGCTCGATGCGCTCAAGGCTGACGCCACCAAGGCCAGCCTCGAGAATGACCGCAAATTGGCCGGAGCGGTGGTGAGCCATCTCGATGGCGTCTATGCCGGCCGCGCCGATCTTGCCCGCGCCCGGGACGAGGTGAACCGGCACCTCCCCAATCTCTTCGACGGGACCGAAGTCATTACCCTCGCCGAGCGCAATCTCATGGCCCAGCTGGACGCCCGCGCCAAATCGCTGACGGCGGCCTCGGCGCGCCGCGTGGCCCTGGTGACGGCCGTCTCGCCCCGGGCTCTCATCGACATTGCCTTCGTCATCTACGAAAGCGTACGGCTTGCGGGGGCGATTGCGGCCCTCTACGGAGCCCGCCCAGGCTTTTTCGGGTTCTGGAGGCTCGCTGGGTCCGTGCTGACGCATCTGGCCGTCACAGGCGGCCTCGTGCTCACCGATGGCGTCGTGGAGCAGCTCGTGGGCCAGGGCTTGGCGGCAAAGCTCTCCGCGCGATTGGGCGAGGGCGTCGTCAATGGCCTGATGACGGTTCGCGTCGGCATTGCCGCCATGCGCGTCGTCCGTCCCCTGCCCTTCGACGCGCTCCCCCAACCGACCGTCCGGGATTTTATTCCCGAACTGGTCAAGGTGACACAGGACGTCGCCAAATGATCAGGCTGCCTGGCTGAGCCCTTCGAATTTGTCGAAGGTTTCGACCCGGGGCCGGGCAAAATAATAGCCCTGGAACAGCGAAATATCGGCCTGGCGGAGCGCGGTCAGCTCTGCTTCCGTCTCGACGCCTTCGGCCAGCACGACCACGCCCATTTCCCGCGCCATGGTGACGATGGCGCCGATGATGTGCCGACGCGCCGCGGAGGTGTCGATGCCGCGCAGCAATTCCATGTCGATCTTGATGAGGTCGGGCTGGAATTTGGCCAGCAGGCCGAGCCCGGCATAGCCGGCGCCGAAATCATCGAGCGCGGTGAGGAAGCCCATGCGCTTGTATTCAGCCACGATATTGGCGACATGAGCCACATCCGCCATGCGCTCGTTCTCGGTGAACTCGAACATCAGGCGCTGCGGATTGAACTGGGTGCGCGCCGCTGCCGCCAGGGTGGCGCGAATGCATGCCTTGGGCTCATAGACCGCATTGGGCATGAAATTTATCGACAGGCGAGCGGTGGATGAGGCCGGCAGATGCGCGCCGGCCAGTTCGATCGCCTTGACCCGGCAGGCCTGGTCGAACACATAGCGGTTCGCTTCGGTGACGGCGGCAAGCACCGCGCCAGCGCCCTGCCCGTCCACGCCCCGAACCAACGCCTCGTAGCCCCAGATTTCGCCCTGGACCACATCCACTATGGGATGAAACGCCATGGTGAAGGCAATCGGAAACGGCGCCGCATCTTTGCAGCCTTGGCACGAAACGGCACTCATGGACTAACCTATGTTACGGAAGTATAAGGGAAACTTCCCTATCCTGCCGCATAGGCCTTAAAGCATCGCCAACGCTGGCGTCAGTCCTTGGCGGCGCTGGGGGCGAGGGTCAGCCTGAGGCCGTCGAGAGCATCCGAGCAGAGTATCTGGCAGGAGAGGCGCGAGTTCGGCTTCACGTCGCCGACGCTGTCGAGCATGTCCTCTTCTTCGTCGCTGGGGGCGCCCACCGCGTCGAGCCAGTCGCTATCCACATAGCAATGGCAGGTGGCGCAGCTCAGCGCCCCGCCGCATTCGGCCTTGATGTTGAGGCCCCAGTCGCGAATGACCTCCATGACGCGCCAGCCCTCGAGCCCTTCGAGCTCGTGCACTTCGCCTGCCTGGTCGGTAACGGTAATTTTCATGGGTCGCTCCTCAACAGCGGGCCGTGAATAACGCCCAATGGGCCAGCCGCGCAAGAGCGCAGCACAGCCCCACACGCCAGGTCATTCCCGCGCAGGCGGGAACCCCCTGTTTTATGGAAACGGAGGTCCCCGCTTGCGCGGGGATGACACCGTGATTGTATCAGCCCTTAAGCGACGCCGAGCTTCTTCTGCAGCTTGGTCGAGCTGGTGGTGTACTGGAACACCACACGCTCATCGGGCGAGATGATCTTCTTGGCGGCCTGGGCCATGAGGGCAGCCTCATGGAAGCCGGAGAGGATCAGCTTGAGCTTGCCCGGATAATAGTTGATGTCGCCGATGGCAAAGATGCCGGGGACCGAGGTCTCGAACTTTTCGGTGTCGACGACGATGGTGTTGTCGTTGAGTTCGAGCCCCCAATCGGCGACCGGGCCGAGCTTCATGGTGAGACCGAAGAAGGGCAAGAGGCGCGTGGCGGGAATCGAGAGATCGCCGGCCTCGGTGGTGAGGTGGACGTGGTGGATCTGGCCGTTCTCACCGTCGAGCTTGGCGATCTGGCCGAGCTGGAAATTGACCTTACCTTCGGCCACCAACTCCTTCATCTTGTTCACCGAAGCCGGAGCCGCCTTGAAGGCGTCGCGGCGATGGACCAGCGTCAGCGTGCGCACGATCGGCTGGAGGTTCAGCGTCCAGTCGAGCGCGGAATCGCCGCCGCCGACGATGACGACATCCTGCCCGCGGAAGTCTTCGATCTTGCGGACGGCGTAGAACACCGACTTGTTTTCATAGGGTTCGATATCGGCCACTGGTGGGCGCTTGGGCTGGAACGAACCGCCACCGGCGGCGATCACTACGACCTTGGCGTAGAAAATCTCATCCGCATCGGTCTCGAGGCGGAACGAGCCGTCTTCCAGCTTCTCGATGGTATTGACCATGCGCGAATAGTGAAATTCGGGCGCAAAGGGCGCGATCTGCGCCATGAGATTGTCGGTCAGCTGCTGCCCGGTCACGATCGGGAAGCCCGGAATGTCATAGATCGGCTTTTCCGGATAGAGCTCGGCGCACTGGCCGCCCGGACGATCGAGAATATCGATGAAGTGGCATTTGAGATCGAGCAGCCCGAGTTCGAATGCGGCGAACAGCCCGCAGGGGCCCGCGCCAATAACGACGACGTCGGTAGTGATCTCGGTGCTCATTTCTACATGTCCAAGCTAACCGAGGCGCCCTGACTGCCCCGGCATCATTCCCGCGAGAAGGGGAATATGTGTTTAGGGAAACCGCGTGTTCCCGCGGACGCGGGATATCACGGCACTAATATGATGTGTGCTATCCACTTAGCCTAGGAAACACGACGAAGGAAGGGGCGGGTCCCCAACGGAATTTCCGTCACGCCAACCGGCTGATAGAATACGGCCACTTCTGGCAATCGGTTTTCGATCAATGCCTGCCGCGTGGGCTCGTGGGTGACCACCAGCGCATTGATGCCGCAGCGCCGCATCAGCGGAATCTGATCCTGAAGGACATCGCCTACAGCCCTGATTTCTCCGGCATATTTCAGCCGTTCAGCGAGCAGGCGCGCCGTCGAATAACCTCTGCCATCACTGAAGGCCGGGAATTTGATGGCGATCGAGACAAAGCGGGAGAGGTCGTCGGCAGCGTCCTCGATCTTCTCGCCCGGCGCGACAACAAGCCCCAGCGGGTGGGGATTGGCGAGGAATTCGGCGTGATTGGCAAGGAACACGGCCAGGGGCACGTGCACGTAGCGCGCTTCCGACGGGTTGGTGCCCTCTTCCCAATCCTTGAATGGATCGGCGATGAAGGCGCCATCTTTCCACAGCGTATGGCGGTTTGCGGCAGTCATCGGATTGGCGATCGCTCCACTGAAATCATAATGGATGCCGCATTCCTTCTTGTTGAGGCCGCGCCACCGTCCGGCGCGCGGATCCTCGCCCTCGGCAACGATCGAGGTGCAGGGGGCGCAGCCAATGGACTTGTAGCCTTTGGCATAGAGCGGGTGCTCGGGCAAGTTGTGCTTCTGCCGATATTCGACGACGTCGGCATCGGAGAAATAGGCCAGCGGATTGACCTTGATGCGATCATCGCTGGTCAATTCGAAATGCGGCAGCACGCCGCGCTCCTTGGTCTGGTAGCGCTTCCGGCCCGTCACCCAGCCACCATATTGCTCGGTGATCGGCTCCAGCGGCTCGGTCTTGCGGATATGGCAGCAGCTGTCGGGATCCGTTTCCCACAGATCGCCATGCGGATCGAAGCGCTTGATATCGGCCGGATCGGGATGGATGCCGTGGACATTGATGAGGCCGAACTGCTTTTTCAGCGTCTCGACATAGTCCAGCGTCTCGGCGAAATGCTTGCCCGTCTCGAGGAAATAGACCGGCATGGACGGATCGACCTGGGCGACCATGTGCAGCAGCACCGCCGAGTCAGCGCCGAAGGACGACACGATGGCCAGATCGCCCGGCAAGACTTCGGCCACCGCATAGCGCAGCACGCCGACAGCGTCCATTTCGTCGAACATGCCGTTGAGCGCCAGGATGCCAAGCGCACGGAGCTTGTCATTGGCCACCGGCACGGGGGCGAGTTTAGGCAAGGCCATGGAGAGTCTCCCAAAGAGGAGCGGAACGAGCGAATCTATCGCCCCCTCGCCCCTGAAGGGAGAGGGTCGGGGTGAGGGGTTCGGTGTCGGGGAAGAGCACCGCGCACAGGACAGCGCTGAACCCCTCACCCGACGCAAGAGCGTCGACCTCTCCCCTCAGGGGAGAGGTGAAAGAGGCATCAGGCTGCACCATACAGTGCCTCCTTGAACGGGGCTTCGCCGAGGCGGCGATAGGCGGCGAGGAAGGGTTCTTCGGCACTCGTCCGATTGGCGATGTAGAAATCAACGAGCTTTTCGATCGCGGCAGGTACGCGCTCAGCCTCGAAGCCGGGGCCGATGATCTTGCCCACGGCAGCGTTCTCGGTGGCGTCTCCGCCGAGCGTGATCTGATAGAGCTCGCCGCCCTTCTTCTCGACGCCCAGAATGCCGATATGGCCGACATGGTGGTGGCCGCAGGCATTGATGCAGCCGGAAATCTTGATCTTGAGATCGCCGATTTCCTTCTGCCGTTCGGGCGCGGCAAAGGCCTTGGAGATTTCCTGCGCGATCGGGATCGAGCGGGCATTGGCCAGAGCGCAGAAGTCCAGACCTGGGCAGCAGATCATGTCGGTGATGAGATTGTTGTTGCCCTCGGCCAAGCCATTGGCAACCAGAACGTCATACACCGCCCGCAGATCGGCGATGGCGACATGCGGCAGAACGAGGTTCTGCTCGTGGGTGACGCGCAGCTCGTCGTGGGAGTATTTTTCCGCGAGGTCCGCAACCACGTCCATCTGGACGTCGGTGGCGTCGCCCGGTGCACCGCCGATGGGCTTGAGTGAAACCGTAACCGATGCGTAGCCGGTCACGCGGTGCGGATGGAGATTATTATCGAGCCACCGGCCATAGGCGGGGTCGATGATCGACTGATAGGCCACGTCGATTTTGTCGCCGGAGCGGTCGGCGAAATCGGGTGGCGCGAAATAGGCGGTGATCCGGTCGAGTTCTTCCTGCGGCAGGGTCAGAACGCCACCGCGCACTTCGGCAAACTCGGCTTCCACCTGCCCCTTGATGCTTTCAAGACCCTCTTCATGGACGAGAATCTTGATGCGCGCCTTGTACTTGTTATCCCGGCGACCATAGCGGTTGTAGACCCGCATGATGCTTTCGAGATAGGCGAGCAGATGCTCGTTGGGCACGAAGGCATTGATCAGCTTGGCGATCATCGGCGTGCGGCCAAGGCCACCGCCAACCCAGACTTCCCAGCCGATCTCGCCTGCCCCGTTCACAGCGGCCTGGAGGCCGATATCGTGGAAGCGAATGGCGGCGCGGTCATTGGGCGAGCCTGTGATGGCGATCTTGAATTTGCGCGGCAGGTAGGAGAACTCCGGGTGGAGGCTCGACCACTGGCGCAGGATTTCGGCGATTGGACGCGGATCGATGATCTCGTCGGCGGCGGCACCGGCGAACTGGTCCGTCGTGACATTGCGGATGCAATTGCCCGAGGTCTGGATGGCGTGCATCTCGACCGATGCCAGTTCCTCGAGGATCGCAGGAATGTCCTTGAGCTTGGGCCAGTTGAACTGGATGTTCTGCCGCGTGGTGAAGTGGCCATAGCCGCGGTCATAGGTGCGCGCGATGTAGGCCAGCTTGCGCATCTGGCGCGAGTTCATCGTGCCATAGGGCACGGCGATGCGCAGCATATAGGCGTGCAGCTGCAGATAGAGCCCGTTCATCAGCCGCAGCGGCCGGAACTGGTCCTCGCTGAGTTCGCCAGAGAGGCGGCGCTTTACCTGATCGGCAAACTGCGCGGTGCGGCCCATGACAAAGGCCGCGTCGAATTCGTCATATCGATACATGACCGTCCTGATCCAGATGCTGGCGGTCGTAAGCCTGCCCGTTGAGAGTGAGGGGTGCGGTGGGGCCCGCAGCCCGGATGCGTTCGCGCAGGCGGCGGGGCACGATCACCCCGTCGACCTGGTCGATTTCTTCGATTTCTAGACTGACGATGCGGCCCGTCGCCTTGGTGGCGGCAATGGCGGCGTCGCGCTCGGCGGTCTGGTCCTTGTCGAAGAGGCGGGAAGCCTGCAGCTCCTCGCCCCAGACGCCATCGGCGCGGAGATAGACCGCAGCGCCCGAAACCAATTCGTTACCGGTCAGGATTTCCATATGTCACGCTACCTTGAAACTATTTTGGGCGGCGGCCGCTGTCGCGGACCAGTCACCCGACGCGATCGCACGGCCGATGAGGATCACCGCCGGACCATCGGGAAAATCGACGACACCCTGCGCCACAGCGCCAAGCGTGCCGGAATAATTGCGGCTGTCGGCACGCCCCGCATTGACCACGATGCCAATCGGAAGATCGGCTTCCGCACCATGGGCGATGAGGCGGCCGGCGGTCTCGGCCGCGATGGACTTGCCCATGTAGAGCGCCAGCGTCAGCCCGGACTGCGCCAGCGCCGCCCAATGGGCGAGATCGCCGTCGTCGGCGCCATGGGCCGTTGCCATGACAAAACCGCTCGAGACTTTTCGGAGGGTGACCGGCGTAGCCGTGTCGGAGGCGGCGGCCAGAGCAGCGCTGACGCCCGGCACGATCTCGTAGGCAAAGCCTGCCTTGCGCAGTGCAGCGATCTCTTCGCCGGCCCGACCGAAGATCATCGGATCGCCGGATTTTAGCCGGGCGACTTTCTTGCCTTCGCCGGCAAGGCGCACGAGCAGCGTGTTGATCTGGGCCTGGCTGAAGGAATGGTGCCCCTTGGCCTTGCCGACGGAAATCTGCTCTGCGTCGCGGCGGCCCATCTCGACGACGGCGGCAGGGACAAGCTGATCGTGAACGATGACGTCTGCCTGCTGCAGCAGGCGCTGGGCACGCAGGGTGAGGAGGTCTTCGGAGCCCGGGCCCGCGCCAATCAGCCAGACGACGCCCGCGCCCCTGCCCCCAGCCGCATGGGCGGCCAGAAGCTTTTCGGCCTCTGCATTGCCTTCGCCGGCAAGTCTGGCGCGCTCGATGGCGGGCGAGGTGACGAGGTCCTCGTAGAAGCGACGACGGGCTGCACCGTCCTGAATCAGGCTCTCAACCTTGTGGCGTAACCCACCGGCGAGACTCGCGATTTTGCCGATGCCCGGAGACAGCAAGGCTTCGATCTGCGCCCGTACCAGCCGCGCCAGCACCGGGGCATCGCCTTCGGTGGAGATGGCGACGGTCAGCGGCGCGCGATCGACAATGGACGGGGTGTAGAAATCGCACTCGGCGGGGACGTCGACGACATTGAGCGGAATGCCGCGGCGCCGCGCTTCGGCCTTGGCCAGCTCTGCGTCGGCACTCTCTTCGGCAACGAAGACCAAAGCTGCGCCAAAGATGTCGGCAGCGGTGATGGCGCGCTCGAAAATGCTGGCAGGAAACTGGGAGAAGTCAGCTTCGATGTGCTGGGAGTAAATCTCTATCGAAGCAGTAGTCTTAGAAACCAACCTGACCTTGTTGAGGGCCTCATCGTCACCGCCGACGATGATTATGCGCTTGCCCTTGACCTTAAAACTCAACGGAAATGTGTTGAGACTGCCCATCATGATCCTGTTCGAAAGATGCTGGAAACTAATCCAAACGCACTCCTCGCCACAAGACTTTGAAATTCAATAGCTTTTATATTTCTCTGCCACGACAGGGATTGGAATGGGCGGCGCACCAGACCCGGTGCGCCGCCAAATGAATCCTCGACCGGCCCATCGAGAGAAAATTTTGCTTTAAAAGGGGCTCAGCCCTGGCGGGTCGGCACGTGGACGACGAGCCCGTCAAGAGTGTCGCGCACCTTGATCTGGCACGAGAGACGGCTCTCGTCGCGGACGTCGAAGGCAAAGTCGAGCATGTCCTCTTCCATCGAGGACGGGCCGCCGACTGTCTCGCGCCAGGCATCGTCGACATAGACATGGCACGTCGCGCAGGTGCAGGCGCCGCCGCACTCGGCAACGATGCCGGGAACGGCATTCATGATGGCAGTTTCCATGACGGTCGCGCCGTTTTCAGCTTCCGTCTCGATGCGCTCGCCATTGGCGGTAACAAAAGTGATTTTGGTCATGGGTCTCAGGATCTTGCTGTTCTCAAGCCATATAGGGGCTCGGAGCGGCTCAGGAAAGGCCGAGCAGGCCTTCGAGGTAGTGCCGGCTTATACCAAACATCGCCTTCACTTCGGCAATGCGTGACAGTGTCGCTTCACGCGAGGGCGCCTTGCCCTTTTGCGCGACGATCAGATTGTTCTTGGGCGTGTGGGCATCGGACACGAACTCGAACACCTTGGTGCGATAGCCACTGGCCTCGAGCAGCAGCGAGCGCAGACCATCGGTCACCATCTCGGACTGCTTTTCGAGGAAAGTGCCGTGGCGAAGGAGGAACTCGAGGCGGTCGTCGCTCTGTCCGCGCTCAATCTCGCGGCGGATCTGCTTGTGGCAGCAGGGCGCCACGGCGATGAGATCGGCCCCTGCCCTGATGCCCTGGAAAATGGCATCGTCCGTCGCCGTGTCGCAGGCATGGAGCGCAATGACCGCGTCAGCGCCGCTGGCGTCATAGTCGAGAATGCTTCCGGCTTCGAACCGCAACCCGGCAAAGCCAGACGCCTTGGCAGTCGCGTTGCCGTCGCTGACCAATTGGGGCCGCAGCTCGACACCGATGATCTCCGCGCTCTTGCCCTGGCCCGAGAGATAGTCGTAGAGCGCGAAATCGAGATAGCCCTTGCCCGCGCCCATATCGAGAATGCGCGGATTCTCTGCTTTAAGGCCCTGAATCAGGGGCGCAAAGATTTCAACCATCTTGTTGATCTGGCGGAATTTATCCTGCGCATCGGCGCGCACGGCGCCGTCCTTGCCGGTGATGCCGAGGGCGTGCAGCCACGGTTTGTCGGTTTCAGTCAGGGGGCGGTTCTTGGTGCGGTCGTGGCTCGCCGTCGCGGCCTCGCGGCCGCTCACGGCCCGGCGTTTGAAATGGATTTTGTCGCCCTGGATCTCGAACTTGATGTCGAAATTTGTCGTCTCAAGCTGCGCGCTGCGCCAGATCGTTCCGAGGGCCTCACCCAGAAAGGCGCGCGCCTCCTCGATGGAGAAATTCTTGGTGATGTCGCGCGTCTTGTAGCGAAACACAAAGCTTAGGCGCTCGCCGGCCTTGATCGAGACTTTTCGCGCCTCGAACGATTTGAGTTCGGCTTCCGGACCGTTGTAGCCGCCGCATTTGAGTTTCAGCAAAGAGCCGTCCGCGAAGGACGCGGAGACGGCCTCGAGGAACTCGGCGATGCGGTCGGGGGCGCTCAATGCCGTTCCTTGGTGGTGAGGAAGCGGATCTTGGGCCAATCCTGCTTGGCGCGATCGGCCCACCAGGCGTTCTGCGCGAGAAATACCGGCGCGCCCGAGCGATCCTCGGCCATATTGACCTTCTGGGCGGTGATGAAGCGGTTGAGTTCGGCCGGATCGTCGCTTTCGACCCAACGCGCCACTTCGAACCCCATGGGCTCGAAAGTGATCGGCACGCCATATTCCTTGCCCACGCGACTGGCGAGCACTTCGAGCTGTAGCTGGCCGACCACGCCCACGATCCAGTCCGCACCGACCATGCGGCGGAAGACCTGGGTTACACCCTCCTCGGCCAGATCCGAGAGGGCCTTGGCCATCTGCTTGGTCTTCATGTGATCGGTCAGGCGCACGCGGCGGATGATTTCCGGCGCGAAGTTCGGAATACCCGTCACATTGATATTGGCGCCTTCGGTCAGCGTGTCGCCGACCGAGAGCGTACCGTGATTGGGGATACCCACAATATCGCCGGCCACGGCCTCTTCTGCCAGCTCGCGGTTATTGCCGAAAAAGAACATCGGGTTGGACACGGCCATGTCCTTGCCCGAGCGCACATTCTTGAGGCGCATGCCGCGGGTGAAGGTGCCCGAGCAAAGGCGCACGAAGGCGATGCGGTCGCGGTGGTTGGCGTCCATGTTCGCCTGCACCTTGAATACGAAACCGGTGACCTTCTTGTCCGAGGGCGGGATCGGGGCCGGCAATGCCGGCTGCGGCCGCGGCTCGGGACCCCACTCGCCCAATGTGCGCAGGAGTTCGGCCACCGAGATGCCCCGCAGCGCCGAACCGAACAGGACCGGGCTCAAATGGCCGGCATGGAAGGTTTCGAGATCGAACTTGGGCAGCATGGCCTGTGCCATTTCCAGCGTCTCGATCGCCGTCATGAACACGGGGTTGTCCGCCAATGCCGATACGTCGAGCAAATCTTCGAGCTGCTCATATTCGGCGATCGGCTTGCCCTGCGGGTTGACGACACGCTTCTCCAGCAAATCGATATAGCCGAAGAAATCGACACCCATGCCGATCGGCCAGAGTATCGGCGTCAGATCGAGAGCGAGCTTGCTCTGGATTTCGTCGATGAGATCGAGCGGCGCGATACCCTCGCGGTCCACCTTGTTGATGAAGGTGATGATCGGGATGTCGCGGAGGCGGCACACTTCAAAGAGTTTTTGCGTCTGGGCTTCGATACCCTTGGCGGCGTCGATGACCATGATGGCCGCATCGACAGCCGTGAGGGTGCGGTAGGTGTCCTCGGAAAAGTCCGAGTGGCCCGGCGTATCGAGCAGATTGAGCGTCAGCCCGTCATAGTCGAAGGTCATCACCGACGAAGTGATGGAAATGCCGCGCTGCTGCTCCATCTCCATCCAGTCCGAGCGCGTCGAACGCTGCCCGGCCTTGCCGCGCACGGCGCCGGCAGACTGGATCGCGCCGGCCGCCGCCAACAGGCGCTCGGTCAGCGTGGTCTTGCCGGCGTCCGGATGCGAAATGATCGCAAAGGTACGGCGGGTGCGGAAAGGTTCAAGGGCGGCACGAGGGGAGGCCTCGGCGACGGAAGGCGATAGGGACATGGAAGCGACCGGGCCTCGTGGGCGCCAGACCAGGGCCGGCGCGAACGACTAAACTGTGCGGGCTCTATAAAAGAAGCCGCAAGCGCGGTCAAACACCAGCCGCGTGATCGCCTTATTCGGGCGCGCCGACCAGCAGGCGGGCGATGTAGCCGCGCACATCTTCGACAGCAAGACCCAGATCGTCGACGCGCTCCGCCACCATTGGCTGTCCGCCGCGAATATCCGCTTCGAGTGCAACCGCCATGTCGGCGATTGTCCAGGCGCCAACCCCCGAGGCGGCTCCCTTGATGGCGTGAAGGTTCATCGCGATCTGCTCGGGCGTGGCCGCGGCACGCAGCCGCGCATAATAAGTGGCGATGGTGGTATCGAAGAGCCGCAGGATTTCCAGCTCCAGCCCTTCATCACCAAGACATTGCTTGGCCAGGTGTACGAGATCGATCGGGCGCATCGTGCGCGAGCGGACCTGCGGGGCCGCCTCCGGCTTTGCAGCAGCTGTGTTACGCGCCATGGTCCAACTCCTCGCCAATGCGAAGCCGGCAGACAATTGGACCGCCTCGCGCCACCCAGCCTAGATTGCACCCATGAACAGCTTCTTAAGCCACATCTTTGCCTTTGTTTGCCGTTCCTCTCCGCCCGTTTCCACGCGAAAATTAACCTTTCGCTAGGAAAAAGTTCGGTTTGCATCAAATTGAATGTAATAGTGAACGATGAGCCAGCGCGCGGCGGCGAAGGTTCGGAACGGTGCGGGGCATTTGCATCGAATTGTTCCGGTTTGACCACGTGCTCCGAAAGGGGACCGGGGTTAAAGACTGCTCCTTCAGTCCGCCATGTCGCTGTAGTGCCGACGCGAGAGTTGTAGAGAGTATGGCCAAGAACCCGACGCCCCAGAACGATCCTGCCGCGCTGGCGTTTTCAGCAGTGGAAGACGCCCTCAAGGAATCGGTGTTCAGCCTCGATCCCGCCAACCGCCAGTCGGAGCGCAAGCCAAGCGAGCCCAGCAAGTCCGAACGGCTGCGCACGGCCGACAAGATCGCCCAGCAGGCCGGCGCCGTTGCCAATGACGATCGCGCCTCTACGTCGCGCTTGCTCTACGGCCTTCAGAACCGGTCGTCCTCGACGCCGACCTGGCTTGCCATTGTCCTCTCCGCACTCTGGGTCACCGCAGGCGTAACCGTTGCCGTGCTGCGCTACGGTCCGGAAATGGCCAATTTCGGACAATTCGCCGGCACCATCGAATTCATTGCCATCCTCGCCATCATCGTGCTGCCGGTTCTCGGCTTCTTCGCCGTGGCGACGCTCATTCGCCGCGCCCAGGATTTGCGCAATGCCGCATCCTCCATCACCCAGGCCGCCATCCGCCTCGCCGAACCCGAAGTGACCGCTGCCGACAAGGTCGCTTCCGTGGGCCAGGCCGTGCGCCGCGAAGTAAACGCCCTGGGCGACGGGCTCGAACGCGCCCTCACCCGCGCCGGCGAACTCGAAGTGATGATCCACAACGAGGTCACGGCCCTCGAGCGCACCTATTCGGACAATGAATCGCGCATGCGCGCGCTGATCGCCGAACTGGCCAGCCAGCGTGAAAGCGTCCTCACCAATACCGAGCGTGTCCGCGAAGCCATCACTGAGAGCCACACCGGCCTCGTCTTCGACCTCGACATGATCAGCCAGCGCATCGCCGGCACCATCGTCGAAAGCGGCGGCAATCTCACCCGTGCGCTCGAGACCACGGGCAATGTCCTGAACACGACATTCTCCGAGCGATCGACCGACTTCGCCCAGCTGGTCGACAACCGCACCACCGACTTCCTCTCGGCGCTGGATGACAGCGCTTCTCGCGTTCAGCGGACGCTGGAAGACCAGTCCAACTCCCTCAGCGTCAATATCGAATCCCGCTCCGCCGAGATGGCAGCCGTGGTCGAAGGGCAAATCCAGGCGCTGATCGAAGCACTCGACAGCCGCGCCAGTACGATCGGCGGCACGTTGGAATCGCACACCGCGTCCTTTACCTCCGCCTATCAGGACCAGACCGACGCCCTTGCAAATCTGCTGGCCATCGGCGGCACCAAGCTGGTCGATCAGCTGCGTGAACGCGGCGATCTTGTCAGCGCGGCCCTCGAACAGATTGGCCAACGCGTTTCCGAAGACATCTCCGGCCGCTCGCACGAGGCCGAGAGCCTGCTGTCCGCGCTGTCGCGCCAGCTCGACGAATCCGTCTCCATCCAGCTCAACGCCATGGAAAGCCGCCTCCAGTCCGCGCTGATCGAAATCAATGGCGCACTGGACGATACGTCCGAACGCGCGCGCATCACGCTGTCCTCGGCCGGCCAGGATTCGCTTGGTCTCTTCGACGCCCGCCTGAACGAAATCACCGGCGTTCTCGATGATCGCCTGCACGCGCTCGACAATGTCATCGGCGACAAGGGCGACCGCCTGCTGTCCCGCCTCGACGAGCATGGCAGCAGCTTTGCGACCCGCGCCAATGTTCTTGAAATGGCGCTCGACAAGGAATCCGGCCGCTTCAACGACGTCGTCACCGAGCGCACCCGCGAGATGAACGAGGTCATCGGCGCCAAGACCAAGGCCATTGCCGAAAGCCTGATCAGCAGTGCCCAGGAAATCTCGAGCACGCTCGACACCTACACCGCCGCCCTGAGCGAGACGATCGACAGCCGCACCGGCCGCATCGACGATATCCTCACCACCCGGACAAGCGACATTGCCGGCGCAATCGCGTCTGGCGCTGAGGCCCTCGAAACAACCCTGAGCGGTCGCGGTCACGAAATGGGCGAAGCCATTCGCCAGCAGGCCCAGCAGCTGGGCGAGACCCTCACCATCAGCACGCAGGGTTTCGAGCAGGCCATTACCGGCCGGACCCGGGATCTCGCGGACACGCTGTCCGAGCGCTCGAACGCCCTGTCGCTGGAGCTCGAAAGCCGTACCGGCGCCCTCACCAGCCAGCTCGACGAACGCACCAATCTGCTGACTTCGCGCCTCGATCAGCGTACCGACGAACTGACCAGCGGCCTCGATATCCGGACCGAGGCCCTTGCCAGCGCCCTCGACATCCGCACCGAAGTTCTCGGCCACACCATGGACGAGCGCACCAGCGCCCTGACCGGCGCCCTGGACGAGAAGGCCACCGCGCTCAACGAAGCGCTTGCGGCCCGCAGCGCTGCCCTCACCAGCGACATCGCCGAGCAGGCCCATGCGCTGACCAGCGGCATCGACGCCCGCACAGGCGCTCTGACCTCGGGCATCACCCTGCGCGCCAATGCTCTTCACACGATCATCGAGGAGAAGTCCGCGGCTTTGACCACAGGTCTCGACGAGCGCACTGCCGCCCTGACGGCGGGCCTCGAAGAACGTGCTTCGCTCCTCGAAGAACGCGCAGCCGCGTTCACTACCGGTCTTGACGAGCAGACGACCGCGCTCACGACTGGTCTGGATGAGCGGACCGCCGCGCTGACATCGGGGCTGTATGCCCGCACAGCGGCGTTCAACGCCGGCCTCGACCAGCGCGCATCTGCCCTCACTGCCGGCCTGGATGAACGCGCCAACGCCCTGACCACAGGGATCGACGAGCGCACCAGCACCCTCAATGCCGGTCTCGATGAGCGCACCCTCGCCCTCAGGGCAAGTCTGGACATGCGCAGTGCCGCACTCAAGGCAGGCATTGATGAGCGCACCAATGCCCTCAATGCTGGTCTCGATGAGCGCGCTGCCGCGCTGACGGCTGGCCTTGACGAGCGGACATCCGCCCTCACCGAAGGCCTCGATGAGCGCACCAATGCGCTGACCTCCGGACTTGATGCACGCGCCGACATCTTTTCGGCCAGCATCGACGTTCGCACCCAGGCGCTTGGCAATACCATCGATGCCCGCGTCGATCGCCTCGCCGAAGAACTGGACAGCCGCACCCTCGCCCTGGGCGCAAAGCTCGAGGAAGGCCGTGGCCGCCTGACCAGCGCCATCGATTATCGCGCCACCCAGCTCGTGGAAGACGTCAGCGCCCGCACAACGCTGATGACCGAAGCCCTCGATGCGCATGCGCAGGAGCTGAACACCAATCTGGCCACCCGGACCGCCGAACTGGATTCAACGCTCGGCAGCCATTCGGCTGACATCACCGCAACGCTCGACAGCCGGACAGCCGCTCTCAACAGCGCGCTCGAAAACCGCGCAACCGAGTTCGCCGAAGCCATCGACAGCCGCACCCAGGAGCTGGCAACCACGGTCGGCACGCGCACGCACCAATTGAGCAGTGCCCTTGCCGCCCGCACGCAGGCCCTGTCCGACACGCTGACCAACCACACCAACTCCATGGGCGAGACGATCGGCCTGCACACCGCAGAAATGGCCCAGACGCTCGACCAGCACAGTGTCGTCGCCCGCCAATCCATCGACGCCTCGCTGCGCACCGCCACCGAGACCATGACCACCCGTCTTGAAGACATGTCTTCGACGGTCTCGGGTCGCGTCAACGAAATCAGCGGTGCGCTCACTGCCGGTATCGACACCGCCCTCGCCCGCGTGGACGAGAGCGAACGCAATGTGACGAGCCGCATGGATGCCGCCAGCGTCAATTTCCACGAGAATGTGCGCAAGGCCACCGACATCGTCGAAGCCGGCGTCAATGCCGCGCGCCAGTCCATGATCGACCTTGTCGACCAGCGTCTTGGCACCCTGCCCGAGGCCATCACGGCGCGGGCCGACATCACGGCCGAGCGTCTGGCTTCGCTCAACTCCTCGATCAATACCTCGATCACCCAGTCCATGGCCGATCTCGAAGCCGGGGCCGACCGCATCGAGGAGACGATCGCGACGCGCATCACCGCCGCGACGCACACGATCGCTGCCGATGTCGAGAACACCGCCACCCGCATGGACATCGCGGTGCGCTCCGCCCTCGACCAGTTCCGCATGGCCGCGCACAATATCGACGAGATCGTGACGGTTAAGGCAGTCGACAGCGTGACCTCGATCGAAGAGCGCCTGGGCGAGGTCAATCGCTCGGTTTCCAACCATACCGCCGCCTTCGCGGCGCTGGTCAATGAACGCTCCGCCGAACTGCAGAACGCCCTGCGCGGCCATGGCAATATCCTGCGCGATGCCCTCTCTGAGAACGCACGCGAGGCCGAAGAGGTCATGGCGACCTCGACGTCCCGCATTCTCAACGACGTCACGACCGCGCTCAGCAAGCTCAACGATTCCAATTTGATGCTGCAGCACGTGCTCGACGCCTCGACCACCAATCTGGCAACGCTCGAAACCAGCATCGCCCAGCAGACCGCCAATTATGCCGGCACGATGCGCGAAGCCATGGGCCAGACCGAGGAAGCCGGCATCCTCGTCGGCCAGCATGTCGGCGCCCTGCAGCAGACCATCCGCTCCATGGTCGACGAATTTGCCTCCATCCTCGGCCGTCTCGACGTCGAAGTGGTGAGCATGAACCAGGCCTCGCGGGCTCTCGAATCGACCAGCGGCTCCGCCCTCGAAACCCTCGAGGAGCGTCGCGGCGCCATGGAAGCCCTCGCCGAGAGCTTTGCCTCGCGCGCCGACGACATCGACGGCCGCATGCGCATGTTCGCCCAGTCGATCGCCGATACCGTCCAGGAAACCGAGCGTCGCCTCATCAGCGCACGCCGGGCCATGGATGAGGCCCTGCAGGCGACCAGCTTCCAGGTCACCGACACACTCGGCCAGAGCACCCAGGCCATCACCCAGGCGCTCGAAACGGCAACCACCAGCGTCAATGATGCGCTCTACTCGACCAATGAGCGTTTCACCCAGACCCTGGGCAACAACGCCGCACAGGTCGATGGCGCTGTCCAGCGCGCTGCCGAAGCCGCTGCCGCCGCTCTCAGCCAGACCTCGACCGCGGTCCGCTCGGCTCTCGCCGGCCAGGCCAATCAGGTCAATGCTGCCCTGGAAGAGAACGCCAACAAGGTCAGCGACCTCCTCTCCTCGACCGCCGGCAGTGTTACCGACGTGCTCACGACCACGACCAGCACGCTGGCCGACACGATCGCCGACTCGACCCAGTCCGTGCGCGGCGCCATCGCCTCGAACACCGGCCAATTGCGCCAGGCGGTCGACCAGTCGACCGACATCGTTCGCAAGGCGCTGGACGAAACCACAGAGGAAGTCACCGGTCGCCTTGGCGATTTCCGCGAAACCGCGGATGGCGAAAGCCGCCGCACCAATGCTGCGCTCCAGGATGCTCAGCGCCGCCTGATCGCAGAAATGCAGCAGGCCATCGAAGACGCCACCCATCGCTTCGGCGAGACCGCCCGCGCCATGCGCGAAACGGCCCGCGAAGTTGGCGGCGAACTGGAAGCCACGCGCGCCGAACTGGCTCGTGGCGTCAACGAGCTGCCGGAAGAAACCCGCGCCAGCGCCGCGGCCATGCGCCGTGTCGTTGCCGAGCAGATCGAGGCACTCTCCGAACTCAACGCCATCGTCCGCAACCAGCCGGCAACCCACGACGTCACCGATCGTCGCGCCAGCTCGCGTGCGGCCCTGCGCCAGCCCGACCCGGCACCGCGTCAGCCCGAACCGGCACAGGCGGCCCAGCCGCTCGTCGACCCGATCCGTGCACGCCCTGCCGAGCAGCCGGCCGCTGTGGCCCAAGCTCCGGCACAGGCACCAGCGCCTGCCCCCGCCCCTGCTGCCCCCCAGGCCGCACCTGCTCCACGGGCAGAAGCTCAGGCGCAGGCCGGTGAAGGTGGATGGCTCCGCGACGTGCTGCGCAATGCTTCGGCCAAGCAGGCCGGCGCCCAGGCACCCCAGGGCCTCTCGACCCTGACCGAGGAAATTGCCCGTGCCATCGACGACGGTGCCCTCGCCGAGGCCTGGGGCCGCTACCAGGCCGGCGAGTCCAACGTGTTTTCGCGCCGCATCTACACGCTGACTGGCCAGGGTACGTATGACGAAGTTCGCAAGCGCCTGCAGCGCGACGCCGACTTCATGCGGACGGCACAGGCCTATATGAGCGACTTCGAGCAATTGCTGAAGCGCGCCGCTGCCGGCCCGCGTCCTGCCGCCGAGACCCGCGAATATCTGCTGTCGGATCGCGGCAAGGTCTACACCACTCTCGCCCATGCAAGCGGCCGGCTCAGCTAAGCCTAGCCAACGGAACGAACGAAAAAGCCCCGGTAGAGACCGGGGCTTTTTTTTATGGCCGGAGGCGTCGCTGGGAACAGGCTGAGACGGGGATCGCGCCGTCCCCCGTCCCCTGTCAGCGGGGAAGCACTGCATCCTTTGGGGGCCGCAGCTTCAACGAGAGCAGCACACAAACAATCGCGATGCTGCTGGTGAGGGTGGAGTAGAAGAAGGCCCCTGCCCCGAACAGCTCGACAAGGAAGCCGAAGGCCACCAGTGCGAACATGGACGCACCCTGCTGCAGCATGTTGGCAAAGCCCTGCGCCTCGGCAGCATTGGCTTCGTTGGTCCAGTTGGCGATGAAATGGACCACCCCCAGATAGCCGATGCCGAAGCTGAAAGCGTGCAGGGTCTGGACGAAGAACAAAAGCTCGACCGGAGGATTGAACGCCATGACGGTGAAGCGGATTAGCCCCGCTATGGCCGCGGCAAGGATCATGTTTCGGGCGGTAAAACGCCCACCGAACCGTCGCCACAGGAACATGGCCAACGCTTCGGCCGCCGCCGCCGCAGCCAGCAATGGCCCGATGTAATAGTCGGCGATGCCGCTTTCATGCCAAAGCAGCGCGGCAAAGCCACCAATCAGCGCATTGCTGGAATTGACCAGCGCAAAGGCGACAAGCGGCAGCACAAACCAAAGCTGCAGCGAATCCCGCAGGCGCGTGCCGGTCACGGCCTGCAAATTCGGCTCGGCCAGTGTGGTCTTGGCAGATGGAGCCCGGAACCGCGGCAGGCCAAGGCCGAGCAGCGCTCGACCCAAAGTCATGACGACATAAAGGGTGATGAAGGAACCGGGTCCCATCTGGGTCAATGCGACGCCGATTGCCGCAACGCCGACGACGTAGCCGACCGTCGCCCAGACCCTGATGGCGCCGAAATCCGTGCCATTGCGCCGGGCCATCCGCACCGTGGCGGCATCGATAATGGGCGGCACCAGGCCATTACTGATCGAGCACAGGCTCCAGACCAGCAAAATCCCCCAGAACTCGCTGACGAAATAGAGACCTATCGGCGCCAGCGCCGAAGCCACCGAGATGATGATGATAGCCGTTCGCCAGTCATCGGCCCGATCGGCAAGCCTGCCGACCACCACATTGAGCAGCAGCAAGCCCAGCATGGGCAAGGCGTTGATGATCCCGATCTGGTCAGCCGGAATGCCGTGTTGGCTGATCCAGAGGCCCAGAAACACAGTGGCGACAGCGCCAGGGAGATAGACGGTGAATTGATAAATTGACGTGCGCGCTTCGGGACTACCCAAGCGCGAAAGGGCCGGCGGCATGGAAAAGACTCCGGGCGCAAGGGCTGCGCCCCGTTCGTCTTGGTGCATCGGTTGCACAAACAATGCAAGAGGCAAGCAAGTTCAAAAGCGCGCAAATGCGTGTCGCCGGCCGATGTTGTTGGGCGGCCCCTAGACGTCGCCTACGCTTCGATTTTTCATGCGCCGCGGCTCACCGGTCACCATTTCGGTCCATTTGACCAGTTCAAAATTGCCGTCCTGGTTTTCCACCACCGCGGTGCAGCTCTCCACCCAATCGCCAGTATTGATGTAGTGGATGCCCAGCCGTTCATGCATGTCGGCGAAATGGATATGCCCGCAAATGACGCCATCCACACCGCTCTGCTTGGCCTCATGCACCAGCGCTTCTTCAAAGCGGCCAATGACCGAGACGGCGTTCTTCACCTTCTGCTTGGCCCAGGCGCTGAGCGACCAATATTGCAGCCCGAGCTTGCGGCGAACCCAGTTGATGACGCTGTTCACCCTCAGGGCAAAATTATAGGCCCAGTCCCCGACATGGGCGAGCCATTTGGCATTCATGACGACGACGTCGAACTGATCGCCATGAATGACAAGATAGGTCTTGCCCGTCGCCGAGGTGTGAACCGTGCGGTCGACAAGCTCGATCTTGCCGAAATATGTGCCGAGATATTCGCGCAGGAATTCGTCATGATTGCCGGGCAGGTAGACGATACGGACGCCGGATTCGGCCTTGTCCAACAGGATCTGGGCCAACTCGTTGTACTCTTCGGGCCACCGCCAGGTCTTTGCCAGGCGCCAGCCATCCAGAATATCGCCGACAAGATAGATGGTGTCTGCATCGTGCAACCGCAGGAACTCGATGAGTTGCCTGGTCCTGATGGGCTTCATGCCCAGATGCACATCGGACAGGAACAATGCCCGGGCTTGCCGAACCTGGCGGTCATCCGTCATTGCCGTTTTATCTCCGGTTGCTGGCGAGCACCTTATCTTCGCTCACCGGCCAAGAAAACCGCCTGACAGAGAAAGCCGGGGAAACAGCGCGGCTAGTTGATCCGGGACTTGAGGGCGGCAATTCGCCCATAGCTTTGCTCGATACGGGCGGCAAAGGCGGGATCGGCTGCCGCTTCGCGCAGCAGGATGTCCAGAACCTCCTGGCCGAGCCCGGGCCGCTGATAGGCCGTATTGGAAAAGAGCAGCACATCCATGCCAGCACGCACCGCTTTCACGACCGTCTGTTCAAGCGTGAAGTGATCGCGGATTGCGCCCATTTCGAGATCATCGCTGATGACGACGCCGTCGAATTTCAACTCGTCGCGAAGAACCCCATCGATCCAGCGCGGCGAGAGGGATGACGGGCTCTGCCCGTCCCCTTCGGCATAGTCGGCGTGATAGAGGTGGCCCACCATGACCATATCTGCCAGCCCATCGGCGATCAGGGCGCGGTAGGGCTCAAGCTCATCGACGGACCAGGTCTCGGTGATATCGACGAACCCCTCATGGCTGTCAGCAGTCGACGAACCGTGGCCGGGGAAATGTTTCAGCGATGTCACCAGCCCAGCGGCATGATGTGCCTTCACGAAGGCGGCGTCATAGGCGGTGACAATGGCCGCGTCGGCAGAATAGGCACGGCCAAAACGGGAAATGACCTGGTTGTCGGGATTGGTATCGAGATCGGCGACCGGACCGAAATTGACGGAGAAACCCAGCTCGGCAATCCCCGCGGCCATGCGGGCATAGACCGCCTCTGCCTCTTCAGGCGTGTTGCGCGCGGCAATCGCCCTGGCGTTGGCGATTTCGGTAAAGCCCACATCCTTTGTCAGTCGCTCGACGGCGCCGCCTTCCTGGTCGAGCGTGATCAAGGGGGGGAGATTTGGCGACGAGGCGCGGAAGAGCGCGTTCATTTCTCGCACCGCGCCGAGGCTTTTCACGTTCTTCTTGAGATACATGACGCCGCCGAGATGCCCGGCTTCCAGTTCCGCCGCGATCGCCTTGACGCTGCCGGTGTCTACACTACTGCCCTCGAAACCAACGACGATCATCTGTCCCGCCATCTCTTCGAGGGTCGCCGCATGAGCGCCTCCGATAAGCGCGGCGAAAGCAATGGCGACTGACAATAAGCGGCGCACGGGCGAACTCCGGGGGAATCGATGGGCCGACAGTGAATGCATAAACGCGGCAAGACAATGATCCCGCCCCCAAAGAGGGGTGGCGGCAGAGCGCCGGTTGATCAATGATCCCCGGGCGAACATTCGGTCGATAGTTCCCCCCCCGATCGGCCGGCACTAAAACGAAATCGGGCGGCTTCCCTAAAGGGAGCCGCCCGCATTGTTTGTGGTAACGAGCCGCCTTAGGTGGCGGGACGGTTCTGCCGGTTGGCGATCAGATCATCCACCACGCCGGGATCGGCAAGGGTGGACGTGTCTCCCAGCGCGCCAAAATCGTTCTCGGCGACCTTGCGCAGAATACGGCGCATGATCTTGCCAGACCGGGTTTTCGGCAGGCCCGGAGCCCACTGGATGAAGTCCGGCGACGCAATCGGGCCGATTTCCTTGCGAACCCAGTTGCGCAACTCGCCACGCAGGGCGTCGTCATATTCCTCGCCCGCCATCAGGGTGACGTAGCAATATATGCCCTGCCCCTTGATATCGTGCGGGAAGCCGACGACGGCCGCTTCGGACACTTTGGGATGCGCCACCAGGGCGCTTTCCACTTCGGCCGTACCCAGGCGGTGGCCCGAGACGTTGAGCACGTCGTCGACGCGGCCGGTGATCCAGTAATAGCCGTCCTCGTCGCGGCGGCAGCCGTCACCGGTGAAGTAATAGCCCTTGTAGGTCTCGAAATAGGTCGAAACGAACCGGCCATGATCGCCCCAGATGGTGCGGGCCTGTGCCGGCCAGCTATCCTTGATGGCCAGAACGCCTTCGGCCTTGGTCTGGTCCTGCAGCTTGCCCTCGGGCGAGAGCACGACTGGCTGGATGCCATAGAAGGGCACCGTGGCCGAACCCGGCTTGGTCGGCGTGGCGCCCGGGAAAGGCGCAATCATGTGGCCGCCAGTCTCCGTCTGCCACCACGCATCGACGATGGTGCAGCGGCCCTTGCCAACCTTGTTGTTGTACCAGAGCCAGGCTTCCGGGTTGATCGGCTCGCCCACTGTGCCGAGGAGACGCAGGCTGGGCATGTCGTGCTTGTCCACGAACTCCGACCCTGCACCCATCAGCGAGCGAATGGCTGTCGGCGCGGTGTGGAAAATATTGACCTTGTGACGCTCTACCACCTGCCAGAAGCGGCTTGCGTCGGGCCACGAAGGAATGCCCTCGAACATCACCGTCGTCGCACCATTGGCCAGGGGGCCATAGACGATATAGCTGTGGCCGGTGATCCAGCCAACGTCAGCGGTGCACCAGAACACCTCGCCGCGCTTATAGTCGAAGCTCAGCTCATGGGTCAGCGAGGTATAGGTGAGATACCCGCCCTGGGTGTGCATCACGCCCTTGGGCTTACCCGTCGAACCGGAGGTGTAGAGGATGAAGAGCGGATCTTCCGCATTCATCGGCTCAGGATCGTGGAAGGGCTCGACGCCAGCGGCGGCTTCATGCCACCACACATCGCGGCTGCCCTTCATCGGCACGTCGGCACCGGTGTTGTGCACGACCAGAACCTTCTGCACGCCCGGGCAATCCTCGAGTGCCTTGTCGACATTGGCCTTGAGCGGCACGGTCTTGCCGCCACGACGACCTTCGTCGGCGGTGATTACCACGGCGCTGTCGCAGTCATTGATGCGGCCGGCCAGCGAATCTGGGGAAAATCCGCCAAACACGACGGAATGGACCGCGCCAATGCGGGCACAGGCCAGCATGGCGTACGCCGCCTGCGGAATCATCGGCAGGTAGATGGTGACGCGGTCACCCTTCTTCACGCCGAGTGACTTCAGAACATTGGCGCAGCGGCACACTTTTTCGTGCAGCGTGCGGTAGCTGATATACTCGGCCTTGTCCGCCGGATTGTCCGGCTCCCAGATGATGGCGATATCATCGCCACGCTCCAGCAGATGACGGTCAATGCAATTGGCCGCAACGTTGAGAACGCCGTCCTCGAACCACTTGATCGAGACGTCCGGATATTCGAACGTGGTGTTCTTGATCTTGGTGGGAAAGGTCATCCAGTCCAGGCGTTTGGCCTGTTCTGCCCAGAAACCATCCGGGTCGGTGACCGAGCGGGCATAAAGTTGATCGTACTTCTCGGCCGTCGTGTGAGTATGCGCGAGCGCTTCTGCACTTGGCTGGAACAAGAGCTGTTCGCTCATTGTCATCCTCCTAGTCTCTCCCGTGACCGTTCTAATCAGCCCGCCCTCCCCCGGCAAGCCCTGCCACATGAGACAAAGGCAGGGTGCCCCGACTTCGCGACGCTCTTTTAACCTGCGCGGTTCAGAAATCTTGAACACGACAGGGCTTAAGCTGCGCACACAAGTAATGGGGGCTCGACCATGGCAGAAATGACTATCAGGGCCGCTGGGCCGTCCGATATCGCCTTGATCCACAAGGAACTCGTGGACGTCATCGGCAGTTCACCGCACTACAGCGAGCGCTTCAAGGCGCATGAAACTGCTCGCCTGAACAAGAATTTTCTCCACAACCTTCTTGCCATAGACCCCTGGCACATCATGATTATGTGCGCTGACGGCGTGCCCGGGGGAGCCATGATCTCCGGCCCCGAATGCGGCGCGGTCTTTCGGTACTGGAGCTGGGTCTTCCCATCGCACCGCCAGACCAAACTGGGCATGTTCGGGATGCGGGCCTTCGACGGCCATTGGGACAATCAGCGCTTCCACAAAGCCTTCACCTTCGTGCGCCCCGAGAACGAGGTCGCCCGCATGTTGCTCAAGCGCTATGGCTACCGGGAAACCGCGCTGCTCGAGCAGCACATCTTCGGCGAGGACTATCTGCTGATCGAGAAGTTCTACTCGCGCCAGCCCGGGGAGTATGACAGCGGGGTCAATATCGGGCGCCTGGGTCGACTGAAGCAGCAGATGAAGAGGCTGGTTGGCGCCTCCGCATAAGTGGCAGGGGTCAGGCAGTTGCCGCGCGCCGCGTGCGGAACCACTGCATGATCGATACATCGACCCCGGCTGTCCAACGCACCGTCAGCCACAGGGCAAACGACCAGATCGTGATGGCGATCAAAGCCGAACAGGCGGCGCCCATAAGGCCAAAACCAGGGACCAGAAGCAGGTTGCCGACAACAAGGCAGGCGAGGCCAATGCCGATGGCGGGCAGGCTGGCCCATGGCCTGTCATGAATCGACAGGACCAGCGAGGCCGGGCCGAACGCCGAGCGGACGATCAAGCCAAGGCAGAGTATTGCCAGTGGGACGGCGCCAGCCGTGAAGGCAGGTCCGAAAAGCTGCAGTGCGAACGGCGCAAGAACCAGCAGCACGGCAAAAAGCGCCAGGGCGATCAGACTTGCCACCATGTTGGCCTCACCCACCTTGCGATGAAAATCGGCTCGATCGGCGCGCGCCTCACTCTCGAACATGTCCGGCAAGGTCACCGCGTAGACGGCGGCAACCCCGAATGAGGCCAGGGAGAAGATGCGTGCACAAACGCCGAATATGGCGAGGTCCTCGTGGCTGAGGCTGTGGCTGAGCAGCAACAGGTCGATATCGAAGAAGAAATCGGTGGCAATGCTGATCAACACCCAGGGCAAGGCAAATCGCCACCACCGGGCGCTCTCCAGCGGCCGTAGGGGCGCCTCGCTCGGAATTCGCTTGAGGCTCGTCATGACGAAGACGAATTGCACGATGGAGACAGCCACATAGCCCGCACCAATGATCCAAAGCATGGTGGTGAAGCCACTTTCGGCCACACTGGCGGACATAACGGACAGAAAGGCCGCCATCACGATCATGGGACGGAGCAGCGTATCGGCGAAGAACCCTGCAAAGGGACGCTTCAATCCTATGAGGAGGGCACTGTTGACGTAGACGATCGCCGTGCCCAGCGTCAGCATGGCCACGGGGATAAAGTGGCGAGCGACAGTGCCCTGCCCTTGGCCCACACGGTCAAGAATCCATGGCCCCAGAAGGACGAGAAGGGCGAAAGCGACCACCACGTGCAGATAGGCCCTGGTCAGAAAGGCGGCGAGCTGGCGCCGGTCTCCGCGCGCCCGGTATTCTGCGGCGAAGTAAGTCCCCACAGTGTGGAAGCCCAGCGGCATTGCCACCGAGATGAGATTGACGCTGGCGACGACGATGAGGAACTCGCCAAGCAGGGGCGCCCCCCACATCCGGGCGATCAGCGCCTGGACGAGGAAGATCAATCCCGCTCCGAATAGTCGCGCCCCGAAGATGACGCTCGATTGGGACGCCAGTTTCCGCCCCAGACTCATTGGAAATCGACCTCCGGACGGTGCGGCGGCTGATCCGGTTGTGCCTTGGGGCTTCTGAGTTTTCGGATATGTCGGAGAAGATGCTGCAGCATGTCCCGGCCCCGGAACGCTAGCGTGCCGAAGAGCAGCGCGCGTCTGCTGTCGGCATAGTTGACGACGGGCGGCACGGGCCGAATGAGCCCGGCCTCCCCAACCATGCCCTTTTTGAACTGATGCAATCCGAGAAAGCCGTCGGTGCCGCCAAGGTCGTACCAATCCGCGGTGGTATTGTCGCGGAGCCAGCGAATGATGTGCCAATGCATGAAATAACCAGCGCGCACGGGCAGCGCCTTTTCATTGGTCGCGCCATAGAGATAGACGGCGCGCTTGCCGGCCTTGAAGATCAGCGCCCCAGCCACGCACTCCTCGCCCAGAGAGACGAGAAACAGCTCCGGTCGGAGCTTTTCGTCGACACCCATCAAGGCGTCGAGCGTTTCATAGGCGGAATGATCTGGAAACTGCTTGCGGTCGGTCATGGCCGCGTACAGCTGTTTGAACATATCGAGATGTTCCGTGCCGACCCGCTCGAACCTCAGACCGGCCTTTTCCGCCTTGTTGAGGTGATACCGCCACTTCTGGTGCAGGCTCTTGCGCTGCTCGGCGTCCGAAAGCCGCAGGCGGACCAGATACCGGTTCGGAAAAAGCAGGGTTGATCCGCGACGAAACCCATTGTGTCGAAGCGCCTGATACGCCGGGTGCATCTCGTGGGTAGATGCCGCGAGCAGGACCGACACCATCATGCGGCGGGCCGCCGAATATTCAGCGATGACGGCCTCTACCATCGCCTGGCGAATGGCTTCCGCATCCACTCGGGTCGCATCGGCCAGCATGGGCGCCCATTTCAGCACGGCCATGTTTGCGAGGCGCAGGGGCAAGGGCTGCACCATGATGAGGGCGCCGCCGACGATTGTACCGTCGAGCGAGAACAGCGTCGGCTCGAGGGTCACCCCTGGCCAGTGCACGGCCGAAAAGGCGAACATCTGCTCCTGGCAGACTTCGTCGAAGCCGGAAATGATCTCGTCCCAATCGGCGCCGGAAATGCGCTCAACTTTCAACTTGGGCAGCACGACCGGGGACGCGGCACGCTTGGGCCCGGCATCGGATGCGCTCAGGCGATCGGCAATGACGGACATGAAAATCCCCGCACCATGAGTATGATGCGGGGAAGTCTAGTGGGCTGGAATGAGCAAATTGCTATTGGCCGCATACAAATGCGCCCAAATTGCCCCTTTGGTTTAGCAGAGCCTAATGCGCAACCGCCGCGCCGGCCGCATGCGGCGTATAGAGCAGCGGGATTTCGGGGATGGCGATAAACGCCCCTGCCCCTTCGAGCACCATGCGCACCGCGACAAACAGGATGATGGCCAGGCCGACCCAGGCGATCCAGTGGAACCGATGAAGCAGGCGGGCGATATAGCTTGCCGCCACACCCATCAGGATCACAGACAGCGCCAGGCCGAAGATCAGGGCTTCGAAATGGTGCTGGGCAGCACCAGCGACCGCCAGAACATTGTCCAGCGACATTGAAACGTCGGCAATGATGATCTGGATGACGGCCTGGCGCAGGGTCTTGCGCGGAGCCTTGCCAGCAACGCTGCCGTCCGAATTGTAATCGGCGTCAGACAGGGCCTCTGTCGCCTCGTGCTCCTCCTCGAACGAGACCGTGAGTTCACGATACATCTTCCAGCAGACCCAGAGCAGCAGAATGCCGCCGGCCACCAGGAGGCCGCCCCCCAGAGAGAGCAGTTGGGTTGTGATCAGCGCAAAGAATATGCGCAGTACAGTTGCCGCCAGAATGCCGATGAGGATGGCGCGCTTGCGCACATCCGAGGCCAGGCCTGCGGCAGCAAGGCCGATAACGACGGCGTTATCGCCAGCAAGGACCAGATCAATCAGGATCACCTGCGCGAGCGAGCTAAAGAAACTCGGATCAATTCCGAACATGGAGATTTCACTTTCAGGAGGGTGCAAAGCACGCGCTCGCCTATACGCCTCAGAATAGGCGCAAAAAAGCAAATTGTCGCATCACGCCCGAAATTTGAGCGTCCGTACCGATCGGCGCGGTCGATTACCGATCAGGCGTGATAAACTTGTCTTTTGTTTTGCTCGGCACCGACCAGATCGCCCCATTTGGGTGGCCATGCCGTCGCGTCCCCCGACACCACCAGCGATGCTGCGGTCACGCCTGCCACCATGACCCCATAACCCAAGGCGATAGGCAGACGCATATATTCGTCATTCTTTTTGGGCGACATGCCCATGTGTTCAAGCATGCCAAACAGGTGCTGAGGTGTTCTCACCCTGCCCACTGGCCCATCTTCAGACCAGGCCAAATCCAGAACGATGTGCTCAGACGGCGGTCTTTCGGAAAAACGGAAGTTTGCGATCATTCGGATCTGCCCCACTAGTCCCCGCCACAGATTAGGCACAATTACGCAGAGCAACGCAATCGTTTGGGTAATGTTTTGAACCGGTGGGGGCTCATAAGGCGCAGATTGGCCACAAAGGCGATCGATCGACCTCCTATCGGCCTGACAGACGCGCGCGCCGCCAGGCCCGGCAGCCAGATTTCGCGATCGTCGGCAGCCCGACATAAGCGACCACCTGTGAGTCCCGGCTGACATCGCAGTGGCTGACAGTCATCACATCGAAGAACTTATCTTTGCAAGGGCTGCGTGCGGGCCTCGGCCGATGGAACGTTAAACTATTCACACGACACATTTTTTCTTCGACAGGACCATCGACTAAATAACTAGCTCCGGCTACGGGTTGGCGCTTGCGCGCCTTCGTATAATTGTTATGTTGTAGAACATTATTCGCGATTGCCGCGAGCGGGCGCCAAGATGCGAAAAGCACGTGCGTCAGGGGGAGGACATGGTGCTCAAACTCGAGGGAGTGTGCATCTCAACCAAATATGCCGCCCAACATCTGGTGGGCCCGATTTCGTTCGAGGTGAAGGCCGGGGAGATCTTCGGGATCGTCGGCGAGAGCGGTAGTGGCAAGACGTTGACGGGCCTGGCAATTCCACGCCTGCTGCCGCGACAATTGTCCATCAGCGGTCAAATCGCTCTGGATGGGCAGGAACTTACTGTCCTCACCGAACACGAAATGCGCCAGGTGCGCGGTCGGCTGGTGACGGTGATCTTTCAGGAGCCGGCCAGCGCCCTGAACCCGGTCTTCACCGTCGGTGAACAGATCGAAGCAGTCGTTCGCGCGAATACGCAATTGCGGGGCCAGGCCCTGAAGGACCGTATGCTTGAGCTCCTGCGTCGAGTCGGAATTCCCGACCCCGAGCAACGCTCCCGCGCCTATCCCCATCAATTCTCCGGCGGCATGTGCCAGCGGGTCATGATCGCGATGGCCCTGGCTTCGGGGGCACGCCTGCTGATTGCCGACGAACCCACCACCGCCCTGGACGTGACGATCCAGGCGCAGATCGTCGACCTGCTGCTCAAGCTCGCGGCGGAAGAAAACCTTACCGTCATCTTCGTATCCCACGATCTGGGACTGATTGCCGAGACATGCGATCGCATCGCCGTCTTCTATGCTGGGCAGGTCGTCGAAGTGGGCACGGCCGCAGACATCATCTATCGCCCGCGTCATCCCTACACCGCCGCTCTTGTGGGGGCCACGCCGGACATGTCGGAAGTCGGCGTTCTGCTTCAAGGCATACCGGGCCAGCCGCCGCTCGCAGGTCGATGGCCGGATGGGTGCCGGTTCCGGAACCGCTGCCCGCATGCACACGACCGATGCGTCGAGCCACAGGCCCTTCGAGAGGTGGATAACGGGCGCGGCGTCCGATGTGTCCTCGTCGACGATGTGGGAGTTATCCAATGACCAGCGAAGCCCACGGGTCAATCGCCCTGTCCGTCGACGACCTCGTCGTTCGTTTCAAGCGGCCGCGCGCTTCTGATGTCCAGGCCATCAGCAATGTCAGCATAAGCCTGCCGGCGCGGTCGACCCTGGCGCTCATCGGCGAGTCGGGCTCTGGCAAATCGACCTTCGCCCGTGCGGTTTGCGGGCTGGTCCCATCGACCATGGGCCGCGTGCAGGTTGCGGGCGTGGAACTCCAGCAAGGCGGCATGACGGCAAGGGACGCGGGCGCCGCCGGTATCCAGATGGTCGTCCAGGACTCTGGCGGAGCGCTCAATCCGCGTTGGCCCATCTGGCGCATTATCAGCGAGCCCTATCGCCTGATGCAGAAGCGTCGCGGCACGGAACTCCGGACCCTGGCTGCCAAAATCCTTGATGACATCGGCCTGCCTGCAGAGTTTCTGGACCGCTACCCCCATCAGCTCTCTGGCGGACAGCGCCAACGTGTCAACATAGCCCGGGCGCTCGCGGCCGAGCCGACCATCATCGCGCTCGATGAAGCGGTGTCCGCACTCGATCTGTCGGTCCGCAACGAGATCCTGGGGCTGTTGAGCCGCCTGAAGCAGAGCCGGGAACTGACTTATCTTTTCATCACCCACGACATGGGTGCGGTGGTGCAGATCGCCACCCATGTTGCCGTGCTGTACCTCGGAAAACTGGTCGAAAATGGCCCCGTGCGGGAGGTCGTCCAGCAGCCCAAGCACCCCTACACCAGGGCCCTGGTCGGCGCGGTACCCACTATCGGCAAACCCCGCGCGGCGACGGTGGTTGCGCAGGGCGAGGCTGATGATGCCGGGGCCCCGCCACCAGGCTGCCGTTTCCATCGGCGGTGCCCATTCGTGGCCGATGTCTGCCGCACAACGGTGCCCGAGCTAACCGCCTATTCCGGTCGGCAAGTCGCTTGCCACCGCATCCAAGAAATCGACGATCTACTTTCTGAGGGAGGAAGAACATGAGACTGAAGCAAATTACTGCAAGTCTGTTACTTGCAGCCACTTTCGCCACGATAGTGTCAGCCCCGGCGGCATATGCCGGGCCTGACACCAACATTGCCGTCATCGGCGTGGGAGAGGAGCCCACGACCCTTGACCCAGCAAACGGCCTGTCGGGCGGCGATATCCATTTCCTTTACACCGTCTATGATCGCCTGCTGGATTTCGACCCCGCAACGCTCGAACCGCGCCCAATGCTTGCGGAGTCTTTCGAATGGGCGGACGAAAACAGGACTCTCGTCCTCAAGCTGCGCCAGGGTGTGACATTCCACGACGGCGAGCCCTTCAATGCCGAGGCGGTCAAGACGAGCATCGAGTTTTATCAAAGCTCGGGCAAGCAGGCCGACCTCAACCCGGTCACCGAGGTCGAGGTGGTAGACGAGTTCACCGTCGCACTGCATGTCGACCGGCCGTACTCCGTGCTCACCTCGCTCCTTATGGATCGCGGCGGCATGATCATTTCGCCAAAGGCCATCGCCGAGTTCGGCGTTGAAGGTGTCGGCCGCAATCCCGCCGGCACGGGTCCGTTCCGGGTCGTCAGTTGGGCGGCCGGCGACAATCTGGCCCTCGAACGCTTCCCTGACTATTGGAATCCTGAGCGCATCAAGCTCGATGGCCTGGAATACCGCATCATCAAGAACCAGACGACCGTGGTTTCGGCCCTCATGGCCGGCCAAGTCGACTATGTGATGAGCATTGATCCTGTGAACCTGCCGGTGATCAGGCGCAATCCCAACCTGCAGGTGATGACGCAGCCGACCATTGCCTCGGTGGTGATCGCGGTTAACACCAATCTCGAGCCGGTCTCGAGCAAGCTCGTTCGTCAGGCCTTTTCCTATGGCATCGATCGAGAAGCTCTCGCCCGCATCGCCTATGGTGGCGAGGTCGAGGCGCTGCCGGCAAGCCTTCTGGTCCCACCGAGCTATTGGCCTTCTACCCCAGAACTCGACGGCCACTACACTTACGATCCAGTCAAGGCCAAGCAATTGGTCACTGAAGCCGGGTATCCGGACGGTGTGGAGGTCGCTATCTGCGCCAACGCCAATAGCGGCTCGCCCGCCCCGGGTGCCAAGCTGGTTGACATGATGCGCGAACAGCTCCGGCCCGCGGGCATCACGCTCAACGGCGAGATGCTGGCCACTGGCGCAGCCTGCATCGAGCTCTACAACGGCCAACAGGCGATAATGTTGAACCTGGCAGGCTGGAGCGGGCGCCCCTCGCCCATCATGACCTATCAGCAGACCTTCACGTCCTACGCCGCCTATCACGTCTCCAAGGAGCCGTTTGACGGTGTCGACGCGGCCGTGGAACGCCTGCTCGCCACTTCCGATCCTGCAGAACAGGAGAAGATTTTCGATGAGCTCAATGCCATGTGGGTCGACAACGTGCCGTGGGTGTCACTGTACTTCCAGCCGCGTGTCTTCGCCCAATCGAGCCAGCTCGCCGGTGAATTGCCCAATCTCATGGGCAAGGCCAATCTGACCACACTGTACTTCGAGTAACGCGATCGGGGGAGAGCACGCTCTCCCCCAAACAAACACCTCGAGGTGCCTGATGTTATTGCTCATTCTCCAACGTCTAGGGACGATAATCCCCACCGCCCTGCTGGCCTCGATACTGGTGTTCTCCATCGTCCAGTTGACCCCAGGTGGCCCCGCCTATGCGATTGCCGGTCCGGACGCAACACCCGAATTCGTGGCGCACATCAACCGCGAGCTCGGCCTCGACCGGCCCTTGCCGGTCCAATATCTGAGTTGGCTTGGTCAGATGACAGAGGGATCGCTCGGCCGCTCTCTCGTCAACCGTACCGAAGTGACCACCCTGGTGGCCAACCGTATGCCCGTATCAGCGACCATCGCACTTGAGGCCTTGATCCTGGCCGTGCTCGTCGGCATTCCATTGGGGATCATCGCCAGCGTGCGCGCCGGTGGCGCCATCGACGGCGGCATCCGGAGCTTCACCTCGATCGGGATCGCAGTTCCCGAATTCTGGCTTGCCATGCTGGCCGTCAACCTCTTCGCCCTCCAGCTCTTCTGGCTACCTCCGACAGGCTTCTCACCGCCCTCTGCAGGTCTGGTCGTCCATTTCAAATCGGTCGTCATGCCCGTGGTGACACTCGCCTTGGGGCCCATCGCGATCATTGTGCGATTTACCCGCAGCGCCATGAACGAGGCCCTTTCCGCTCAGTATGTCCGGACTGCCTGGTCGCTGGGACTTCCCGCGCATCAAGTCTATCTGCGCTTCGCGCTGAAGAACGCCCTGCCTTCGATCATCACGGTCGTGGGAATGGTGGCTTCCGTCTTGATTGGCGGCGCGGTGCTCATCGAGTCCGTATTTGCCATCCCAGGCATCGGCGAGTTGCTCGTGCAGTCCGTGCTGTCCAAGGATTTTCCAGTCGTGCAGGGCGTAACGACGGTTCTAATGTTCATCGTCATTCTGATCAACCTCGTCGTCGACCTCATTGTCGCGGCCATCGATCCGAGAACCCGCTGATGACAATCGTCGACAAAATGCCCCCTGAAGGCCGCCGCTTCGGCCGGATGCTATCGGTCCTGTCGCAGCCCACTTTGGTCCTCGCAGTGGCCTGGCTCGTATTCGCAGTCTTTGTGGCGCTGTTTGCTCCGATCCTTGCGCCTTACAACCCGATCTCGCAAAATCCCGCCGACGTCTTGATGCCGCCCTCGGGGCAATATCTGCTCGGCACCGACGATCTGGGCCGAGACGTCCTGTCGCGTTTGATCTACGGCACGCAGCCCACATTGCTGGGCATGCTCATCGCAATCGGCACGGCGGCCGCCATCGGCATACCGTGGGGCCTGGTCTCGGGCTACGTTGGCGGTTGGGTGGACCTCACCCTTATGCGCTTCGTCGACGCGCTGCTGGTTTTCCCCGGCCTCATACTCACTCTCGCGCTCACCAGCGCGCTGGGAGCCACACTTCAGAACACCATGTTCTCGCTGGGGATCGTCTATTCGCCCCTGGTCGCCCGCGTCGTTCGCGTCGGCGTGCTGAGCGTGCGCAACCGCGACTATGTGCAGATAACGCGCATGTTCGGATCGTCGACATCGTATCGCATTTTCAACCATGTGCTGCCCAGCGTGCTGCCGGCAACCGTGGTCCAGCTGACGCTGCTTTGCGGCCTATCCGTGCTTGCGCAGACCGGCCTCAACTTCCTCGGCCTCGGCGTGCCGAACCCCAACCCGAGCTGGGGAAGTTCGGTCGCCGAAACCTTCCGCTATCTGATGATCGACCCGATGGCCCCGGTTCTGCCCGGTCTCATCGTGGTGTTCACCGTACTCGCCATCTATCGCGTCGGGGACGAAGTCCGCGACCGTCTGGAGATCTATTCCCGATGAATGCAGCAAACATGTCCGCCGAAGCGCTCGACCGCAGCAATGCCGACCACGTCTTCGATTTCACCGTCATCAACGAAGTCGGCCATCCCACGCGCGAGCGGTCCAAGCATCAGGAAGAAGCCGGCGGCATCCATGATGACAGCGTCGCCCAGCGCTATGGTTATCAGGGCGCGTTGGTGCCGGGGATCGTTATCTGCGCGCACACCATGCCGGCACTGGTCGACCGGTGGGGCAAGGACTGGCTGAAGCGCGGCCGTGTCGCGATGAAACATATCCGCCCCGGCTACCACCAGGACCAGCTCACCGCTTGTTATCGATTTGTATCGGACGCGGACGGAGAGCGTTGCGACATCGTGGTCATGCGCGAAGACGCAGTGCTGGCCATCGGTGACGCCGCCCTCCCTAACCAGGCACCCACAGTGCCCGCTGATTTTCCGCGTCAGGTGCTGCCCGTGCCCGAACAACTGCCCCTTGCCGAGCCCGGCATCCTCGCGCCCGGGCAGTTCCTGTCCAGCGCACCGACCCTGATGGACCAAACCGAACACCAACGGATGCTTGGACGAATTGGCGGGGTTTCGGGTCAATGGCCCTATGGCAGCATTCATCCCGTCGCCTACCAGCACCTGACCAGCCACGACGCGATCAACAGCTTCCAGTATTCGACGCCCGGCATCCATGTTTCGGGTGATACCCAGATGCTTGATTGGGCCGAGCCCGGCGAGACACTGTCCGCCAGCGGGCGCGTCGTAGCGGTGTATGAGCGCAAGGGGCACCACTATTTCGATACCGAGCAATTGGTTCAGACGGCAACCGGACGCCCCGTCGCCTTGTGTCGGCGCAGCGTTATCTACCGCACACGCGAGGTCAACGCTGCGCAATGACCGCACTTGCAGATCTCAAGGTCATCGATCTCTCTGAATCGGTGGCCGGACAATATTGCTCACGATTGATGTCGGGTTATGGAGCCGACGTTGTTCTCGTTGAACCGCCGGGCGGATCGCAGGTTCGTCAGCTCGGGCCGTTCAGCAAGCTGCACGGCGACTCCACCACGTTTTACCATCTGAACATCGACAAGCGTTCGGTTGTGCTGGACGCCGAAAGGGACTTTGCCCGCCTCAAGGCCATGTGTGCGGCCGCGCACGTCGTCTTGGTGCCCCGCGGTGACCTTGTGGATCGACTTCGAGACCCTGCAGGCAAGACAGTATTCTGCCGCATCAGCGATTTCGGGGAATATGGGCCTTATGCCGGTTGGCAGGGCGGCGAAATGGTCCACCAGGCCCTGTCCGGCATCATGTACTACAACGGTCGCACCGGCGAGGCGCCGCTTTTTGGCGTCGGGCACCGTGTGCAGCATGTGGCAGGGGTTGGAGCCTATACCGCGGTCCTCGCCGCCTTGCGAACCGGTGCGGGCGAACTGATCGACATCGACGTCCACAAGACTGCGGCTTCGATGAGTTACAATTTGCCCAATCAATATTTCTACAGTGGCACATTCGATGAACGGAACGGCACCAAATACAATCCCGACCTGCTGATCCGCGCCCGCGACGGATGGGTGACCGTATTCGTCTACGCCTATCGCTGGCCGGCAATGTGCGAAGCGTTGGGACTGAGTGCGCTGCGCGACCATCCCGATTTTCAGACGCAGGTGGATCGGCTCGCACGCTGGGATCAGGTTTCCGAGCAGGCCAGTGCCGCCGCAAAGGACATTACGGCAGCCGACCTGGTGATGCTGCTTCAAAGCCTTGGCGTGCCGGCCGCCGCCAGCCTCACGCCTGAAGAGCTGGCAAACTCCCCTCACCTGGCAGCCCGTAAATATTGGAAGAGCGCGCAGACGGATGCGGGCGAGCGCCGCGCTTTCGGCGCACCGTTCCGCCTCAGCCAGGCGTGCTGGCGCGCCGAAAATGCCCTGACAACGGAAGAGGATGCATCATCATGAGCGCCGGTCCCCTCCACGGCATACGCGTTCTGGACGTCACCACCGCATGGGCCGGGCCCTTTGTGGGCCGCGTTCTGGCTGCGCTCGGCGCCGACGTCGTCCATGTCGAGGCCGCCAAGCGCATGGATCTCTGGCGCGGCGGCTTGACCGGTGAAAATCCCCGGCGCTATCCCGACGGCGTGCTGGGCGATCGCCCCTACGATCGCACCGTGCTGTTCAATTCGCAGAACCTCAACAAGCGATCGCTCTGCATCGACATCAAGAGCCCCGGTGGCCGCGAAGCGCTTCAGGCCGCTGCGGCCAGCGCTGATGTGATCGTGTCGAACTTCACTCCCGGAACGCTGGCTCGCATGGGCCTTGATTATGCAGCGCTCAGCGCCATCAACTCCGGCATCATTCTGGTTGAAATGCCGGCCTTCGGTATCGACGGACCCATGGCGGGCCTGTCGGCGCTCGGTCCGAGCATGGAATTTTCCACCGGAATGAGCAATTTCATCGGATATGGCGACGGGGCACCGACGGCCACCGGGCCGGCCTATCTCGACCCTATCGGGGGGTATAACGGCGCCGCCGCCATCATGACCGCGCTGCACCAGCGCGAGCAGACCGGGCGCGGTCAATATGTCGAGATTTCGCAGGTGGAAGCGGCGATGCCGCTGATTGGGGGGCTGGTCCTGGCGTCGCTGGAGAACAACGAGCCCCCAGCGCCGCAGGGCAATCGACAGAACTCGGCCATTATTCACGACGCCTTCCGCTGCCGCGGCTCCGAAGAATGGGTGGCGATCAGCATCGATACCGAGGAAAAATGGAGCACCCTCGCCCACCTGATCGGCCGTGCCGATTTGGCGGACATCGCCCTCGCCGCCAAGGATGACTGCATCCGACACGCCGATCAATTGCATGGCGCTGTGGCCGCGTGGACGGAAAAGCACGAAAAACACTGGATCGCCCCGCGCCTGCAGCGGGCCGGCATTGCCGCAGCGCCGGTGTGCCATGGCAGGGACGTCGCGCTCGATCCCCACCTGCACTCAACGCATTTCTTCGAAGAAATTGACCATCCCGAAGCGGGCCTGCGGCCCTACCAGGGCCTGCCGTTCCGTTTTGCGGTAACCGGACTGCCCCGACTCAATCCTGCTCCCATGCTCGGCCAGCACACTGAAGAAGTGCTGCGCGAGTGGGCGGGACTGGGTGATGCCGAACTCGCCGAATTGGCAGCGCAGGGCACGACCAGCAACGACCCATACCGAAATTAGGAGGAGTTTCGCAATGAACGAGACAATAATTGCCCAACAGGCCAGCCAGATAGCAGCGTTGGAGCGGCGCCTGCAGCGTCTGGAAGATATCGAAGCCATCAAGGTCCTGCAGCGCACCTATGGCTACTTTGTAGACAAGGCGCTGTGGAGCGATCTGGCCGAACTGTTCAGCCAGGACGGCGAGATCGAAATCGGCGGCCGTGGGGTTTACCAAGGTATTGAACGCATTCGCATTTTCCTGCGCGATGTCATGGGCAAGGGGCATGACGGGCTCAACCACGGGCAATTGATGAACCACATGCAATTGCAAGGCGTCGTGACGCTGGACGAAGGCGGGGACAAGGCGCTCGGCCGCTGGCGGGCGTTCATCCAGGCCGGTGAGTTCGGGAAGCATGCCCAGTTTGCCGAAGGGGTCTACGAGAACGAATATGTCCGCGAAGGCGGGACCTGGAAAATCTCCCGCCTCACTTGGTTCGCAACTTATTATACGCCCTATGAAAAGGGCTTCGGCCAGGAGACGCTCCCGCTGACAACCATGAGCGAATCTTTCCCGCCGGATCGGCTCCCCACCCACACCTATGCGGCCTTGCCGGATGTCTTCATCCCGCCGTTTCACTACCAGCACCCCGTGACTGGCGAGAAGATCGGCCGCAACGTCAAGGCCAGCTAGAAACCCAGGATTTGCTTGGAGATGCCGGGGCATTCGTGTCCCGGTATTTTTGTGTCGGGTTCTGAAAATTGCATCGCGCATGGGCCGGCGCAGGTGGCCTAATGTGGATCGTCGCCCGGCAGGCGAAACTGCGCAGCTCCGGAAACAACAAAGGCGACCCGAAGGTCGCCTTGTTAACTCCGTGCCGTGGCAGGGAGAACTTTGGTGGGTGCACAAGGGCTCGAACCTTGGACCCGCTGATTAAGAGTCAGCTGCTCTACCATCTGAGCTATGCACCCGGCCTTGTTTTGACAACGCCGTCTTCAAAGTTGACGCCTTCTAGCAAAGCGATTTGGCCCTGTCCAGCGTCGGAAGAGGAGAACTACCGTACTTCTTTCGCCGGTGAGCAGATATTTTCGCAGGCCGGCCCAGGGGCTGAAACAACAAAGGCGGCCCAAAGGCCGCCTTGTTAAAACCTTGCCAGGCAAGGAGAACTTTGGTGGGTGCACAAGGGCTCGAACCTTGGACCCGCTGATTAAGAGTCAGCTGCTCTACCATCTGAGCTATGCACCCGGCTTTGTTTCGACAACGCCGTTCTTCAAAGTTGGCGCGTTCTAACAAAGGCATTTTGGTCTGTCTAGCGTCTAAAATCTCGGACTGTGGATAAAAATGTCGCGTGGCGACTATCTGCCTGACGCGCGGCGGGCCTAGCCGCGCTCACGGCGGTAAGCCTCGAGGCTATAGACATTTTCCGGCATTTCGTTGGCTTCCTGGCGCAGATCGTCCATCAGCCCAATGGTCCGCTCGATGATGTGGCGCAGCTGGCGCGAGCGCGTGTCGGCGCCCTGAAGAATAACGGCGGCGCGCTGCAAGTGATCGCGAGCGAGCAAGAAGGTGGGCGGCATTGTCGGGCTCCATGGCATTCGTGGGAATCGCCGGTGGTTCGGCATAGGCTAAGACTGAACCCGCATAGTTCCCGACATCTTTCCCAAGTGGCTGCAACTTAATTAGAATTTTATCGACCCTTGTCGCGGCTGGGGATTTTTCCGCCTCGTCCTGTGCAGAAACTTGATGTCAGGGAGTGGCTCCGGTCGGACGACCCGCTAAGAATAGATCGAGAGCCAAATTGGAGGCGTCCATGCCCCTGCCCCCCTTTACCGCAATCGTATCGGACTTGCCCGAAACCGTCCCCTTTGTCGGGCCGGAAGCGCTCGAGAGGCGGAGTGGGATAGCAGTGCGGGCGCGGCTGGGTGCCAATGAATCTGCATTTGGCCCCAGTCCCTTAGCGCTGACGGCCATGCGCGAAGAGGCGTCCAAGAGCTGGGCCTATCCCGACCCGGAGAACCATGCTTTGCGGGTGGCATTGGCCACCAAGCTTGGAATCGCCGCCGACGAGATTGCTATTGGGGAAGGCGCCGATGGCCTGATGGGACTGGCGGTGCGGTTGTTCATTGCGCCCGGTGACGTGGTGGTGACCTCGCTGGGGGCCTATCCGACCTTCAACTACCATGTCGCTGGCTATGGCGGGCGGCTGGAATACGTTCCGTATCAAGGCGTTAACGAGGATTTGGACGGCCTGCTCGCGGCCGTGGAGCGGACGGGTGCGAAGATGGTCTACCTCGCCAATCCGGACAATCCGATGGGCTCGTTCTGGCCGGCGGCGGCAGTGGAGCGATTTATCGCAGCATTGCCAGAGACTTGCGTCCTTGTGCTGGACGAAGCCTATGGCGAACTGGCGCCGGATGACGGTCTTCCTCCAATCGATACGTCCCGCGCGAACGTGTTGAGACTGCGAAGCTTTTCAAAGGCTTATGGCATGGCCGGGATGCGCTGCGGCTATGCCATCGGCCACCGGCAGGTGATCGGCGCCTTCAACCGCGTTCGCAATCATTTCGGGGTCAACAGGCTGGTTCAGGCAGGGGCGCTGGCAGCGCTGAACGATGAGGCCCATCTCGACTGGGTAAAGTCGCAGATTGCCGCTTCGCGTCAGCGTATTGCTAACATTTCGACCGCCAATCGGTTAATTCCGCTGCCTTCGGCGACAAATTTTGTGACAATTGATTGCGGCCACGACGGTGCCTACGCTCAGAAGGTACTGGAAGAATTGGGCAAGCTGGGCGTGTTCATCCGCAAGCCGATGGCGCCGGGGCTCGATAAGCACATTCGCATCAGCGCGGCGCCAGAGGCCGAGATGAAGATTCTCGAAGCCACGCTGCCCGTCGCGCTTCGTGCCGCTCAGGGAGCCGCGTAGAGCTCTACACGGGCCGACAGCGGACGGTGGTTGGATCCAAAGCTGTCACTGCCCGCAGACAGCGCCATGATACGCGCATTGCCTCGGGTGAGGATATTGTCGATCGGCACGCCGAGCGGCCCCGCGCGGACCGGCCAGGTCGCGGGGTAGAACGGAGCTGGAGCCAGATCCTGGGCGCGGGCAAGACGCGCGACGGGGCCCGACCAGAGGGCGGAATTGAAATCACCGGCCAGGAGGACTGGCCCCTCGATCCGGCTGAGAACGCGCTCAATGGTCAGCAGCTCCAGCCACGACGCCTCATCGAAATAAGGTTTTGACAGGTGGACGCCGACGATGGTGACCTTTTGCCCACCAATCGTGACGGGTGCGATGGCCAGCCGCTCGAAATGAAAGGGCTGCATGGTGCGGATCTCGCCGCCCTCGATGGGCAGGCGGGAATGAATGGAGATATCGCAGGTCTGGGGCCGAGTGCATCCGATCGAATACGGGAAGGTCTCCCTCAGGCGATCCAGCTGATTGAAAATGCCCGGCGTCTCCATAACCACGGCGATGTCGGCGCCAGAGGCAGCAAGGAAATCGGCCGCCTCGACTGAACGTCGATTGCCTGTGAGCACGTTGAAGCTGATGAACGAGATTTCGGCCACCGGTGCCCCCAAAGGCTCGGAACGGCGGTCCTGATATTCGAGCACGAAGCGCCCTGCATGGGCACTGGCCGCGACCAGCACAAGCGCAAAAAGACCGGCACGCCAGCGGGCCCCGGCAATGACCATCAGCACAAGCAGGCAGAGTCCTGCGGCAATCAGGTGGAAGCGCAGGCTCTGCAGCAGCAAGGCACCGGGCAAATTGATGGAGAGCGAGGCGATCGCCAGGACAATCGCCAGCAGCGCGCCGAGCGCAAAGAGCGCGCCGCGAAATTCGTCCCGGCTCAGTGGGGAAGGAAAGCTTATGACGACCTCCTGCGGCCCAGCCTATGCCGGCGGGATTCGCTGGCGGATCATGGCAAGGGCGGGTCAATTTGGGAAGAGCTGGAGCTGCTTGCGGGGTTCCAGGCTCCCCGCCCCCCACCCTCAATCCCTCCCCGCGAGGGGGAGGGAGGCGGGCCGGTGGGTGGGAGAGATAGGGCCCCAAAACAAAATGGCCGGACGATGATGTCCGGCCATGCTGTTCTATATCTTCGACTGGCGGGCGATCAGCCGGCCAGCGCGCCTTGTGCCGAGGCGCCGCGCTCGATCATGACGCGGTTGAGCGCGTTGAGATAGGCACGGGCCGAGGCCACCAGCGTATCGGGCTCGGCAGCATTGCCCGAGGCGATACGGCCGTTCATTTCGAGACGGACATGGGCCGAGGCCTGCGCATCGGTGCCGCCGGTGACGCCGTCGACGGCGTAGAGCACCAGATGCGGGTCCTGCCCGGCAGCGGCCTTGATGGCGTTGAAGATGGCGTCGACCGAACCGGTGCCTTCATAGGAAACGCTGGTCTCTTCGCCATCAATGGTAACGACGAGGTTGCACTTGTGGACGCCGCCGGTCTTGGAAACGACTTCCATGTCGACCAGCTTGATGCGATCCCCGACCGAACCGACTTCGTCATCGACCAGCGCGATGATGTCAGCGTCGTAGACGTGCTTCTTGCGGTCAGCCAGATCCTTGAAGCGCTGGAAGGCTTCCTGGAAGGCATTATCGCCAAGCTCGTAGCCCAGTTCCTTCAACTTGTCCTTGAAGGCGGCGCGGCCGGAGTGCTTGCCCATGACCAGGGTCGTTTCCTTGATGCCGACGCTGGCCGGGGTCATGATCTCGTAGGTTTCGGCGTTCTTGAGCATGCCATCCTGATGGATGCCGCTTTCATGGGCGAAAGCGTTCTTGCCGACGATGGCCTTGTTGTACTGCACCGGGAAGTTCGAGGCGGCGGACACCACCTTGCTGGCGCGGGCCAGATGGGTGCTGTCGATGTCGGTGAAGAACGGCATGGCATCGCCGCGGGTGCGCAGCGCCATCACCACTTCCTCGAGCGCGGCATTGCCGGCGCGTTCGCCCAGGCCATTGATGGTGCATTCGATCTGGCGCGCGCCGCCAGCCACGCCGGCCAGGGAATTGGCGACAGCCATGCCCAGATCGTCATGGCAGTGGACCGAGAAGATGGCCTTGTCGGAATTGGGCACGCTCTCGATGATGGTCTTGAACATGCGGAAATGCTCGTCGGGAACGGCATAGCCGACCGTATCGGGCAGATTGATCGTGGTCGCGCCAGCCTTGATGGCGGCATCGACGCAGCGCTTCAGAAATTCGAGCGGCGTGCGGGTGGCGTCCATGGCCGACCATTCCACATCGTCCACCAGATTGCGGGCGTGGGCGACGGTACGAGAGATGATCTCGATGACCTCGTCCTCGGTCTTTTTCATCTGGTGGGCCAGATGAATGGGCGAGGTGGAAACGAAGGTGTGGATGCGGCCGCGCTGGGCGTGGCGGACGGCCTCACCGGCGCGATCGATATCAGCGGTGATGGCGCGGGCGAGACCGGCGACGGTGGCGCGCTTGACCTGCTTGGCGACGGCAACGACGGCCTCGAAGTCGCCATTGGAAGCAATGGGGAAACCGGCTTCGATGATGTCGACGCCCATTTCGTCGAGAGATTCGGCAACCTGCAGCTTTTCTTCCAGCGTCATGGTGGCACCGGGCGACTGCTCGCCATCGCGCAGCGTGGTGTCGAAGATGAAGACGCGTTCTTTGTTGCTGTTGGAAGCGGTGCTGGTCATATCAGGCTCTTTTCCTATCGGCCCCGAGGCAATGGCTCGCTGGACCGGACATTTCTAATGTTCGGTTTGTGGCGCAATCCCCTGACGACCCGCTCGTTATCCGAGCTGCCGGTGATCAGGGGCTGATAAGAAGGAGAAGGAGCGCAGGCAAAAGCAGCATGGCAGCCGCAATCATCAGCTTGGTCTGGAGGACCTGCTGCTGAGCGATTGCAATGGCTTTGGCGCGACGGCGCTGCATGGAAGTGCTCTCTATTTGCAAGGAGCATGCGACAATCACGCTGACGATGCAAGGGGATGGGGCAAGAAAGTGGGGGCGAATCTGGCCGTCTGCGAGAAATTATCGGGCCCCAGGCGCGGAAAAGGCAAATGCAGCCTCAGTTGAACGCCAGAACCGCAGCAAGGATGACACCGACAAAGGCAAGGCCGGTAATCCTGTGGGCAGCGTGGGCGCGGGTGCCGGCTTGGGCATCGCCCGCCTGGGCTTTCTTGGATTGAATGCCGCCAAAGATGATCGAGGCCAGCATCACAACGATCAGCGCCATCTTCACCCAGAACCAGATATTAGCGCCGCCAAGCCCGCCATAGCGGAGGAACATGATGAGTGGGCCGGTGACAAGGAGGACAATCATGGCCACCCTGCCGATCTGCCCCAGCCTGTTCATCACGGCGAAATAGCCGGCGCTAACCTCCGGGCTGGCCCCATGCATGCGCGCCCCAATGACCGGACCAACAACGGAATTGGAGCCCCCGGCAATGAACGCCAGGATATGGGCCCAGATGAGCAGATTGATGACGACTTCCATCGTCCATTCCCCACTGCGAGCATTCCCGGGCGCAAATTAGCACGCCCGGAAAACGCCCGAAAGAGGATCAGTCTCCCAGATCGAGCGTACCCTCGCCCACGATCACGGCATGGCCGCCGATGGCACCGTGGACAAGCTGCTCGTTTTCCTTGCGGAGTTGCAGGGTAATCCGGCAGGGGCGGCCCATTTCGTGGCCCTGGCGCAGGACGAAATCAGCCTGGCCGGTGGCAAAGGGCTGGTTTTCGGCCAGGAGACCAATGAGGGCCGCTGCAGCGGCTCCGGTGCCCGGATCCTCCCCGAGGCCCATGCCGAACATGCGGGCGGCGATGTCGTTTTCCGGCTCGTCCGGCGTGAGGGTGAAGACATAGACCGAATGCCGATCATGCGTGAACACCTTGTCCTTGAGCGCGTGGTTGACCGAGAGGCGGCGCAACACATCCGCATTGCGGACCGGAACCAGATGGAAGGGCACGCCGGCCGAAAAGACGGCGGGCTTGTAGAGATCGCACCCAATATCCTCGATCTCGATGCCCAGAACCTGGGCGATGCCGAGATTGTCGCGGATGTCGTCCACGCGGGCGGAGAGCTTTGGCAGCGAGAATCGCGCTTCGCCGGTGGATTTGTCGAGGCGTTCAACCAGGGCGGTGACGAGGCCGACCTTTTCCTCCATGCGCACAGCCGAGAGCTTGTTCTGAAGGCCGAGGACCACGGCGGAGCCAATGGTCGGATGGCCGGCGAAAGGCAGCTCCTGATAGGGCGTGAAAATGCGCAGGGCGGCGGTGTTGCGCTCCGCCGATGGCTTGCAGAAGAACACCGTCTCGCTGAGGTTGAACTCCTTGGCGATCATCTGCATCTCGTTGTCGAGAAGGCCATCGGCCTTGGGCACGACGGCGAGCGGATTGCCCTTGAAGCGCTCCCGGGTAAAGACATCGAGCAGGAGATAGGGAAGCTTCATGGCTCAGACCTCGCGCAGGGCATAGTCAGCGCGATTGCGGCCAAGATGATCGCAGATCGCATCGACGGCGACGCCATGGTCGCTGCGGCCCGGCAGGCCCGAAATGGTCAGCGCCCCAATGATGCCGGCCCCCGGCACACGCAGCGGAAACCCGCCGCCGGCAATGACATAGTCGGCGGGATCGACACCTGACTGTGGCGGGAACGGCGCTTCGCCACGCTCGAGCACGAGCCGATAGCTGGCACGCTGGAAGCGGCGGACCGAATTGATCTTGCGACGAACCCATTCGGCATTGTCGAAACTGGTGCCTGGCGTGGCCGAAAAGAAGAGCTGGCGGTCCCAGGTGCGGATATCGACCACAAGCGAGAGGTTTTCGGCCAGCGCACGGGCGCGGATGGCGGCGCCGATATAGAAGGCGACGCCTTCATCGAGCGCGGGAAGGACAAGTTCGAGTTCCTGCCGCTTGACGCGGCTGATATCGTCTTCGGTGGTCATGGGTTCAGTCCTGATGAAGGCGGGTCCAGGCGTCGTAAAGCGGCGTACGGTCCACTGCGCCCTTTGGAAAGTTGACGAGTTGGGGATCGATGCCGGCCCATGCGGCCTTGCTGTCGGTCCAGATATTGCCGACGGGAGCGGCCCAGTCGATGTCATCCAGCGTACCGGCCCTAACCACCTTGATGCCGGGCGATGGCGGATCGTTCCACAGCCAGCCATGGCAATTGGCGCAAAAATTCATGACGATGACATTGCCGCTGTCGGCGGTGCGCCGATACTGAACCGTCGGCCCCTCGACCTCGAAGTCCGCGTCGCGCACGATCATGGACATGGACCACCCCGCGCCCGAAAATCGCTGGCAGTCCTTGCAATGGCAATTGTAGACCGAGAGCGGGCCGGCCTTGAGCCGGTAACGCACCGCGCCACACTGGCAACCGCCTTCGACAGGAAAATCCGGCAGACCCATCGCCACCCTCCACGACTCCACGGCGCTCATCCTCGATCGGTTCTAGACCAAGATCCTTGTCCGCAGAAGGCCGCTGTCGGGCGATAATCTGAATGATCTGGCTTTACGCCCGCGATTGGGGCGCAGATGATTGCAAGACGAGCATGGGAAGGAGTTGGCATGGAACAGACAAGCGTTCTGGTTGCCGGCGGCGGCCCGGCCGGGATCATGCTGGGCTTGTTGCTCGCTCGGGCGGGAGTGACAGTCACCGTCCTGGAAAAGCACGGCGATTTCTTGCGCGATTTCCGTGGGGACACCGTGCATGCTTCCACCATTGAGTTGCTGGATGAGCTGGGACTGGGCAATGCCTTCCGCCAGCTCAACCAGACACGGCTGCAGAACTTCCAGTTTCCCTTGCCCGATGGCAGCACCGTGCTGCTCGGCGACTTCTCGCGGCTCAAGCCACCCTACGACTATGTCGCCATGCTGCCGCAATGGGACTTCCTCAATTTTCTGCGCGATGCGGCCTGTCGCGAGCCGAGTTTTTCCATTCGCATGAACACCGAAGTGACGGATCTGCTCAGGACGGATGGCACTGTCATCGGCGTGCGCTATCGGGAACGGGACGGCGAAGAGGGCGAGATCACCGCCGATCTGGTGGTGGCCTGCGACGGGCGAAATTCCATCACCCGGCAGAAGGCCGGGCTGGTGCCGCGCGAATTCCCCGTTCCGTTCGACACCTGGTGGTTCAGACTGCCACGCCATGCCAGCGAAATGGGCGAAGTGGCAACGCTCATCCCCCAGTTTCGGGGGCGTGAAATCATGCTGTCGCTGACCCGCGAGACTTTTTACCAGGTCGCCTATTTTACCGACAAGGGTGCCGACGCGCGGTTGCGGACCGAAGGGATCGAGCGCTTCCGCGAGCGTGTCGCGGCCATCAGGCCGGACTTTGCCGACCGGGTCGATGCGCTCGCCACCATGGAGGATGTGCACGTGCTCGACGTGCGGCTCAACCGGCTCGAGATCTGGCACAGGCCCGGCCTGCTCTGCATTGGCGACGCCGCGCACGCAATGTCGCCTGCCGGCGGGGTGGGCATCAACCTCGCCATCCAGGATGCAGTCGCCGCAGCATCGATCCTGGCGCAGCCCCTACGCGATGGAGCGCTCACGCCACAGAACCTGGCCGCGGTGCGTCGGCGCCGCTGGCGGCCAACGGTGATCCTGCAATTTGCGCAACGCGTCCTGCATCGGATCCTGTTCGTGCCGACCTTTGCCGGCAAACGCGCCGGCCCGCCCAGCGTCGTCCTCTTTGCCGCCCGTTTCATTCCGGGGCTCACCGCCCTGCCCGCGCGGCTTATCGCCTTCGGACCGCAACCCGAGCACGCCCCCGACTTCGCGCGGAGACCACAGTAGCGGCCGAAAAGAAACGGGGCCCCGAAGGGCCCCGCTCGATATGGATTGGCAGATCGATTAGTTCTTGGCCTTGTCGACCAGCGCGCCGGCCTTGATCCAGGGCATCATGTCGCGCAGCTTGTGGCCGACGTCTTCGATCGGATGCTCGTCGGCGAGGCGACGGGTCGCCTTGAAGCGAGCACCACCGCCGGACTTGATTTCCTGCATCCACTCGGAGGTGAACTTGCCCGACTGGATGTCGTGCAGAACGCGCTTCATCTCGGCCTTGGTTTCCGAGGTGATGATGCGCGGGCCGGTGACGTATTCGCCCCACTCGGCGGTGTTCGAGATCGAGTAGTTCATGTTGGCGATGCCGCCCTGGTAGATCAGGTCGACGATCAGCTTCACTTCGTGCAGGCACTCGAAATAGGCCATTTCCGGAGCGTAACCGGCTTCAACCAGGGTTTCGAAGCCAGCGCGGATGAGTTCGACCAGACCACCGCAGAGGACGACCTGCTCACCGAACAGGTCGGTTTCGCATTCTTCGCGGAAATTGGTTTCGATGACGCCCGAACGGCCGCCGCCAACGCCCGAAGCATAGGCCAGAGCGATGTCATGGGCATTGCCCGAAGCGTCCTGGTGAACAGCGATCAGGCAAGGCACGCCGCCGCCACGCTGATATTCGCCGCGCACGGTGTGGCCCGGGCCCTTCGGCGCGATCATGATCACGTCGACGGTGGACTTGGGTTCGATGAGGTTGAAGTGGACGTTGAGGCCGTGTGCGAAAGCCAGCGCTGCGCCGTCACGGATATTGGGCTCGATGTCCTTCTTGTAGATGTCGGCCTGGAGCTCATCGGGGGTCAGGAGCATGATGACGTCTGCCCATGCGGAAGCCTCGGCAACCGACATGACCTTGAGGCCTTCGCCCTCGGCCTTCTTGGCGGACGGCGAACCCGGACGCAGACCGACGGCGACGTCGGTGACGCCCGAATCGCGCAGGTTCAGCACGTGGGCGTGGCCCTGCGAACCGTAGCCGATGATGGCGACCTTCTTGGCCTTGATGATATTGAGATCGGCATCACGATCGTAATAGACGCGCATTTGGGTGCTCCCTGGACTTGCGTTTGTCAGTTGTTGGCCTTGGCCCCATAGAGGGCCAGGAATTGATCCGTCGCGGCCTTGATGTCGGCTTCGACATTGGCTTCGACATTGGATTGGGTCAGGCTTTTGTCGCCGAGCAGCAGACGGATCTGCACGTCGCGCACGACAAGGCCGAAAAATGTTCGGTAGGCGTCCTCGCTGGAGGTAAAGCGCAGGAGGCGCGCATCGCGCCCGGCCTCGAGAATGGGCTTCAGGCGCCGACGGATGGCCAGCGGGCCGTTTTCCAGGACGATCTGGCCCAGGCTATCCTTCTCCTGGGCAGCATGGGTAACGGCGGTGCGGTTGAGCGTGATCGACACTTCGCCGATAATCGTGGTGAGTAAATCGCGCGCGAATTGCTCGAGGCTTTCGCGCAGCACTTTTGCGGTGAGATGGCTGCGATCGACGCTCGGCATGCGCACTTTGGCCGCCTGCCACTGCACGGTGGCCGTGAGCAGGCCATCGCGGTCGCCGAACCATTTGTAGAGGGTTTCCTTGGAACAGGACGCCCGACGCGCCACCGCAGTCATGGTCAGGCCATCGCCGTTCTCGACCAGGAGATCGAGCGCGGCCGTCAGCACCGCCTGCTGGCGGGGCGTGAAGGTTTCTTCGCTGATCTTGATGGGCAAAGGCAAAGTGACCCACCCCGCAATACTGATGTCCGAACGGTTTCGGCCATTTCCGTCCGCAGGCGTACCGTACGGTACGGTTCAGTGCAAGAGGGAATCGTGCGCACCGCAGGATCGATTTCCGCTTGGTCGTGGACAGGCACGCCCTTTCTCCGGAATCCGCCTTCTGAAACAGGCACTGGATCCGCTGCGGCTTGGTCTCGCCGTCAATCGGCGCCGGGCAGCAGCGCGTCCGTCAGCGCACCCGTGAGCCACTCCGCATAGCCGGCCGGTTGCAGCCCTTCAAGATCGGTCATCAGGAGATAGAGCTCTGGGCTCGCGAGCCGCCAGAGCACGCCTGTCGCCGCTTCTGCGTCCATGCTATGGCGCAAAGCGCCCTTCTGAGCCAGGAGCTTGGCGACAAAGGCGAGGTTGCGGCGGCGGCCGTCGTGGAGGCTACGGTACAATTCAGATAGCTCAATATCGGTGCCGGCGGCAGTGCGCACGACGGCAACGAGTTCGGCCACATTGCCCAACACAGCTGTAATATCCTTGGCAAACACCGCGATCTGCGTCCTCTGGTCGGCCGCAGCAGCAACGGCCTGCGGGCCGGCCTGTTGCAGGAGCGGGACGCCAGGATCTGAACGCCGAACGGCGCGCTCCAGGACCGCCCGGAGAAGCGCCTGCTTGTTGCCGAACACGGCATAGATGGTCTCCTTGGAGACCTCCGCGGCGCGTGCCACGCCCGCAATGGTCGTGCCTTGCCAGCCACTCGCGATGAACTGCTGCCGCGCCGCCGAGATCACGGCCTCCCGCGTGTCGGCCGCCTGGCTGGCGCGACGCGTGGAGGCATATTTTCGCTTCGGCTTGACATCTTCGGGCATTTAGATACACCGTTAGTTTATTGAATAATTCGCCCGTTAACTCATGTCAGCGCGAGCCACAGGGGTCAACACATCGCGGAGTTCATCATGTCTGCTGCTCTCCCCACTGCCACCCAAACGCTCGCCCTGCTGCTTGTCGGATTGGTCACCGGCGGCATGTTCGGCATCTGGCGCGGCTATGACATTACCATCTATGCGCCGACAACTTTCGTCGAGGTGCATCAAGGCGCCGTCCGTGGCCTCAATTCCCTGTTGCCGGCAATGGCGGCCGCATCTCTGGCCCTGGTGGTGGTCCTTGCTGTGCTTGGCCGCAATCGGCCTTCGGTACTGGTATTGTATATGCTTGCCGCGCTGGCGATCGTCGCGGGCGGGGTCATCACGCGCTTTCTCAACCAGCCCATCAATGACCAGATCATGGGTTGGACGCCCGCAGCCATGCCGGAGGACTGGACCTCCGTGCGGGACCGGTGGTGGTATTGGCATCAGGCGCGCCTGGCCACCATGCTGGGCGCCCAATTCCTGTTGATCGCGGCTGTGTTCACCGACCGCGGGGGCTAGGCTCCGAGGACCGAGGCGGCATGTCATCAAACGGGTCGCTATCGTGCCTCTGATACCGATTTCTGCAACCGAACGATTTCCCGCACGAGGAGGGACAGATCCTCTCGCCTTGTCCGGTGATTGGCGATGGCGACGCGGAGACAATGCCGCCCCCTGATCGTTGTATCCGAAAGCATTGCGATGCCCTCCTCCTGAAGGCGCAGCATGATCTCGACGTTGATCGCCTTCGTGACGGCGGGGTCGCCGCCTTCTGCACGGACGGAAAAGCAGACGATATTGATACTTGTCGGCGTCAGTCGTTCGAGGCTCGGCTCGGCATCGATGAGATCGCTCAGGAAATGCGCCTGGGCGATGTTCTGGTCGATCATCCGCCCGAACTTGTCGATGCCGTGCTCCTTGATAGACATCCAGACTTTCAGCGCCCGGAAGGCGCGGGTGGTCTGCAGGCTATATTCATGTAGCCAGGGCGCCGCGGCCAGACCGCGGGGCGATTGCTCGAGATATTCCGGGGTCACGGCGAAGGTGCCGTGATGGGCGCCTGGATCGCGGATCAATGCGCACCCGACTTCGAACGGCGCGTGCAGCCATTTGTGCGGATCAAGCGCAATGGAATCGGCGCGCTCGATGCCAGCGACGAGGCGCCCGTTATCGGGAGCGATAGCGATCAAAGCCCCAATGCATCCGTCGACGTGAAGCCATAAATCCTCCTCCGCCGCCACCGCCGCAAGGCCGGGCAGATCATCGATGGCACCGGAATTGACCGTTCCCGCCGTTCCGATGATGCAGGCCGGACGAAGCCCGTTGGCCCGATCCTCCGCAATCGCCAGACGAAGCGCCTTGATGTCAATGCGCAGATCGGCATCGCTGGGAATGCGCCTCAAGGCCTGATTTCCGAGGCCCAGCGCCTCCATGGCCTTGCGGTGGCAGGAATGGACCTGATCGGAAGCATAGAACCGCAATTTCTGCGGGATCGCCGCCACGCCCTGTTCACGCACATCCACGCCCGCCTTGACGTTGCGGGCGACCGTGAGACCAATGAAATTGGCCATCGAGCCACCGCTCTCGAGCGTGCCACTGGCGCTGGCGGGGAAGCCCAGCATCTGCTTGCACCAGCCGACCACCTGCTGGTCGAGCAGGGCGGCGGCATGATTGCCACCGCCGAGGTTGGAGCCCTGCACCGCCGCGAGGAAATCGGCCAGCGCGCCGGTGAAATTGGACGATCCCATGTACCACGACCAGAACCGCGGATGGATGTTGCCCATGGGATAGGGCATCAGGTTCTCGGTGACCGAGCGATAGACGTCGGGCAGCGACGAGGGACCATGCGGCACCGGCTCGGCAAAAATATTCCGAACCGTGGCGGGCATGGCCTGCCACGGCTTTCGCTCGCGCAGTGTGCGCAGATAGCGCACCGCATCGGCCACGATCTGCTGGGAGAGGGCTTCCGTTTCGCCCCAGTCTTCGGGGTCCAGCGTTTCCTCCCGCGGTGCCGGGGCGTCCATCAGGCTGGCTCCAAATGGTAGCCGGGAGTGGACTGGGACAGCGCCATTTCCTCCGCATCCATCTCCGCCTCGATCGCCTCGAACAGGGGCGTCGTCATGTAGCGCTCGCCCGTATCGGGAAGCATGCACAGGATGACCGAGCCGGCGGGTGCTCGCTCCGCCACCTGATGGGCGACGGCAAAGGTCGCGCCGCCGGAAATACCGGTCAGTATGCCCTCCTTCTGCGCCAGCAGTCGTGCCCAGACCATGCCATCGGGACCAGCAACCGGGATCAGCTCGTCATAGCCCTTGGTGTCGACCGCTTCCTGCAACACGAGGGGGATGAAATCCGGCGTCCAGCCCTGGATGGGGTGCGGCGTGAAGGCAGGGTGGCTGACGCTGGGCGCGCCCTGCGGGCTGCGCTCCTGGGAGTGCCCGCTCCCCAGCAATTGCGCATTGGCCGGTTCGCTGAGCACAATACGGGTCTCGGGGCGCTCCCGCCGCAGGACGCGGGCAAGGCCGGCCACCGTACCGCCTGTGCCGTAGCCCGTAACCACGTAATCCAGCCGCGACCCTGCGAAATCATTGATGATTTCCCGGGCTGTAGTGGCTTCGTGAATGTCCGCATTGGCGGTGGTTTCGAACTGCCGAGCGAGAAACCAGCCATTGGTTTCAGCAAGTTCGACAGCCTTGTTGTACATGCCGAGGCCCTTCTGGGCGCGCGGCGTCAACACGACCTTGGCACCCAGCATGCGCATCAGCTTGCGGCGCTCGATGGAGAAGCTGTCCGCCATGGTCACCACCAGGGGATATCCCTTCTGGGCGCAGACCATTGCCAGGCCGATGCCGGTATTTCCGCTCGTCGCCTCAACGACCGTCTGTCCGGGCTTTAACGCCCCACTCCGTTCCGCCTCCTCGATGATGTTGAGGGCAAGGCGGTCCTTCACCGAGCCGGCCGGATTGAAGAACTCGGCTTTCACGTAAAGCGTAACACCGGGCACGCCCAGATTGTTGATCCGGACAGCCGGCGTGTCGCCCACTGTTTCAAGAATGCTGTCAAAAAGCCGCCCCCGCCCCTTAGTGGTTCGTGTGCTTGAATTCTGCATGAGACATCTCCCTTTTGCGCTGCCGGACCTGGCCGGATGCACGCCAATGGATTCAATGCTATGATGATCTCGAGCCGACTATCGTGGGAGAAACCGTGGAAACGCGCGTGGAATCCTCTACCTCGGACTGGGCGAGCCGGGGCAAGGGCATGGCGATTGCGATGCTCGGCCCACTGGTCGCATGGCGCGATGGTGTGCCTGTCGTTTTGCCTCCGTCCCGCAAGGCGCGCGCGCTGCTGGCCTACATCGCTCTGGCGCCACGCCCCGTGAGCCGCTCTCACCTCTGCGAGTTGCTCTGGGACGTGCCCGATGATCCGCGCGGAGAGCTTCGCTGGTGCCTCAGCAAGCTCAGGGGGCTGCTCAACGAGCCGGGCGCTGATCGTGTGCGCACGGAGGGTGACCATGTCTGGCTCGAGCTGACCGACTGCTCGATCGATATTGCCAGGCTCGAGGCGGCGAACGCGGCGCCGGACGCCATGACCTATCCGGAATTGTCGGCACTCTGGCGCGGACAATTCCTGGATGGCCTGACGCTCGATCGTGCACCCGCCTTTCAAGCCTGGGTCGAAGCAATGCGGCGGCGATCCCTCGGAAATTATGTCGCATTGCTGCAGCGGGCGATCGAAACTGGTGACGACCATGAGCATCGCCGGAGCTGCATCGAACGCTGGGTCGAACTGTCGCCCTATGACGAGCGGCCACACCTGCTGTTACTGGACAGCCTGCGTCGGGGCGGACAAATCATCGCGGCGGAGACGCATCTGCGCACGGCGATCGCCCTGTTCCGCTCCGAAGAACTGGACCCTGCAGGACTTCAATCGGCATGGGAAAGCATGCGGGGCGCTGCGCGAATGCCTGCATCCCTCATATTGCCCGATCCCGACGGCCCCGGTGTAGGTGTCCCTGAACCGCGCCAGAGGGCCTCTCTGGCGGTGATGCCGTTTGCCGAGGAAGTGAGACAAGGTTCTCGCGGCGGCCTGGCGGATGCGCTGACACAGGATATCATCACGCGACTGGCCAAAATGCATACGCTGTTCGTCATTGCGCGAGGCTCGATCTATGCGCTGGCGGAGGCGGGCCTTTCCGCGGCGGAGGCGGCAAAAAAGCTCAAGGTCGACTATTTCACCAGCGGTTCGACGAGCCTCAAGGCAAAGGGGCTGAGCCTGACCATCGAGTTGATTGAGGTCAGGTCCGGACGCATCGTCTGGAGCGAGCGTTTCGAGCGACGCGCCGACGATGCGATAACGCTGCTCGATGAACTTGGTGACCGCATCGTTGCATCAATCGCGAGCGAGATCGAAACCGTGGAGCGGAACCTGGCCGTGCTGAAGCCGGCAAGCTCGCTCAGCGCCTGGGAAGCCTATCATCGTGGGCTCTGGCACATGTACCGCTTCACCAAAGATGAGAACGAACTGGCGCAGCACTTCTTTCAGCACTCGGTCGACCTTGATCCGACCTTCGCCAGGGCTCATGCGGGGCTGTCGTTCACCCATTGGCAGAGTGCGTTCCAGCATTGGGGCAACAAGGAGCGAGACCGCGATCTCGCCTACGCAGCGGCAGGGCAAGGGCTCATTGCCGACCATCGCGATCCGGCCGCGCACTGGGCGATGGGACGAGCGCTCTGGATGCGGGGGGATATCGATCAGTCGCTGGTGGAATTGGAACAGGCCGTAGAGCTCAGCCCCAACTTCGCCCTTGGGCATTATGCCCTGTCCTTCGTACAGTCCCAATCGGGCGACCCGAAGGCGGCGATCGCTGCGGCGGACCATTCACGCAACCTCAGTCCCTTCGATCCGCTGCTGTTCGGCATGCTGGGTGCCCGGGCCATGGCGCATGTCCGGCTGGGTCAGTTCGAGGAGGCTGCCGACTGGGCACTCAAGGCCGCGGCACGGCCCAATGCGCACCCCACGATCCTGGCCATAGCGGCCCATTGCCTGGCGCTGGCAGGGCGAACCGAAGAAGCCCGGACGATGATGGGAACCATCCGCGCTGTGATGCCCGGATACGGGATCGGGGATTTCATCGACACATTTCGCTTCGCACCAGAAGCCGAAGCGCATTTCCGGCGCGCGGCCCGCCTTATTGAGACGGGTGCCGCCTAGTGTCGTCGGACGTCAGCGGCACTCAGAACCAAACGTCCTTTTCTACCCTTGGCGCCAGTTTGCAGCGCGGCAAGAAATGGCGTGAACGCTAGGGCGCAGTGACGTTCAAATGCCCTGGGGTCCGATAAAAGAAATCATCGCCGCGCCTTTCATGGATGATGGCCTCGATGTCTGCCAGCGACAGGTTCTCCTGCTCCGCCAGCCTGGTCTCAACGTCGCTCAACACCCTTAGAAAGGATGCGGAGCCATAATCGTCGTCTCGGAAGAGCGTAATCGAGGGCATCGGACTTTCGGAGGTGCCGCTCGCGTCGAAAACGCAGTTCGGACCACACGACTCGCCGAGCACGAGGCTCGTCCATTTGGGGCCGCCCAGATAGACGGCGGCATACATGATCTTGGCCTTGACCATGGGGACCCCCAACGCAAGCAGGGCGTCGTAGAACATCCTGTGCGTCTCGCGCCAGCCTCGCACGTGATTTTCGTCGTAGCAGTAATGGTCATGGACGACAGCGGCGAGCAGATACTCGTCGCTGTATGGCTCGCCGATCAGCCTCTGAGCCCAGTCCGGGATGGTGGCGCCATCCGTCAGGCCGGTTTGAATTCCGGGGCCCGCGTCCGGATCGCGCTTGCCCGCTTTCCAGCGCAGATTGGACGGATCGGTAAAGATGATATCATTGCGCAGGTAGCATTGCCGCCGGGCCTGGCAACCCTCCGGATAGAGGTCGAGCACACCCTCGAAGGCCGCCGTGACCGGCTGGTCCGCGAGAGCGTAAATGGCACTAAATGTCTCGAGATCGCACGGCGCCAGATAGGAGCGTTGCCCGATCGGCTGGCCGGGTGGCACCGTTTCTATGGTGACCAAATTGGCCGGATCCCTGGAAAAGGCATAGGCGGAATAGTGCATGATCGAATCGTAGCAATAGGGTCCGACTTCCTCGTAGGTGGTCGGATCGGGTTCGAAATTCCCTTCCCTCCCCGGCAAGATGTTCTGCGAAAACACCACGACATATTCCGCCCGGTCCACCCGCGCCTGTTCGTGTTGGAGCCCAAGGGCATGCCCGATTTCATGGATGACATTGCCGACCTTGCAATCCTCGGACAGCGTCAGGGGCTGTGGGCCGCCGACCATTCCCACGTAGGAACTGCAGCCATCGCCGGGAACGAAGACAATCTGGTTCTCTGAGGACGAATTCGCCTCCTCGAAGACCACACCGGCCTCCGACCGCCATGTCTGCATGGCGCTGAAGACGCGTGCCTGATCGGGAAGATCTGGGTCGATGCTGTATCTTACCACCGCATTTGGCCACCGGAACTCCCTGCCCCGGATTGCCAGGCCGAACAGATGTTCATCGCCGAGATCCATCAGACCGACGCCCTGAGGCAGGTTGAGGACACTGGCGAGCGGCCCGAAAATGATGTCTCCCTGATAGAGCGCATTTCCGCGGGAGTCTGCGCTGAGATCAAGATTGGCAATCGTGCCATCGACGGTCAGCGATATATTCCCTACATTCGGTCCTGCCCCGTATTCCGGTGCAGCGGCGTCTTGTCCGACCGAAAGCGATGGCAGAAGGGCAAATATCAGGCTAGCTGCGACAAGCGTCCTAGTCCGTTCCATTTCCCGGCGTCCTCATGATGATGTCGCGCGCGTCCTTGACCGCGATAACGACGTTGCCCGAACTGGTCGACATCCCCAGATTGTTGTTCGGGATCTGGTTGCAATCCATGCTTTGCAGCGTTCGGTGCCGCAGATAGTAGATGACTGAATCCTTGCCATTGCGAGGCTCCGGCAGCCGAGCGAATTTCAGCAGGACGGCATCGGGTGCAAGACCGGGAACCGTGCACAATGTGCGCGGGTTCACCTGTCCCAGATTGCCGCGAACCAGCGTGCCGTCGGAGAGTTCCACCAGGTCCTCGTAGACAGAAACAGCCTTGATGGGGTTGAGAAGCCGACCGTCCGTCACTCCAGACAGGCCTGCAACCAGATCTGCAGATGCAAGCAAGCGCGTCCGAACCCAAATCGGCGACTGGCGATCGCTCGGCATGAGAGAGGCAACGATAGCCGCCACGTAGGAAACGATCGGCGCAGAGAAGGATGTCCCGGCGAACCTGGCCGCGACATATTCCTGTCCAGCCACATCGGGCATCCATGAAGCAATGGCACAGCCGGGCGCGGCGATTGCGACATAGTCATCCGAGAAGTTGGAGAACCAGGCCCGGCCCACGCCATCATAGGAGGCCACAGTGATCAAATTGGGAGCCGAGCTCTCATCGCTGAACAATTGCGGGTATAAATTGGTGACAACGAGATCCACCCCACCGCTGTCATAGTTCAGATTGTTGTTGCCGGCGGCCACGACAAAGAGTTTTTGCGCGTAAGGTCCCAGGAAACGCGCGAATTCATCCATGCTGCGTTTATCAGTGGTTGCAAAGCTCAGGTTGAAGATCTGGGCCTCGCTGTCGATCGCGTCGTACAGCTTGATCAGATCCACTTGCGGCACGACCACTCCCTCGATCGTCAATTCCCTATAGATGCGGCGCGGCGTTATGCTGATGTCCAGTCCGAGTGCGTTGGTCAGACCCCACAAGTCCGGTCCGCCGATGGCGACGCCGGCAACCGCGGTGCCATGCGCACGGCGCTCACCAAGCGACGCGCTCGCCTCCTCCACTTCCAGGCTTTGGCCTGACAGGTTGAGAGCACCGCGTTCGAATGCCCCCATCTTGCTGACGGGCACAAACCCTGAATCAATCACCGCTATCTGCACATCGTTGCTATTTTGGCCCGAGCGGAAGCCAAGGAGCCTCGACCGCGCAATCGCTGCCGCGAAGGCATCCTCGAACGCGTCGGTGCCCCAGTTCTTATAGGTGGCATTATCGCACCGGCTATTGGCCACCGCGCTGATACCCTGGGTCTCGAGGAGCGTGATCTCAACCGGTACGTCGCTTTCAATTTCGTCGAGCCGACCACTGACCAACGCAACTGGATCGTCGGCCCCTTCGGGTAGGCGGCCCGGGTCGATGACGATCTGTACCGGCTGCGAACGGAATTGGGGAACCAGGGCAATGTCACCCGGCGCGAGGGCAGCGCCCGGCAGCACCCGGGGATTTGGGTCCAGCCACTGAATCTCGTCCGTAAACATTTTGCCTTCAGCGGAGGACGGTGATTTGGCAGGGATGTTGGCCCACCGCTCAGATGTAAGATCGGGTTGATTTGAGTATTTGTCGAGCGCCCCTGACAGCGCTGCTTCCATGTCCCGCGCAAACCGGGGCCTCCCGGCTTCGGCATAGGTCTCCGCTATCACCGAGGTGACCATCGCCGGGTCAGATCCGGCTTGCACCAGTTCATTGGCCGCCAGAAAGGCATCGAAGGCTGCCTCGTCCTCCGGTTTGTCGTTCGACAACCAGCGTTGGCTCCTCTGGTTGAGATAGTCATGAATTTGCGTGCGATCACCGACGTCGAATTCGCCAAGACTATCGGGCGGGGCGACGTTGCCTGTCGCGGCAATCACGTCCTCCGGCGATCGCTGCACGAGCCGGTCATTCCCGAAGGCTACGCTGCCGGCGCTGTCGGCGGTAAAATAGTCGAAGAACGTGGTCTCCGGGAGCGCCAGCTTCGGCACCAGCGCACTCTTCGGCTCCGGCAAACAGGGTGGGACTGCGAGCGTGGAGCCCGATAGCCCCTCTATTGACCCGTCCTCGGCGACCGCCATTCCGTCCGCTTCGAGGGCCCGGCCGAAGAGGTCGAGATTGCTCGGACTGGCTTGCCCGCATGCCTCGATGACATAGTCCGCCAAGCGCTGGCCGGGGACGACGTCGAGGTGGCTGCGCGCACCATATTGGGCAATGAAGTCGACAAATTCCGGCGAGAACGCACCGCTCTGATAATTGAGCGAAATGACTATCCCGTTCGGCGCCTCGCCTTGCCCATGCGCAAGCCCTGCCGAGCCAATAGGGAAAAGCAGCGACAGGGCAAGAAGTCTCAGGCCTTTCACGAGGTTCATTGCCAGTTTCTCCGGTCGAGGCGCGGCAATCGTTGACGATGGGCTTGGATTTTTTCGCGTTGAGCGCCGAGTGGAAGGTGGGGCTCACGCTCCACCGACCCGGTTTTTTGGGGGATGACGGCCGTCAGTGTTTCCGCTGCAGGGCTGGACCGGTAGCATTGACGATCTGGTCGATCAGGTGAGGCGGCATGCTGGCGGCTGGATCATCGTGACCATTGGAAAGCACCGCGCCCTTGCTCAGTTCGCCAACGATCGTTGGAAGAGCCGACGCGACCACCCGGGCGACGGCACCCCAGAACTTGTCGTCGCCGGTGTCGAGGCCTTTGGTCATGTCGAAGCCCTTGCCGAGCTGGCCTTCGTCGAGGGCCACGCGCGACAGAATCTGGGGAAGGCAACGGTCCATCACGATGCCATAGGCTCTCCAGAACTTCTCTTCGCCGCCGAAATCCTTTTGAGGTTCGTATCCGCCCTTGCTGAGCGCCTCGATGACCACCGGTATCGCCGAGGCCAAAGTGCTGGCGAGCGCACCCCAGAACTTCTCTTCACCTCCACCGAAATCCTTCTGGGGTTCGTATCCGCCCTTGCGTAGCGCCTGCACGACCGCTGGAAGGGCCGTGGCGACGACGCTGGCCAGTGCTCCCCAGAATTTCTCCTGATTTTCGGGAGCCGTTTCAAAGCCCTTGGGCGGAGCGGCACCCTGTTTGCTCAGGGCCTGAACGACGGCCGGCAATGCGGCCGAAACGACGCTGGCGATGGCGCCCCAAAACTTCTCTTCGCCGCCGAAATCCTTCTGGGGTTCGATGCCAGACTTGGTTACTTCGCGGATGATCGTGGGCAGGGTTGTGGCCACGACACGGGCCAGTGCCCCCCAGAACTTGTCCTGACTGCCACCGAAATCCTTGGCAGGCGCGAAACCCTGCTTGCTCAGCGCCTGTATCACGGCCGGCAGGGCCGAGCCGACGATCCCCAAAATAGCTCCGAAGAATTTATCCTGTCCGCCGGGCGCTGACTGGAAATCCTTCTCGGTTACATATCCGCCCTTACTGAGGGCGTCGATGACGGTCGGCAAAGTCGAGACGACAAGGCTCGCTATGGCGCCCCAGAACTTGTCGTCGCCCTGTGGGGACATCGTTCCGGAGGAAGTGGAGGTATCAATTGCGGGTTGCATGGCCTTATTCCCTTGCAAGCTACTGATTGCTGCCTGGATCGCCTGGAGGATCGGATCGCTCGTGTCGCCAGTCCCGATCGATGGGCTGGAGACGCTCGCGCCGTCCAGGAGGAGGAAGGAACGCGATCCCAGCGCAGCAGGCTGAGCCGGTTCCATGAGCACTGGAGTTTGACGGAAGCCGAGGGTCTTGAGTGAAGCTCCAACGCTCTCCATCAGGCTGGCATTCGAGACCCCGGAGCCCAAACTATTGAGCTGGTTCAATAATACGAATGTAAACGCCGACTTACCGTCGGTCTTTGCGGTGGACGCCGAGGCGGTTTCGTCTTCCAGACACGCCGACAGCAGAAGTCCGTTCATCGCCAGCTGTCCGGCTTCGTCGAAGCTCTTCGTCGGTTGGTTGCCGAACCTTTTTTCCACGGCGGATTGGGAGTTCTTCGCGGCACCGAAGGGCCTGTAGCGGAGCCTTCGAACGGTTCCGGGAGCATCGAAACTCGCAACCTTGGCCATCGACTTGGGCGGGACCTTGAGCACCTTGGTCTGAGCAATTTCAACAGTTTGCCCATCGAGCACGACGACCTTGTAGAGGCCGCCGGAATGACAGCTGTCGGACACGAGCGTAAAGACCCCCGGCGCAAGCGATTGGGTCTTGGCAGTCAGATCGTCGTCGAAGAGGAACTCGTCATAAAGACAGAGCACCTCGTCCAGATCTTGCCCCCTCTGGGCCTGGTATCCGTGCCCCGAGAAGTAGAAGACCAGGCGGTCGTCTGAACTGCCTTTTTCAAATAGCCAGTCCAGCCCGCTCTCGACGTTACTGAGGGTTGCCTGGCTATTTTCGAGCCGCCGGATTTCGTCGAATCCATAAATCGACTGCATCACTCCGGCGAAGGCATTTGCGTCGTTGACGCAGCTCGGAAGATTGTTGGCGGGATTAGGGTATTCATCCAGCGCCACGACTAGGGCTCTGCGTTTGGGCATGGTGCTCCCTTTCCGGTTCCAGTGAAGGCACAAGCACGGGCAAGGTCTCTCAGTCCCTGCGAACTGGGCTGACTCTGTCGAATGTCACTGGTCGCAATCGGTCGGTGTCGTGTCGCCCATGCCGAATTCTTCTGAACCCGGGCCGTTGGGCGCGGACTTCAGAACGCGTTTGGTATCAAATACCTGCGACCTGCGTGATAAGGGGCGATACTACGCCTTGTCGGACTTGAAGAGACAACCTGCCCGTTCTAGGTAGCCAACAGCATCCATATGACTACCGGATCAAGGGTTGATAGCCCATAAAATCCAGAGGCTTAGCTCGTTTTGATAATAGCCTCGAACGACCCTGCCCCAGCCTCTGTCGGTGCTTCTTTCCCTCCCCGCATACCGTCACCGCGGCCTCTTGGTGCTATCGATGCAGTGGGCGACGCGGCGCTTTCTTGACAAATGCGGGGCGAGCGGGGCTCTACTCCCCCATGCAACAAGCCGCCCCTATTCTCTCCGTCCACGCAGTATCCCGCCGCTTCGGCAAGGTCGCCGCGCTCGACAAGGTTTCGCTCGACATCAAGCAGGCGGAGATCGTTTGTCTCGTCGGCCATTCTGGATGCGGGAAATCAACGCTGCTGCGTGTCATCGCCGGTATCGAGGATATTGACGGCGGCCGCGTGGTGCTGGACGGCGAACAGGTGTGTGGCGACGGCGTTTTTGTCGAGCCCGAGCACCGCAGCGTCGGCTTCATGCTGCAGGATTATGCGCTTTTCCCGCATATGACCGCCCGCCAGAATATCGGCTTCGGCTTGAAAAAACTGAGCCGGGGCGAAGCGGCGATAAGGGTCGAAGACATAATCGAGCGTTTGGGACTTGCGCCGCTCGCCAACCGTTATCCGCATATGCTTTCCGGTGGGGAGCAGCAGCGAATTGCCCTGGCGCGAACCCTTGCACCACGCCCAAGCATCTTGCTGATGGACGAGCCCTTTTCCAATCTCGATCGGGGATTGCGGGATGACATCAGGGCGGAAACGCTGTCCCTGTTGCGGGGGTTAGGCACCACCGCAATCGTCGTTACCCACGATCCCGAAGAGGCGCTCGCGATCGGCGACAAGGTCGTGTTGATGCATCGGGGGGCCGTCATCGAAGCGGGCACCGGCGAAGCCATCTACGGAGCGCCGCACACCGCCTATGCCGCGGGCTTCTTCTCGCAGGTCAACCACATACCGGCCCAGCGAAAGGGCGACTGGCTGGAGACCCCTCTCGGCCGCATCTCCGCCCCTGCCCTGCCCGGACCTGTCGATGTCTTCGTTCGTCCGCGCGCCCTGACTATGAGCGCTGACGGCGTCCCGGCGCGGATTCTCTCGCGCAAACTGCTCGGTGAGATCGAGGAATGGAACTTTGAACTCGAGGGATTGGCCCGTCCACTGGTGATGCGAACTACGGCTCGGCTTGACGTCGCACCCGGCGCGATCGTCAGGATCAGCATGGATCCGAGCGACTTCATCGTCATCCCAACGGGCAAACAGCCGCAAGTATAGATAAAATAGTCCTGCTCCTTCAATAGGTTAGAACCATTCTAATCTATGTCAATATTACTTGACTTGAATAGTCAGGCATGAGTTAAGCGCCGTCATGGGCGCGAAAACAGGCCTCCGCTGCCCTTGATGCTTTGCACCAAGAGGAGACTATCCATGACCAAACTTGCAGGAATTTTGAGCGCCACCAGTTTTCTGGTGCTGGGCTGTGCCGTTCCGGCCCTTGCCCAGGAGGTCAACATCTACACCACGCGCGAGCCTGGGTTGATCCAGCCCATTCTCGACGCCTTCACAGCCGAAACCGGCGTCAAGGTGAACACGGTTTTCCTGCAGGATGGACTCATCGAGCGTGTCTCGGCTGAAGGCGAAAGCTCCCCCGCCGATATCTTGATGACGGTCGATTTCGGTGCCCTGATCGATCTCGTCAATGCCGGCCTCACTCAGCCTGTCGACTCCGAAGTTCTGGAGACAACCGTTCCCGAGGCCTTGCGCGATCCCGATGGTAACTGGTTTGCCCTGTCGGGCCGCGCACGCGTGGTCTACGCCGCCAAGGACCTCGACCTCGACGCCATTACCTATGAACAGCTTGCCGACGAGCAATGGCGCGATCGCCTCTGCATCCGCTCGGGCCAGCATCCCTATAACACCGCAATGATCGCGGCCTACATCGCCAAGCATGGCGAGGAGGAAGCCCGCACCTGGCTCGAAGGCCTCAAGGCCAACCAGGCTCGCGTCGCCGCTGGCGGTGACCGTGATGGCGCGCGCGACATCGCCGCCGGCATTTGTGATATTGCTGTCGCCAATTCCTATTACTATGGCCTGATGAGCAGTGGCGCCGGTGGCGACGAGCAGAAGGCCTGGTCCGATGCGATCAAGGTGATCCTGCCCACGTTCGAAAATGGCGGCACGCTGGTCAATATTTCCGGCGCCGGCGTTGCCGCGCACGCCCCCCATCGCGACGAAGCCGTGCAATTGCTCGAATACCTCGTCTCCGGGCCGGCCCAGAAGCTCTACGCCGAGGCCAATTTCGAATATCCAGTCAATGCGACCGCCGAAATTCATCCGATCATCGCCGGCATTGGCACATTGACCCCCGACACCCTCCCGCTGACGGAAGTCCTTCCGCATCGCACCCGCGCCAGCGAACTGGTCGACGAAGTCAATTTCGACACCTTCGAGTAAGTGGAAGGGCGGCGGGTTCGCCCGCCGCTGCCGACCCCATGAACCAGCTCGCCATCGGACGCGCTTCGCGTCGGTCGCGCATCACGATCAGCCCCTGGACCGCGTTGGCCTGTGCCGCCGCGGCCCTCGCGCTTTTGCCGATCATCACCATTGCGCTGACGGCCTTCGCCGACACCGGCGCCCTCTGGGGCCATGTGCTGGTCCATGTACTGCCCCAATCGGCCTGGAACACTGGGGTCCTGCTGGTCGGAACCGGGATCATCGCCACCTGCGTCGGCACGGGCGCAGCCTGGATCGTTTCGGCCTATGACTTCCGGGGCCGCGGCGTGCTCGAATGGGCCCTGCTGCTTCCGCTGGCGGTGCCGACCTACATCATGGCCTATGCCTATCTCGATATTCTGAGCCCACTCGGCCCGGTACAGGGGGCGGTGCGGTATGTCCTCGGCTATTCGAGCCCACGCCAGTTTCGCCTGCCCGACATCCGTTCGATGTGGGGCGCGATCCTCGTCTTCGGCTTCGTCCTCTACCCCTATGTGTATCTGACCGCCCGGGCGATGTTCCTGACCCAGGCTGCCAATCTGGTGGAGGTATCGCGCACGCTGGGCGTCAGCCGTAACGCCGTTTTCTGGCGTGTCGCCCTGCCCCTGGCGCGCCCGGCCATTGCGGTCGGCGTGTCTCTGGTGCTGATGGAAGTGCTCAATGACGTCGGGGCAGCCCAATTCCTGGGCATCCGCACCATGACGGCCTCCATCTATACAACGTGGATCGTCCGCACCGATCTGGCAGGAGCGGCGCAGATCGCAATGGCCATGCTGGTCATTGTCATTGCGCTTCTGGTGATGGAGCGCTGGGCGCGTCGAAACCAGCGCTTTGCCTCGAATGCGCAGCGAGCCCGGCCCATGGTGCCGGAGCGGCTGGTCGGGCTGAAGGCGTTTATTGCGCTGGGGCTGGGCCTGACGCCGATTCTGATCGGCTTTGCCGGCCCGGCACTCTACCTCATCGTTGCGGCCATCAGGCGGCTCGAATTCGCTGGGCTTTCATCGACGCTGGTTCGCGCCACGCTCAACACGATCAGCGTTTCCGCGATCGCCATGCTGGTTGTGCTGGTGCTCGGTTTCGCCACCGCCTATGCCGGACGGCTCCGGCCCGGCCGGATGAGCGCCGCCCTGTCTCGTATTGCAACCTTGGGCTATGCCGTTCCCGGGACCGTGCTGGCAATCGGCATCCTCGTGCCTGTGGCGGCGTTCGACCGAAGCCTCGATGGCTTCGTTCGGCAGGCCATGGGCTGGTCGACGGGTCTTTTGCTCCTCGGCTCGGGTGCGGCGCTGGTCTATGCCTATACGGCGCGCTTCCTCGCCATTTCCACCGGCGGCATCGAGGCCGGCCTCAGCCGCATTCCGCCGTCCTTCGATCATGCGTCGCGAACGCTGGGGCAAAGCGCCACCGGCACCATGCTCCATATCCATCTGCCGCTATCGCGCACGGCAATCGTGGCCGCGGGCCTGCTGGTGTTCGTCGACTGCATGAAGGAACTGCCGGCAACCTTGTTGCTGCGGCCGCTCAATTTCGAAACGCTGGCGACCCTGCTCTATGGCGAAGCGGCCCGCGGGACCTATGAAGATGCCGCGCTGGCGGCACTGATCCTCGTATTGGTCGGCATCCTCCCCGTGATCCTGCTGGCCCGCACCGGCAGGGCCGCCGGCGTGGCGCGGCCCGCCCATGATGCAGGGGACCACACCCATCGTCGAACCCTCACTGCCGACAGCGCGTGACGGCTCAGGCGTTGGCGCCGAGATGTCGGCCGAAAAAGGCGAGCACGGCCTCCCGCATGCGCGGCGTTTCTCGGTGTCCAATCCCGGGCTCGCTGACTTTTTCGAGCATGTCGGGATTGGCGGTGTAGGCGGGGACGAGCTCCGACCAGGCGCGCGCAACGGCTTCGGGGGGCGTAAGGCTATCCGCCTCGCCGATACAGACCAGTTGCGGACGCGGCGCGATCAAGGCTGCGATCGCACCGCAATCGGCCTCCTTGAGCAGGCCGGGCACCGTGAGATAGATGCCGTGCCCGTCATGTGCACCGAGTTCGATCATGGTGCGGAAATCGGCAAAGCAGCAGAGATGGGCGACGGCCGCTATTCGCGGGTCGAGCGCCGCCAGCCAATAGCTGAGCGCACAGCCCATGGAGATGCCGAAGGCGCCGATCCTGTTGGCGTCGACATCGTCACGTCCAGCGAGATAGCTCAGAGCGGCGGCATGGTCGGACAGCATCTGTCCGAACAGTGATTTGCCATGCCACAGCAATGCCTTGGCGGCAAAACTCTCACTCACGCTGGCGCGCTGCCCGAAAATGGGCATATCGATGCAAAGGGTGACGTAGCCCGCGCGCGCGAAGACCGGTCCCAGCGGGTCGAGCAGATACTCCCGGCCATCGAGCAATTCGCTGGCGCCGATGGAATAGCCGCCGCCGTGGGAATGGCCATAAAGGATCGCAGGGCGCGGTGCGCTCTCTCCGACAGGCCGCGTGAGAATGCCGCGCACATCCTCCTCGCCAAGGCGAAAACGGAGATGTTCTATGGTGTAGTCGCCCCTATCCTCAATGCGGCGTGACGCCAGGGTGATCGACGGCTCCTCGAGGCCGACCAGCTCGGCAAAGCGCGATCTCGTGATGGTCATAGTCTTCTCCCCCCTGAAACTCTCCCAGAGCGTAGCCGAGCGATGATCGTGGTGCCATGCCGCCCGGCACGAAGACACAATTGTTTCCCGGCGCCGCTCAAATTCTTCATCGGCACTTGCCGATGAACGCTTCAATGTGCATGTAATTCGTCCCCTGAGTGCTTCCACTGCGTCGAGACCCCATGACCAAGCTTTTCTCCCCCATCGCCCTGCGCGACCTGACCTTGCGCAACCGTAGCGTCGTGGCGCCGATGTGCCAGTATTCGTCGATCGACGGCTTCGCCAATGACTGGCACATGGTCCATCTCGGACGTTTTGCCATGGGCGGGTTCGGGCTGGTGGTCCTGGAGGCGAGTGGTGTCGTGCCTGAGGGCCGCATCACCTATGGCGATCTGGGCATCTGGAAAGACGAGCATATCGCCAATCTGTCCCGCATCGTCGATTTCATCCACAGCCAGGGCGCAGCCGCTGGCATCCAGCTGGCCCATGCCGGGCGCAAGGCATCAACCTCGGTATCCTGGCGCGGGCCGGACGAACTCGCCACCGAGGAGCAGCGCCGCGCCGCGGGCTATGAGCACTGGACGCCCGTTGCGCCGAGCGCAGTGTCGCACGACCCCAATGACAGTGACTTCCAGGTGCCCACCGCGCTCGACAAGTCGGGCATCCAGCGCGTGATCGACGGGTTCGTGGCGGCTGCGCGCCGGGCGGAGACAGCGGGCTTCGACACCATCGAAATCCACGCGGCGCATGGCTATCTGCTCAACCAGTTCCTGTCCCCGCTCGCCAATTTCCGCACCGATGAATATGGCGGCAGCCTCGAAAACCGCATGCGCCTCGTCCTTGAAGTCACCGAGGCAGTGCGTGCGGTCTGGCCTGCCCACAAGCCCCTGCTCGCCCGCCTGTCCGTGAGTGACAATGCCGAGGGCGGCTGGACCGTGGAGGATAGCGTCGTGCTCTCCCGCGCTCTCAAGGCCCTTGGCGTCGACGCCATTGATTGCTCGAGCGGCGGCTTTGCCCAGGGCAAGATTGTCTCGACCGCTGGCTATCAGGTGCCTTTCGCCAAGGCGGTCCGGGACGGAGCGGAGATCCCAACCATGGCGGTCGGGCTCCTGGGTGACATCAACGAGGCCGAACGCATTCTGGTCGACGGCGAAGCCGATTTCATCGCGCTCGCCCGCGGCGCGCTCGACGACCCCAATTGGGCGGCGCATGCGGCTCGCGTGCTGGAGGAGGACTACTCGCTGTGGCCGATCCAGACCCGCCGCGTGCTCGGCCGCGACAAAGTCCTGGGCATTCGCAGCTAGAGCGTTTCGAGCAAGGGGCAAGTGCCATTGCCCCTTGGCCATGACCTAAAGATGAACGTCGCCATCCCATTTTCGCCGTGATGGCGGCGTCTGTTGGGGGCCAATGAAGCGGGAGAATTGCATGGATACCAAGGCCGCCATTCTGGCATTGCTCGCGGCATGGGGGTTCGCGGCAGGGGCCGCAGGGCCCGCCTTTGCGCAGGACACCGAAGAAACCAGCATCGAGCCGGAGGAGCGGGTGAAGAACGCGCCGCTGCTCAACAAGGTCTGGGTGCGCCAGGACGATGACAGCGGCTTGCCCGGCGTCATGCACATCTTCCTCGAAGACGGCACGCTGGTGTCGGACAGCTGCTGGGAGACCTATCGGCTTTCGAGCTGGCAGCAGGTGTCCGAGAGCGCAATCTCCTGGGACGAAGACGGCATGACGATCAATGCCGATATAACCGCACTCTCGGAGACCGAACTGGTGCTCAATCTCAAGCTCGGCGCGGAGGTGCTCGAGCAACGCTTCGCGCCGGCCGCGGTGCCCTATGTCTGCCCGGACATGGTGAAGTAGCCCCGCCCGGCTACATCACCACCTGTGTGCCGATCTCCACCACACGACCGGTGGGAATATGGAAGTATTCGGTGGCGTCGCTCGCATTGCGCGCCAGCCGGATGAAGACCCGATCCTGCCAGAAGCGCAGGAGCCCGGTTTTCTGCCCCAGCTTGAGCGAGCGACGGGAGAGGAAGAAGGAGGTCGACATGATGTCGAACTTCCAGCCGAGCCGCCGCGCCAAGACCAGCGCCTTCGGAATATTGGGCGTTTCCATATAGCCAAAAGTGACGATCACCCGCGAGAACAGCTCGTTATAGGCGTCGATGGTCACCTTTTCGTCGTCCGGCACACGGGGCGAGACTGACGTCCGCACGGTGAGGATGACATTCTGCTCATGCAGCACCTTGTAATGCTTGAGACTATGGAGAAGCGCTGTGGGCGCGCCTTCGATGTCGCTGGTGAGGAAGATGGCGGTACCCGGAACGGTGGTCGGCTTCTTGCGGGCAAGATTGTCGACCAGGAACTGGAGCGGCACCTCGTCACGACGCGTCTTGTCGGATAGGCGGCGGCGGCCTGCCATCCAGCTCCACATGACAAGCGCTACTGCCAGCGCCACCACTGCCGGCACCCAGCCACCCTGAAAGAGCTTTGCAGCATTGGCGGCAAAGAACACCCCATCAATGATGAGGAAGATCAGCCCGAACAACACGACGGCGATGGGAGACCACTTCCAATTGCGCCACATCACCACGACCAGCAGCGCCAGGGTCACGCCCATGACGCCCGACACCGCGATACCATAGGCGTTGGACAGCGCCGCAGAACTGCCGAAGGCGGCGACCAGCACCAGAACGCCGATCATCAACATGGCATTGATCTGGGGCATGTAGATCTGGCCGCTTTGGGTTTCTGACGTGTGCTGAACCACCATGCGGGGCAGCATGTTGAGTGCGATGGCCTGCTGGGCAAGGCTGAACGTGCCGGTGATCACCGCCTGGCTGGCGATGATCGTCGCCATGGTGGCCAGGATGACGAAGGGCAGCAAGGCCCACTCTGGCTGCATCTCGAAGAACGGGCTGCCGACATTCTCGATGCCACGTTCGAGCACATAGGCGCCCTGCCCGAAATAGTTGAGCAGCAGGCAGGGAAACACGAGGCCGAACCACGCCAGGACGATCGGCTTGCGACCAAAATGGCCGAGGTCGACATAAAGCGCCTCCGCACCGGTGACGGCCAAGAAGATCGCGCCCATCACCACAAAGGCAATGCCGAAATGGGAGATGAGAAACTGGACGCCCAGAATTGGATTGAGCGCCGAAAGGACTGCCGGGTAGTCGATGATGTGGAAGAGCCCCGAAATGCCCAGGGTGAGAAACCAGATCGCGGTGATCGGGCCGAAAACTATCGACACTTTGGCCGTGCCGAAGCGCTGCACGGCGAATATGCCCAGGATGATCACGAGGGTGATGGGGACCACCCAGCGCCCCATGCCCGGCGCCACGAGGTCAAGGCCTTCGACGGCGGATAACACTGAAATGGCCGGCGTGATGATGGCGTCGCCGAAGAACAGGGCAGCACCCAAAACGCCGAGGAAGGTGATCCAGGCCGGCGGCTTGGCAAAGGTCTTGCGTGCCAGGGCCATCAGAGACAGCGTGCCACCCTCGCCATTATTGTCGGCCCGGGTGACGAAGAAGACGTATTTGACCGCCACGGTGAGCGTGAGCGCCCAGACAATCAGCGACAGCAGACCCAGGACTTCAAGATGGGACGACGCCACCCCGGGCCGCACATGCATGGCCTGGCGGAAGGCGTAGATCGGGCTGGTGCCGATATCGCCATACACGACACCAATGGCCCCCAGGGTGAGGATTGGCAGATTTGATTTTGCGTGGCTGGCCTGATCGGTCGCTACCGCCCCGGCCGCGGGGCCGAACGTATTGGAGCGCGTCATGAGAAGCGGGGCTCTCTGTTGCTAAGGCGGGCGCCGCTATACACCCGCGCCCGATCACACACAACACCCATAGCATTGTTTGGTTCAAAACCAGCAGGGATCGCTCCTTTCGGAACGACCCCTGCCAGGTAAACGAAGATTTGGAGGTCTTCGAATACTATTATTCGGCGGCCTGAGCGGTCTCAGCTTCGTCTTCGCGGGCGGCCTTGGTTGCCGTGCCCCACCAGATCAGCTGGTCCAGCATGTCCTTGGCCGACGGGCCGATAGCGCCTTCGAGGTCGGCGAGCGTCTTGGTGCCACCGAAGCCCGGGTGCACCGAGAAGAAGTCCGCGCCGGCGATGTGCACAGCCGAACGGGTCGACGCCATCTGCAGTTCGACACCGATGGTGCGCAGGTTTTCAATCGCGCGGGCACCGCCGACCGAACCATAGCCCACAGCGCCGAAGGTCTTCTTGTTCCACTCGACATAGGCCTGATCGATGGCGTTCTTCAGCGCGCCGGTGATGGCACGGTTGTATTCGGCAACGACGAAGATATAGGCGTCGAATTCGCCGATTTTCTTCTGCCAGCGAACGGCTTCCGGGTTCTGGCTTGGAGCCCAGGCGTTCGAGGCGACTTCGTCGAAGAAGGGAAGGTTGAAGTCACGCAGGTCAACGAGCTCTGCCTCGATCTCGGGGCGAGCATTGGCCTTCTCGAGGATCCACTTGGCGGGGAGTTCGCCGAAGCGAGTAGGACGGGTGGACGAGATGATAACGCCGACTTTGAGCTTGGACATTGATTGCCCTCCTTGGTAACAAATCGTAACTGAGGCGATATATGTGCCTGCAGCGGATTTGCTCAAGAGGGCACGCCGGTGTCCTTCAGGGACATGAGTGTCCCATAGGCACATCAGTGTAAGTATCTGCAGTTCGGGGGTTTTCTGACGTTTCTGTGGGTAATGGGGCAGCTGTGGCTGCCGTCAGTCCTGCTTTTAAGACGCAGTGTTCAACCAGATGCAACAATCTCTGGGATTAAAAGTGCTGGGCGTCAGCCGCCCAGCACCTCAATATAGCGGCGCGTCGCCTCGGCGAAACCCATGAGCAGAGCATCCGCGGTAATGCCGTGGCCGATGGACACTTCGGCGACGCCCGGAACCTTGGCCTGGAATGCCTCCAGATTTTCGAGCGTCAGGTCGTGACCGGCATTGACGCCAAGACCGATGGCCAGCGCGGCCGAACAGGTAACCGCAAGGTCTGCCAGTTCGCGCTCGGCGCGCCCGGCGTCATCGTAGCAGGCGCCATAGGGGCCGGTGAACAATTCGATCCGGTCGGCGCCGGTGGCCTTCGCTGCGGCGACGCCGGCAGCGCCAGCGTCCGGATCGCAGAACAGCGAAATGCGGCGCCCGGACCGGCTCAACCGCTGGACGACGTCGCGGAGGAAATTGCCCTGCTCCGCAAAGGGCCAGCCATGGTCCGAGGTCGCCTGAGCCGGATCATCGGGGACGAGCGTCACCTGCTCGGGATTGACTTCATCGACCAGCGCCAGAAAATCTTCGCTGGGATAGCCTTCGATATTGAACTCGGCCTGCGGATAGTCCGCCTTGAGCAAGGCGGACAACTCGAACACGTCGGTCCGCCTTATATGGCGCTCGTCGGGACGGGGATGGATGGTGATGCCGCTCGCACCAGCATCGAGCACAACGCGGGCAATGCCGGTGACGCTGGGCCATGGCAGGTCGCGCCGGTTGCGCAGCTGGGCGACGGCATTGAGGTTCACGGAGAGAAGAGTCATGGCGGGGCCCCGATTTGGTCGGCCCTGCCATACACCAGACTGGGCGTTTCGCCCAATCTATCCTTGCGGTTCGAGGAGAGCCTGCGGCTACATGCTCGCCGGGCCGCGACCGATGGCGGCAAGTCCGGTGCGCACCACTTCGACAAGGCCGAGCGGCGACATCAGGGCGATGAAGCTGTCGATCTTGTCGGGCTTGCCGGTCACTTCAAAAACAAAGCTCTCGACAGTCGCGTCAACGATATGGGCGCGGAACGCGTCGGCGAGGCGCAGGGTTTCGGCGCGATGCTCGCCCGAACCCTTCACCTTGATAAGGGCGAGTTCACGCTCGACGAAATTGCCTTCGGCGGTGAGGTCGTGGACGCGATGGACCGGCACCAGACGCTCGAGCTGAAGCTTGATCTGCACCAGCGTCCTGGGCGTGGCGATGACGACGACGGTGATGCGACTAAGTCGGCGGCCATGTTCGGTCTCGCTGACCGTCAGGCTCTCGATATTGTAGCCGCGAGCCGAGAACAGCCCCACCACGCGGGCGAGGATGCCAGGCTCGTTGTCGACGAGGACCGAGAGCGTGTGCCGTTCGGTTTGCTGGGTTTCCTGGGTCAGGAAATAGGCGGAACCAGTCGGTTGCATGTGTGCGTTCATGTCTAATTACCTCCGCAGCCGGCCTAGACCAGCTGGCGTCCCTTTTCGTCGATGATGTCGCCGATATTGGCCGTATCGGGCAGGATGATTTCGTTGTGCGGCTTGCCCGACGGGATCATCGGCAGGCAGTTTTCGTCCTTTTCGACGATGACGTCGAAGAGCACCGGGCCGTCATAATCGAGCATTTCGGCAATGGCCGCATCGAGCTCCGCTGGATTTTCGCAGCGAATACCCCGCCCCCCATAGGCTTCGGCCAGCTTGACGAAATCGGGCAGCGATTCCGAATAGGAATGCGCATAGCGCGAGCCATGCAGCAGGTCCTGCCACTGGCGAACCATGCCCATGCGCTCATTGTTGAGGATGAAGATCTTGATCGGCAGGCGATATTGAACCGCCGTCGAGAGCTCCTGCATGGTCATCTGCACCGATGCTTCACCGGCAATGTCGATCACCAGCGCATCGGGATGGGCCACCTGCACGCCGACAGCTGCCGGCAGGCCGTAACCCATGGTGCCGAGGCCGCCGGAGGTCATCCAGCGATTGGGCTGGTCGAAGTGGAAGTGCTGGGCTGCCCACATCTGGTGCTGGCCGACCTCGGTGGTGATATACACCTCCTTGCCCTGCTTCTTGGTCGCTTCGTAGAGGCGTTCAATGGCGTATTGCGGCTTGATGGTGGTGTCGGAGTTCTTATAGCCGAGCGAATTGACCGCACGCCACTTTCCGATCTGGCCCCACCATGGCGCGATGGCCTCGGTGCGGGGCTGATTGGTCTTGCTGCGCCAGACGCGGACCATTTCGGCCAGCACGCGCTCGCAATCGCCGATGATCGGCACGTCGACGCGCACGACCTTGTTGATCGAGGACGGGTCGATATCGACATGTATCTTGCGGCTATTGGGCGAGAAGGCGTCGATCCGGCCGGTGATGCGGTCGTCGAAGCGGGCGCCGATATTGATCATGACGTCGCAGTCATGCATCGCCCAATTGGCTTCGTAAGTGCCGTGCATGCCCAGCATGCCCAGCCATTGCGGATTGGACGCAGGGAAAGCGCCGAGGCCCATCAGGGTCGAGGTCACCGGGAAACCGGTCAATGCAGCCAGCTCGCGCAGATGCTCGGAAGCGGCGGGGCCGGCATTGATCACGCCGCCGCCCGTGTAAAACACCGGGCGCTCGGCCTTGAGCATCATGTCGACAGCAGCTTCGATCGCAGCAGCATCGCCATCCACCTGCGGGCGGTAGCTCTGGTGGCGCAGGGTATCGAGGTCGGGCATGTAATATTCGCCAAGCGCGAACTGCACGTCCTTGGGAATATCGATGACCACGGGACCGGGGCGACCGGTAGTGGCGATGAGGAAGGCCTCGTGCATGATGCGCGGCAGGTCTTCGACGCGTTTGACCAGATAATTATACTTGGTGCAGCTGCGGGTGATGCCGACCGTGTCGCATTCCTGGAACGCATCGGACCCGATCAGGGTGGTGGGGACCTGCGCGGTGATGCAGACCAGCGGGATGGAATCCATCAGCGCGTCGGTGAGACCGGTGACGGCATTGGTGGCGCCCGGGCCGGAAGTGACGAGAACAACCCCCGGCTTGCCGGTGGACCGCGCATAGCCTTCGGCCATATGGGTCGCGCCCTGCTCGTGACGCACCAGAATGTGCTTCACCTGATCTTGCTGGAACATGGCGTCGTAGATCGGCAATGCCGCTCCGCCCGGATACCCGAAGATATGTTCAACACCCTGATCCGTCAGCGCCTGGATCACCATCTCTGCGCCGGTCATTTTCTCGGCCATTGCAAGCCCTTCCCTAAAGTCCTGTTGCCCATGGCGGCGGGCCTGTCATCCGTTGCGCCTTCTGACCGCCTCGGCGGAAAAAAGGCAATAAAAAAGGCCCCGTTCGGGACCTGTTTTCGGCGCACCAGCTATCGCGCGGGGTTTTACCCCACGTTGCCGATGCGCCTACCTACTACGAGAATGAGTGCCCGCATGGGACCTCTCCAAATTCAAAGACGCGTATTGATAGGAGCAAGCCGAAGCATTCGTCAAGGGCATGAACGAACCGAATGGTCCTGCACCGGGCCAGAACGGCACGAATTATCCGCCCGATCCTTCCGTTCCAACCAGAGTCCGGCGGGAAAAGCGTGGAGGGAGTTGCAATGCGAACGCAAAACAGGTGGCCTCGGCGCCAGACAATGCTATGGGCATCAGCAGATTTCATGACGGTTTGGTGACATGAGCAAAAGCGCGCTGGACAAGGACCTGCAACGGGTAACCGGTCTCGAGACGGCTACCCACAATCTGAGCAGGTCCCTTGCCGCTCCCGGCATCGCCTTGGTCTTCCTGCTGGTGGCAGCGGTGTGGGCAAGCTTTTCGGTGGCCCAGGGCCCCACCAGCTATATCGTCATCATTGGCGCCATCATCGCCGGCTATATGGCGCTCAATGTCGGCGCCAATGACGTGGCCAACAATATGGGCCCGGCCGTGGGCTCGCGGGCACTGAGCATGGGCGGCGCCCTGATCATCGCCGGCATCTTCGAGGCGGCTGGCGCGCTATTGGCGGGCGGCGACGTGGTGAACACCGTTGCCCGGGATTTGCTGACGACGCCGGATATCGAAACGGCGACCTTCATCATGGTGATGATGGCGGCCCTGCTCGCTTCGGCGCTGTGGGTGAACCTGGCGACCTATATCGGCGCGCCTGTCTCGACGACCCATGCGGTGGTCGGGGGCGTCGTCGGCGCCGGCATCGCTTCCGCCGGCTTCGGCGTCGTCAACTGGCCGACCATCGGCGCCATCGCAGCAAGCTGGGTCATTTCCCCCGTGCTGGGCGGCATCGCCGCGGCGGCCTTGCTGTCCATCATCATGGCCACGATTACCAACCGGATCGACAAGATCTCCGCCGCCCTGGTCTGGGTGCCGATCTTCGTGGCGGCGATGACCGGCGTCTTTGCCATGTATCTGGCGACCAAGGGCCTGAGCCGCATCTGGTCGCCCGATTTGGTGACCACGATTGTCCTGGGCGTGGCCTTTTCGGCGCTCGGCTGGATCATCGCCATGCCGTGGGTGCGCAAGCAATCCCTCAAGATGGAAAACCGGAAAAAGCACGTCGCGACGCTGTTCCGCCTGCCCCTCATCGTATCCGCAGCCCTGCTCTCTTTCGCCCATGGCGCCAATGACGTGGCGAATGCCATCGGCCCGCTGGCGGCTATCGTAACGGCGGTGGAGACGGGACATGGCGAAGTCGCGGGGGTGTCCCTGCCCTTCTGGGTGCTGGCCATCGGCGCCGTCGGTATCTCGCTGGGCCTGGCCCTTTTCGGACCCCGCCTCATCCGCACCGTCGGCGAGCAGATCACGAAGCTCAATGAAATTCGTGCCTTCTGCGCGGCACTGTCGGCGGCGGTTACCGTATTGGTCGCCTCAGCGCTCGGCATGCCCGTGTCCTCGACCCATATCGCGGTCGGTGCCGTGTTCGGCGTCGGGTTCCTGCGCGAATATCACTCGCGGCGCGACATGGAAGGCACTGCCATTCCGGTGAATGCCAAATTCGTTGATTCCAGCCAGCTCAACGCCACGCCGGAAGAGGCGCTGGCCAATGCCCGCAAGGCCGAGAGCCGCCTCCTCGTGCGCCGGCACCACGTCTACAGCATTGCAGCTGCCTGGGTGGTGACCGTGCCGGCCTCGGCCATCTTGTCGGGCCTGCTGTTCCTGGGATTGACCCTGATTATCGGCTAGTCCCGAGCAGCTGTGCGTTTAGGCGCACGGCAAGCCGAGCGAGCGACCGATCGGCAAGCAGGCGCTGGGCTTCGGAAAGCGTTGCCCAGTGTCGAAGACGCTGTCCCTCTTCGCGCCAATTATCGTGCTGGCGCAGGACCTTGAGCGGATAAAGATCCACGTCGACAAGACTAGCGCCGTCCGAGCCGATGCCGGTGCGATAGCTGCCGATCGGCGTGGAGGAAATCTCACCTGATACGCCGGCTTCCTCGAGCGCTTCCATGGCGGCGCTGTCCCATGGCGTGGTTTCCGGCTCGATTGCGCCCTTGGGGAAAATCCACTTGCCGCTGCGCCGGGATGTGATCAGCAGGAACGCCATGCGCCCATCGACGATGGAATAGGGCAGCGCCCCAGCCTGGCGCAGGCCGGAACTCGTCTCCGCCACCGGACTCCAATTCTTGAGAATATCGCGCAGCAACGCCTTCTCCCTTCATGTCTGGGACGCTCTCTCGCATGATGCGTCGGGGAGAGTCTACCGCCGGACGCAAGATTGGCGCGCCTGTCACCAGATCAGATGTGCGGCATGAGCAGAACAAAAAACACCCGGCAGGGCGAACCGTGCCGGGTGTGGGCGCCAAGGGAATGGCGCAGAGCCGCATAGGGGGCGATGCGGCTCGTGGGGTTAGCCTCGAGGGCAGGTATCGACGTACTGGGTGCCGTTGGCGCGGCGATAGACGCAACGGTCATTGCTGCCGTCGACCCGGCCGAGAACGTCACCGGCTGCTGCGCCGACGACACCGCCAATGCCTGCGCCGACTGCGGTTCCAACAATATTGCCGCCAGTCGCACTGGCACCAACGATCGCACCGCCCACGGCGCCTACGGTGGCACCCTGCTGCGTCGACGTGCAAGCTGCCATCGAAAGCGCCGTTGCGGCGATGATCAGAATCTTGTGCATGTAACCCTCCACTGAGATATTGCCGGAAAAATGCCCCAGAATGGGTTTGGTTCCGGCTTGCGTTAAGATTTATTCAAATCAATTGCGGCCAAATTTCGCGAACAGGCCCCAAGCCACCACGCCCGCCCAGCCCAGGAGCATGGCGCCTCCGCCGAGCGGCGCCGCCCCGGGAAAGAGCGCCTGGCCGGCATATTCGCGCAGGGCGAGATCGCCCGCAAACACCAGCGTACCAGCCGAAAGCACCAGGGCCGCGGCCTCAAGCCCCCTGCCCCTTCGCGCCAGCCCCACGGCCAGAAGCGCCGGCCCATGCGCGAGGCAGATCGCCGATATAGCCGCCAGATTCCGGGGATTTTCGCCATGCGAGGCCATGGCGGCGGTGGCGACGCCGATTGCGCCAAAGAAACCGCCAAGGCAAATGATCACCCGCTCGATCAACCCGGTCATCTCAGCATCATCCTTCCTGTCCTTCCCTGTGCGGCAAGTTTCGACTAGAGCATGCAGGCGAGTATGGGAAACGACAATGACTGAAGATGTCGCGCCGATGGCGACCGACAGGAATAGTGCTGCCTCCAGCGGCTGGGCCACCGAGTTTCGGGAGACCTTTGCGCTCGCCTGGCCGCTTGTCATCGCCCAATTGGCGCAAAACGCCTTGCATACGACCGATGTGATCCTGCTCGGCTGGCTGGGCTCGACCTATCTCGCCGCAGCGACGCTGGCCACGAGCTTCCTGACCCCCTTCCTCGTGGGCGGGGTGGGCATTGTGGGGGCGGTTGCGCCGCTGGTCGCCCAAGCGCGGGGCGCGCGCGACATCAAGGCTGTGCGCCGGATCGTGCGTCAGGGGTGCTGGGCTGCGATCGTGCTCGGCGCGCTCCTCGTTCCCATGGTGTTGCAGATCAAGCCGCTTTACCTGGCGCTGGGCCAGGATCCTGTCGCTACCGAGATGGCCGGGCAGTTCATCCAGTTTGCAGCGTGGTCGCTGTTCCCGGCATTGGGCATCATCGCCTTCCGCTCCATGCTTTCGGCCTTTGATGCTACAAGGGCGATCCTCGTGATCACCGTGCTTGGCGTATTGGTTAATGCACTCATCGCCTATACGCTTATTTTCGGGCATTTCGGCTTTCCGCGCCTCGAACTGCGCGGCGCCGGCATTGCGACGCTGACGACCAATATCGTCATGTTCCTGGCCATGATGCTCTATGTCGTCCGCCACAGGAAACTGAAGCGATTTCATGTGCTTGTCCGCTTCTGGAAGCCGGACTGGGCGCGGTTCCGCGAGATCTTCCGCATCGGCACGCCGATTGGGTTGACGGTGGTGGCCGAGGTCGGCCTGTTCACCGCCGCCGCCCTCCTCATGGGCAGGATCGGCACCGACGAGGTTGCCGCCCATGCCGTGGCACTGCAATGCGCCTCCATCGCCTTCATGGTGCCGCTGGGGCTGGGCATCGCCGCCACGGTGCGGGTGGGCCGGGCCTATGGGCGCGGCGACGCCGAGGGCATCCGCAAGGCCGGCTACGCCTCGCTGGTGATGGGCACAGGTTTCATGGTGCTGTCCTGCATAGCGTTTTTGGCCTTTGCCCCAGACATCGTCCGCATCTTCCTCGACCCGACGGTGGATGGAAATGCAAGGGCCGTGGGCATGGCGGCGACCTTCCTGCTGATCGCCGGCGTGTTCCAGCTGGCAGACGGCGCCCAAGTTGTCGCGGCCCATGCCCTGCGCGGTATGAGCGACACGAAAATCCCCATGCTGCTGGCAATCTTCGGATATTGGCTCGTCGGCCTACCAATTGCCTATGTGCTTGGTTTTGTTGCCAATTGGGGTGGTGTGGGCATCTGGATCGGGCTGGCGGCAGGCCTCACCTTCGCCGCCGTGGTGCTGGTGATCCGCTTCGTCCTGCGCGAGCGGATCGGGCTGCTGGAACGCATGCACAAATCTTTCGCGGGATAAGTGGAGCAGTTGGATAAGTGGGCACAAGTCCCATTTAGATCAGGGACTTGGGCCCACTAATGGGCGTCCTTCAAGACCGAGACGCGGCCAGTCGCCCATGCGGTTGCGAAACCATGTGCCCTGGCGCTTGGCATATTGATGGGTCGCGATCGTCGCGAGGCGTATGGCATCCTCTCGCGACAGCATCCCCTCCAGCCACCCAGAAATCTCCGGCACGCCAATGGCCTTCATCGCCGGAAGCGATGGATCGAGCTTTTTGGCCAGCAGCGCCTCGACCTCCTCAACCGCGCCGTTCTCGAACATGGCGGCGAAGCGTCTTGTGATACGGCCCCGCAATATGTCGCGCTCGGGTGCGAGGACGATTCGCTCGATCTGCCAGTCGGCAAGCAGGGCCGGCTGCTCGGCACCCTGGAATTCGGACAGCTTTTTTCCGGTGGCGCGCTTGACCGCGAGGGCGCGAATGACGCGCTGGGGATCGGCCACGCCGATGCGCGCGGCCGTCTCCGGGTCTTCTGCCGTCAGCATTGCCATGCGCCCCGCCTGGTCCAATTTTTCGATCTCTTCCTGGACCCCGAGTGTAACCGCCGCGGAAATGGCGGGGACATCTGCGAATCCCTTTGTCAGCGCATCGAAGTAAAGGCCTGTTCCACCGACGAAAATCACCTCGCGCCCCGGGTCGACCGCGGCGAGAATTTCGGCGACGGCATTCAGCCATTGGCCGGTGGAAAAGCGATGCCCGGCAGGCACAATGCCGTAAAGACGGTGCTCGGCAAGGGCTTCGTCCTCGATGCCCGGCCGGGCCGTGACGACGCGCAGCGTGTCGTAGACCTGCATGGCGTCGGCGTTGACGATCAGTCCCTGCCCCGCCTCGGCGCGCGCCAGGGCGAGGGCCGACTTGCCGCTGGCAGTGGGACCCGCTATCAGGACGGCACGCCTTTGAATGCTCACCAATTCCTCCCGAAAGCACCTGTTCTCATGCCGGTCCTGAGCCTTATCGCCAATCCTGCCGACCCCGAACTGGACGCCGCGCTTGCCGCCGCAGTGGTGCAGCAAACCGGCGGAGAACTCAACTGGCTCAACCACGGCGTGGCTTGCGATATTAGCGAACCCACCGCGCCGCAAGCTCTTCAAATTGCACGCGATGTCATCGGCACCAAGAGTGTCGACGCCAATCTGGTGCCCACCGAAGGACGCCGGAAGCTGATCCTCGTGGCCGACATGGACTCAACCATGATCGAGCAGGAGTGCATTGACGAACTGGCCGCGGCACTGGGGATCAAGGATAAGGTGGCCGAGATTACCGACCGCGCCATGCGCGGGGAGCTCGATTTCGGTGAGGCGCTGGATACGCGCGTCGCGCTGCTCAAGGGGCTGGAGCGTTCTGTTATCGAGGAAATCCGGCGCGAGGCGATTACGCTGGCGCCGGGCGGCCGGGCGCTGGTGCAGACCATGAAGGCGTATGGCGCCTATACCTCGCTGGTCTCGGGCGGCTTCACCTTTTTCGCCGACTATTTCGGCAAGCGCATCGGCTTTGACGAGGCGATCGCCAATGTCCTCGAGTTTGACGGTGATGTGCTGACAGGCACCGTGGCCAAGCCCATAGTCGACAAAAACACCAAGCGCGAGAGACTGTTGGCGCTGGCCGCCGAACGCGGCGTCGACCCCAGCCTGACCATTGCCGTGGGCGATGGCGCCAATGATCTCGATATGATCCGCGTCGCCGGGTTCGGCGTGGCGCTGCATGCCAAGCCGACCGTGGCGGCGGAAGCGGGCATCCGGATCGACCATGGCGATCTGACGGCCCTGCTCTATCTTCAGGGATTTTACGACGACGATTTCGTCCGCTAGGCGTGGCGGGCGGGGCAGCGACCCCCCCCGAATTGGCGTCGCATTTGGCCCTGATTTGCTAGCAGGATGCTAGCATTTGCCGGCAACGGTTGCGAAAATGTACGAGGCATGAAAAAGGCCGACCTGGAGATCCAGGTCGGCCTTTTTGTGTGTCGCTCTAAGCGCGCTTACTGAGCGGCAGGAGCGGGCGTTTCCGCAGCCGGAGCCGGAGCGTCCGTGGCCGGCACTTCGACCGGAGCCGGAGGCTCGGCCCCGATGGTCGGGGTCAGCTCGGAACCGTCTTCCAGCGTCAGGCTGGGAACGGTGGTTTCCTCGATGCCGAGGCCGTCGAGAGCCGGGCCCTCGCTGGTCGGCAGTTCGGGCGCTTCGATGGGCTGTGCCGGCGGAGCCAGGTTCGGATTGGCCGCCGGGATCGACCCGTTGGAGCCGAAATAGCGGAAGAATTCGCTATCCGGGGAAAGAACCATGGTCGTGCCGGTATTGGCCAGAGCCGCACGGTAGGATTCCATCGAGCGATAGAACTCGAAGAATTCGGAGTCCTGGCCATAGGCCTGGGCGAAGATGCGGTTCCGCTCGGCGTCGCCCTGACCGCGGATGAGTTCGGCATCGCGGGTTGCCGCGGCGACGATTTCAACCGACTGACGGTCAGCAATAGCGCGCAGGCTCTGCGCCTGTTCCTGACCGCGCGCGCGCAGCAGTGCGGCTTCGGCAAGACGCTCGGCACGCATACGCTCGAAGGTGGTGGCCGAAACATCGCTGTCGAGATCGGTGCGCAGGATACGCACGTCGACGACGTCGATACCCAGATTGGCAAGGTCCGGACGGATGAGGTCGCGGGTTTCCTTCATCATCTGGTCGCGCTGGTCAGAGAGGGCCGCGTTGAATTCACGCAGACCATAGACTTGGCGCAGGGCCGCATCGAGGCTGGCGCCGATACGGGCCTCGGCAACCGAGAGCTGGCCGGTGGCGCGCTCACGGAACAAACGTGCATCGGCGATGCGGTAGGTCAGGAAGGCATCGACCTGGTAGAAGGCGTTGCCCGACACCTGGACACGCATATTGGCGATGTCATAGCGCAGGAGACGATCTTCGATGATCTGGACCGTGTCGACGAAATCGGTCGGGATCTTGAAGTAGATGCCCGGCTCGGTGCGCACATCGGTGATCTGGCCGAAGCGCGTGACGATGGCCTGCTCGCGCTCGTCCACGACGTAAAGCGAGGAGAAGAAGATGTAGATGGCCACCAGAATGGCCGCGCCGATGATATAGAGACGATTGGTCATTACTGGTTCCCCGACGAGGTGTTAGCGCCGGGGCGCAGTTCGGGCAGCGGCAGATAGGGGACGACCCCCGAGCCATTTGCCCCGTTCTCGATGAGGACCTTCTCGGACCCACCCAGAACCTCTTCCATGGTCTCGAGGAACAGGCGCTTGCGGGTCACTTCGGGCGCATTCACATATTCGGCGTAGATGGCGTTGAAACGGCCGGCTTCACCGGTTGCTTCCTGCACCACTCGGTTGGTGTATGCGGCAGCTTCTTCGCGCAGGGCCGCAGCACTACCACGGGCATTACCCAGAAGGGTATTGGCGTAGGAGCGGGCTTCTTCCTGCAGACGCGTCTCGTCCTGACGGGCGCGCTGGACTTCGTTGAAGGCGTCCACCACTTCGGGCGGCGGGCCGGCATTTTCGATCAGGATCTGGTTGACCGAGACGCCAAGGCCATAGCTTTCGAGCGTTGCGAGCGTAATGCGCATCACTTCGGCCTGGATGCCCGAGCGGTCGTCCGAATAGACGTCCTGAGCGGGACGGCGGCCGACGACTTCGCGCATGGCACTTTCGGCAGCGTAGCGAACCATGGATTCCTGGTCGCGCACGTTGAAAAGATAGGCAACCGGGTCGTTGATGGCCCAGAACACCGAGAACTGGACATTGACGATGTTCTGATCGCCCGAGAGCATCAGGCCGTCATTTGCCTGCTGGCCGCGCGGGCCCGAGGCTGCGCCGGTGCCGATCTGGGTCTGGTTGACCGTGGTGGTCGCACGCTCGACGCTTTCGACCGGCCAAAGCATGAAATGCAGGCCGGGACCGGACAATTCGGGCTTGGGCTTACCAAACTGCAGTTCGACGCCGACTTCCTGCGGATTGATGGTGTAGACCGAATTCACGCCCCAAAAGGCGAGAATGGCCAGCACGCCACCGATGATGGCCCAGCGGCCACCGGGCACGCCACCCTTGAACTGGTCGCGACCGCGATTGAGGATGTCCTCGAGATTGGGCGTATTGCCGCCCGGACGGCGCGGGCCGCCGCCACCTCCACCAGGTGCCTGGCCCCAGGGACCGCCATTATTGCGGCCACCTCCGCCTCCATTATTCTCCCAAGGCATCTTTTTCCTTTCGGCTCTATAGAGAAGTCGATGCTGCCATATATAAGCAAGCCGCCCGCGCGATCAATGCGGCCTGTCGCCCAGCTTTTCATAGATGCGGATGATATATGCCGCCGAATCCTTTTCCGAAGGGGTGACCTCGGGGGTTTCGACCACCCTCCAGGCAGTTGGGTCGATGTCCGGAAAGACCACATCGCCCTCGGGCTCCAGCTCGACATGGGAGATGTAGAGCCGGTCCGCGCGCGCCATGGACTGGGCATAAATATCCCCGCCGCCAATGACCATGATCTCGTCCTGACCGGCCTCTTCCGCGAGCTTTCTGGCCAGATCGAAGGCGGCATCGAGGTCGTGGACGACATGAACGCCCTCGGGCGCGAAGTCCTTGCGGCGTGTGACCACGATATGCGGGCGGCCGGCCAACGGCTTGGGGAAAGTGTCGAACTGTTTGCGGCCCATGATCATTGGCTTGCCCATGGTCTGGCGCTTGAACCAGGCAAAGTCGGACGGAATGCGCCAGGGTATGGACTGATCGGCCCCGATCACATTGTTGCGGGCGACGGCGGCGATGAGGGAAATTTTTGGGGGCATTGGCTTCCGGGAGTTGTGAGGCAAGTCTTTCTCTGCAGGGAAAGCTGGGCCGCTTGGTTTGCGTTCCCCACCAGCGGGTCATTTCCGCGAAAGCGAGGTACCCCACTCTAAACGGAGGTCCCGGCTTTCGCGGCGATGACACGGGGGCACTATGGCCTTGAGGATCGCTCCTCGGAAAGACTACGCAGTGACCAGCTTGAGCAGGGCCTCGCCCTCGACGCGGACCTTGGTCCATTCGTCTTGCATGACGCCGCCCTGGCTCTTGTAGAAGGCGATGGACGGCTCGTTCCAGTCGAGAACCCACCATTCGAAACGGCCAAGATTTTCGGCGACGCAGCGCCGCGCCAGATGCTGGAGGAGCGCCTTGCCTATGCCCCTGCCCCGCTGGTCCGGCTGGACATAGAGGTCTTCCAGCCAGATGCCGTGCCGACCCTGGAAGGTGGAATAGGTATAGAACCAGAGCGCAAAGCCCACCGGCCGGCCATCCCATTCCGCGATCTCGCAGAAGATCCTGGGCTCGGCCCCGAAGAGATCGCGCGCCAGGTCCTCGGTGGTGATCTTCACCTCGTGGAGGAGCTTTTCGTACTCGGCCAGCTCGCGGATGAAGCCGACGATGAGGGCCGCGTCGGCGGGCGTGGCGGCCCGGATGGAAAGGTTCTGGTGGGCTTGGGTCAAAATGCCAGCCCCCGCCGATGCGGGGGCCTCCGTGCTTGAGTGAGGGTGAGGGTCCGGCCGCGGCGCGACCGATTTATTCGTCGTACCAGTCGACCGGCTTGAGCAGCAGGATTTCCAGCTCCTTGTCCCAGGGCGGGTACCAGTCGGTTGCGGTCATCCGGAACGTGGTGGGACCGATCTTCTTGACGTCCTCGCCGCAGAAGGAGACGAGATTGTTCACATCTCCCTTGTCCACTGTGAGCGTGAACTTGCCGATCGGGCCGGACCAGTTATTGCCGGTCGACCAGATGTAGGAAATCCAGCTCTCGATATAGGGATATTGGGTGTAGTCCTCCTGCTTGATTTCCTTCTTGCGCAGGGTGGCGACAAGATTGTCATCGACGCAGTAGCGCTTCCCATAATCGGCGTAGCGCTCCATGGAATATTCATCGCCCTTGACCGGCATGAAGGTGGTGGCGACCGTGCCGCCGACGCTGGGGCGATAGGTGTGGACGACGTTGGAGATACCCGGCTCGAAAGTGGCCTGCCAGGAATAGGTCGAGCGCAGCGTCCAGAGCGGCACCAATTCCCATTCGAGCCCCTCGCCGGCGTCATATTCGGAGCGGTAGACAAGGCCCAGCGTCGTCAATCGCTCAGCATCGGCGCTGTCGAGTGCCTTGAGCGCCGCATAAGTGGCGTCGCCGAACGGTTCGAGCGGCACGCCGAGGTCGCGCAGCGTGGCCGAATAGTCGATATTGTGGGCAAAGGCGTATTGGTGCAGCTCGGCCTCGACGGGCTGACCATTGAACTCGGTGGCAAAGCCGAACAGATTGTCCGGGTCCGCAATCAGCGGCTTGCCGTCTTCATCGGTATACTGGACCGGAATATCGACCATCATATTGCCGCCGCCCTCGACATCGGGCATCGGGAAAGCGACGAGAATGGTCTGGGCGGCGTCGGAGATATTGTTGAACTCGTACGCCACACGGACCTCTTCGGGCGATACGAAGAGATCTTCCGAAGCCATCTGAATGCTCTCGTTCGAGACGAAAACAAGACCGCCAACGCCCAATTGCGCCGTGGTGTCATTGGCCAGGACCGGCGATGCCACCGCCAGAGCCAGCATCGCGGCTCCCATTATTCTCGTCATCTGTCTCTCCCCCATGAAAGCCACGGCGGATTCGCCGGCGCCCTGCCCTATTTTACCGCCTCGGCGCGCCGAAGCGAAGAGCATGCGATGGCGTGATCACACATTGGGCGTCATTTCCCCGATGTCGACCATAGGGAGAGATGGGAAGCGGGCGAACTGGCGGAATGCTCGTCGCCGACACGCCTGCTTCTTATCGGGGTGCGGAGTCTAGCGGCCGCGCTGCGCCCTGCGATAGGCGGCAGGCGTCGTACCGACGATGCGGCCAAAGGCCCGGGTGAGGTGGACCTGGTCGGCAAAGCCGCATTCGGGCGCTATGTCCACGATCGGCGTGGCAGTCTGGGCCAGCATGAGGCGGGCGCGCTCGACGCGGCAACGAATGATGAACTGGTAGAGCGTGACCCCGCAGGCGCGCTTGAACAGCCGGCCAAAATGATCGGCGCTGAGGCGGAACTCGCGGGCGATATCGGCCAGCGAGATCCTCTCGGCCAGCCGCGCCTCGATGATCTCGCGCGTTCGCATGATCTGTCGCTCCGACAGCGTCGTGGTGGCTTCCGTCGTGCTCTGGACCGCCGTGCTGTAGTTCCGCACCAGATGGGCAGCGATGCCCTGGAGCATGTGCTCGACATATTGGGTCGAGGCGCGGCCCGCCTCGTGCAACTCTTCGCGCACGGCAGAACAGAGCTGCTCGAGCACCGGATCATAGGCGGCGGCGCAGAACTGGATGGCAATGCCGCGCTGGCCCTCGGCGAACATGCTGAAGATGACCTGATCGAGCAGCTTCTCGCGGATGTAGAGATGCGTGGTTTCCACCGCCGTCTCGAGATCGAGGTCAAAAGCCTTCTGCGCCGGTATGATCGTGACGGTGCCCGGCCCGCCCTCGATCGGATATTCCTTGCCGTCGAGCGTGATCCTCGCCCTCACCGTCCTCGAATTGATGACGTTGATCAGCACATCGCTCTTGGGGTGAAAATGCATCTTGTAGGGACCTTCGCGCTGAACCGACATGAAGGCGCGACGCCACCCCAGACCGACGCTCGTCCGGGAAATGTCAATATTCCCAGCATCCGGGAAGCTATGTGTCTCCGCGACCGAAAATTCGGGGCCATGCGGCATGAACAGGGATCCTCAACGACAATAGTTTAGAACGGCAGGGCAATACCCCCTGCCGGCCCACCAAGCGCGTCCACATGCTATGGGTGACCTGAAATCGACCAAGCGTCTTTTCCAATTCTGGCGCGAATAGCACATTCCCGAGGATGACAATCATCACAAAGTGGCAAAACTTGTATGCAAGCGCCCGGAATTCGGGGGTCCGCGTCAAGTAGACGAGCTAAACCTCGACCGCACATTTGTTTTCCAGTCGTCGTGGTGAGACTGTGGAAATCATCCAGCCTACTTGCCATAGACCAATTGCCTACTGCCCGCCCCGGGCCGAGCAAGAAACGCGGGCGGGACACGGCCAGATTAGGCAGAGATGGCTTGGGTTTAGGGTAGGAATCTGGGCTGAAGTTTGGCCCGGAACGCTGTCAGCGCTCGGCGGCGGGGAGCAGATGCCGGAGCCATTTGCGCTCGAGCGCAGCGTCGAGATCGACCCGGTTATGGCGGGCAAACAGCAGCACGCTGGCCAGGAGATCGGCGGTTTCGTCCTCGAGCTTTTGCCTGATGGTGGCGGGGTCGTCGCCCTTCAGGCGGCCGCGAGCGGTGGTCCTGAGATATTCCGAAACCAGCTCGCCAAGCTCTTCCTGGACTTTTAGCACAAACCAGTCGTCGTCGCGGGCGATGTCATTGCGCGCGGCATAGAGGTCCGAAACTTCGGCCACAAGGGCGGTGAGTTCGGACAGGGAGCGGCTCATACCGCGACCGCAGCCTTGATGTGCGGATGCGGATCGTAGCCTTCGAAGGCAAAATCCTCGAAGACGAAATCTTCGAGCCGCTTGCGCTCGGGGTTCATGACAAGGCGCGGCAGCGGACGCGGCTCGCGGGTCAATTGCAGCTGGGCCTGCTCGAAATGGTTGGAATACAAGTGCACGTCGCCGAAGGAGTGGACGAAATCGCCGACTTCGAGATCGCAGACCTGCGCCACCATATGGGTGAGCAGGGCATAGGAGGCGATGTTGAACGGCACGCCGAGGAAGGTGTCGGCGGAGCGCTGGTAGAGCTGGCAGCTCAGCTTGCCATTGGCAACGTAGAACTGGAAAAGGCAGTGGCACGGCGGCAGAGCCATCTCGTCGACTTCGGCTGGGTTCCAGGCCGAGACGATATGGCGGCGCGAATCCGGCTTGCTGCGGATGGATTCCAGCACATTGGCGAGCTGGTCGATGTGGCGGCCATCCGGCGCCGGCCAGGAGCGCCATTGCGAGCCATAGACCGGGCCGAGATCGCCGTTTTCGTCGGCCCATTCGTCCCAGATCTTGACGCCATGCTCCTGCAGCCAGCGGACATTGGTCTCGCCGCGAATGAACCAGAGCAGTTCATAGATGATGGATTTGAGGTGCAGCTTCTTGGTGGTGAGAAGCGGAAAGCCCTTCGAAAGGTCGAAGCGCATCTGATAGCCGAACAGCGAGCGCGTGCCGGTGCCGGTGCGATCGGCCTTGTCGGTACCGTTTTCGAGAATGTCGGACAAAAGCTTCAGATAGGGCTGCATGGAGCATGCTTACTGCGATTCGGGGCCCGCTGGCTTGGCACCAAGATGGTTCTCCACCAGGCGCGTCAGCCGCTCGATCTGCTCCTGTTGCTTGAGCACGATCTGCCGGATTTCCTCCTCGCGCAGCCGGTCGAATTTGTCGTGCAGGGCCATGATCTCGATCTCGGCCTTGAGGTTGACCTCGTAGTCATGGGCCGAAACGTCGCGATCCTTGGCCGCCTGCCGGTTCTGGCTCATCATGATGACGGGCGCCTGCACGGCGGCGAGCATGGAGAGCATCAGATTGAGAAAGATGAAGGGATAGGGATCGAAGGCGCGGCTGGCCAGGAGCAGATTCGACAGCACCCAGACCACAAGCACAATTCCAAACCCGATGATGAACCCCCACGAGCCGCCGAACGTGGCAACATTGTCGGCAAGTTTTTGCCCCAGGGTCAGGCGCTCGTTGAATTCGGCGGCCGGGTCGCGCGACAGGGTGCGTCGGCTGATGGCCTGCTCGATGATGGTCCGTTCGCGCTCGGTCAGCTGGGCAGGATGCTTGCCCAGGAAGTTTTCGGCGGCGCGGGCGAACTTGCTGGTGCGATCTTGCGACATGAGGTTTTCTTCCCCGGCAGTGCGGATGAGCCAGATGCTAGCCCAGTTTGAGGCAAAGGCGCGATGCGGTAGCCTAATACCGGAGGCCATGCTGACATCCCCTGTCCGCACCTTTGCCCAGATTGGGGCGGCAAAGTGGAGCTTCCAGGAGGACATGAAAATGAGCGTTCAATATGTAAACCCGCCCAACATGCATATCAGCCCGGTATTTTCCCAAGGGATCATCCTGCCGGCCAATGCGCGGCTCCTGCTGATCGGCGGGCAGAACGCCGTAAACGCGCAAGGCGAAATGGTCGGCAAAGGCGATATCGTCAAGCAGACGGAACTGGCCCTCGACAATATGCAGAAGGTGCTGGCCGCGGCCGGGGCGGGGCTGGAGCATCTGGTGCGGACCATGATCATCATGCGCGCCGATGCCGACCTCAATGCGGCGTTCGGCGTGTGGATGAAGGTCTGGGGGCAGCGCCCCAACCCGCCGACGGTGACGGGATTGCTGGTGGCGGCCCTCGCCAATCCCGATTTCCTGATCGAGATCGAAGCGCAGGCCGTCTTGCCATGAGCCCTGCCCTGCGGCCGCTGCGCAAGCGCGAGGACATGCCCGACTTCGTGCGGGAGGCGCTTGCAGAGCGGGGGCTCATGGCCGCGTATGAGGCGCGGCCCGCCTATCAGCGCAACGATTATCTTTTGTGGATCAACAAGGTCAAAGGCGAGCAGACCAAGCGTCGCCATCTCGCACAGATGCTCGACGAACTCGAAGCCGGTGGCGTCTACATGAAGATGCGGTGGAACGGCTGAAGAGTCAGCAAGCAGACGACGGATCAGGCCAGCGTACTGTGCATTATCGTCTCGTCGCGTTCCCAGCTGTGGGAGCGGTCGATATGGGCCAGTGCCCAGGCAAAGACCTTCTGCATTCCGCGCAGGTCCCGCGCCGCGACCGCCTCTTCGAGCAATTCGTTCATGGCCATCTTTGCCGGCAGATGGCCCGACGGCCCGACGCGCTCGAATTCGACGCCGACGCCCTGCTCCACCCAGGCGCCGATCATCCCGGCAAACTCTTCCGACACGAGGAAGGAATTGAGTTCGAGAATCAGGAAGGTGACGGCATCCTCGTCCAGATGCTCGGAGCGGATGACCACGCCGCTGCGGATGGGATGCCACTCCGGACCCAGCTCCGGCAGGAAGAAATATCCGCAATAAAAGCCCCGGCAGACATCAGGCCGTACATCATAGACCGTGCAGCCCTGCCCCTCCGCACACTGGAGGCACAGCGTATTGGCCGGCTTTTGCAATTGCTCGGTTCGAATGGGCGGGAATTCGCAACAGGCCGTGCATCCCTCGCAATGTCTCTCCGCGATGACGGGCAGTGGCACGACATTCCTCCCAGGCAATGGAGGACAGACATAATCAAAGACCGTGACTTAACACCAGCCCTCGCGCCGCCCGCGCCATTGGTGGGCGAGGCCTTCGGCGACGAGGACCTCCCCGACAGACTTGCCGTTGCGCTCGACGATCCGCAGCTTGCGGCCATATTGATCCTCGTCGCGATCGATGCGGCGCATCTCGAATGGCCCCTCGGAGAGCAATTGCGCGAACCGGCTCGTGGCCTTTCGGCCCAATGCGGCTTCGGTGGGGCATTGCGGCTGGCCGATTTCAGGGGTGTTGTAATCGGCGACGCGATACTTGACGCCTTCGAGCCAGAACGTATCCCCGTCGACCACGCAGGTGCTGCGCACGGAGCCGGCGCAAACCGGAAAAGCGCGCTGTGCGATGGCGCTGGATGCGCGAGAAGAACCCAGCATCCAGTCGGCAAGGCCGGTTTCGGTGAGGGCGATTGTTGCGCCGCCCCCGACGCCGAAGGCAATGAGCATGAGCACGACAGCCGGAAGCCCCCGTCGGCGTCGCGCGCCGCGAGAAAGCTCGAGGATCTCGGACAAGCTGGCCATGGCGCCTCCGTTCAGGACGCAGAATGGGCCTTAGGTGTTAAACCTCGCTGAATCAGCATGCAGGAGTTTGCATCAAGACCCGGGGTGTCCTATATAGGGAGTGCCCGCAAGGGCTATGGCGATAAACGGTCATTGTAATAAACCCATCGGACCCGGGGGCAGTACCCGGCGTCTCCACCATCTCCTCCCCTCAAAAGGGGGAGCCACTGGGGACGAAACAGGATCGACGAGGGCGTAAAGAGTGTGCTTTTGCTCGGTGAGGTACCACCGTTATCGGTCCGAAACTTATAGTTGCAAATGACAACAATAAGGCTCCAGTCGCTCTCGCTGCGTAAGCAGTGCTAGCATTGGGAAATTAAGTCCTCCACCCCTAGCCGGGTGACAGGCGGGGTTCGCAGGCACCTGGCAACAGAAGCCTGCACTTTTCCCATGCTGCCCGCCTTGTCCTCGGCCTTTGTTCTTGAATTATCGGGGAACGTAGGGCTGATATGGGCCGTTCGGATTCGTGCCGATCGACAAGACCAAGGGACTAAAATGGCCGAAGATCATCTGCGCTACGACATACTCGCCCAGGAAGCCCTGCGCGGCGTCGTGCGCAAGGTTCTGGCCGAAGTGTCCCGCACCGGCCTGCCCGGCGAACATCATTTCTTCATTTCCTTTGCCACCCGCGCCCCCGGCGTGCGGCTGAGCGAAAAACTGCTGACCCAGTATGACAAGGAAATGACCATCGTCCTGCAGAACCAGTACTGGGACCTCAAGGTCACCGAAACCGGTTTTGAGGTTGGTCTCAGTTTCGACGGCATTCCCGAGACGCTGGTGATCCCCTTTTCGGCGATCAAGGGGTTCTTCGACCCCTCCGTGCAGTTCGGCCTGCAGTTCGATCCCGCCACCGCGCCCAATGAGGACGCAGAGACCGAAGCCAAGGCCGACGCCGCGACCGAAAAGGCCGCCAGCGGCGAGGACGCCCAGCCCGAAGCTACAGGCGAAAAGGTCGTCAGCCTCGACGCCTTCCGCAAAAAGCCCTGATTTTCCAGGAAGCGCATGCAAAAGCGCTCCTTTTCCATCGCCGGTCACCGCACATCGGTCGCGCTCGAGCCCGAATTCTGGGCCGGGCTGGAAGCGATGGCAGATGCCCGTGCGCTAAGCCTTGCCGGTCTCGTCCGCCAGGTCGATGAGGCGCGCGAAAGCACCAATCTCTCCTCGTCACTGCGACTGGCCGTGCTGGCCTGGTATCGCGACGGCGCAGCTTCGGACGCAGCTGACGCCGAGAGCATTTCACCGCGTCGTTGACGCGATAAAATCACTCCAAGTCCTTGCTTTGTCGCGCTTCCGAACCGGAAAAGTGGTGTCCACTTTTCCTGGAAGCGCTCTAGCAACATCGTTTAGCGCGGCAAATTCAGAAGATCGCTGGGAAGCACCTGGAAACCGGAAGGCGTCGGCACGCCCGTCTGGAACCCCGGCTGCAGGCCGAGATCGAGCGGCCGGTTGAGATCGGTCGGCGGCGCCGGCTGGGGCGCGATCTGTGGCTGCTGCTCGAGGCGAAGCCGCTCCTCTTCGAGGCGCTTGGCTTCTTCCTCGGCGGCACGAGCGGCCGCCGCCTCCGCAGCCTGACGGCGCTGCTCTTCGATCAACCGATTGCGTTCCTGGGCAGCGGCCCGCTGGCGGGCTTCGTCTTCGAGACGCATCGCCTCGAGCCGGTCAACTTCCAGTTCATTGGCCCGGACCTGAATGGCGGCAACCATTTCGCCGAGGTCAATTTCGACATCCGGCTCGGGCAGAGTGCCGGCGAGCCGAAGGATGATGCGCGCGGTCTCGGACTCAACGAGCCCGCTCGGGTCGACATAGCCGAACGGGGTCATGACGAAGCTGCCATTGAGGCCGAGATCGGCCAGGGTCAGATTGAGCCCCCCAGCGAGGCGCGCGCCTTCCCCCTCGACCATGAAATTGGCAAGCCGAACGATGCCGCCGGCGATCGTGAAGGCGCCCTGAGCGGTCTCGGCGACGAAATTGCTGCGCCCCAGGGCCTGGGAAATCAGGATTTCGAGCGCATCGCTCTCGGTTTCAAGGACATTTTCAAGACCGGATATGGCCGGATAGACCGCCGGATCGAGGCCGGTGAGGCGTAGGTCGGCGAGGGTGAAATTGCCCTCCCCGGTCATGGCGGCCATGGCGTCCGCCAGGCTTGCGCCCGTGCCCTCGAATTGCAGCCCGCTGCTGATCGTGCCTTCGATGCCTTCGGCGATGTTCTCGGGCAGGATTGCGGCAGCGTCGACATCGGTCAGCGTCAGCCGGCCCGACACGACCCGATCGGGCAAGGGCCCGGAGCAGCAGAGGGTGAGATCGAGCGCGGCGCTGCCACCCCCTATCGCCCCGGTGAGGCGGCTGAGCCCGATCGACTGCGGGTTCCAATTGACGTCGAAGCGGGCATTGGCAAGGCTGGCATCGCCCAGGCTGAGCTGGTCCGCCTCGACGGAAATAGTTCCCCGCGACGGCCTCTGCGCGGAGGCCCCGGCAAGCGGTCCCTCGGGCCAGACACCGTCCGTGCCGATCAACGCCGCCGGCGAGAGAATGGCCCCGGCAAGGTGCTCCGCCGCCAGATGGTCAAAACTCAAATTGCCGCTGAAATTGGGCAACTGGCCGACGGAAGCCAGCTCGATAGAGCCGCCAAAGCCGCCCACGCCGCTGACCCCGGAAATGCCGGAAAGGACAAGGCTGTTCCTGCCGGAGAAACGTAACCCCGCACTGGCCTCGAACGAGCCAAGGCCGAGACCGGAAATACCGGCGAGGCCAGCCAGGCCCGAGCCGTTCTCGACCTGCACATCGAGCGTGCCGACACCGGAGAGCTCGCCGCTGTCGGCCAGCTTCAGGGCGCCGACATAGGCGATGGTTTCTTCGCCCTGGCTGGCGGCAAGGCGGGCATCGAACCCGTCCAGTCGCGTGCCTTCGGCAAAGAGGGAAATCATGGCCGGTTCGTCAGCGGAAAACGGCGAGACATCGGCAAGGCCGAACTGCGCCATCATCCCGGCGGCGTCCTCGCCCTCGATAGAGGCCGAGAGCAGAAGATTGCCCTCGTCGACGCCGGCTAGCCCCTTTTCCATGTCGGCGCGCAGGGTCAGCGTGCCTGCGTCGGCCGTGCCATTGAGCGAGAGGATCTGGCCGCCGACCGACGAGGGCCGGGTGAGATCAAGCTCGACATCAAGCGGGAGCGACCCCGAGAGCCCCTCGCGCCAGCCATTCGGCACGCTGAAATAGTCGTAAAGCGCTGTGATGGCGGGGGCATCTGGTTGATCGAGTTTGAGGCGCCCGGCCAGCCCAAGCTGCGGCGCGCTCAGGGAGCCGCCGAGATTTGCGCTGATATCGAGCTCGGCACCGCCGAAATCGCTACTGACAATGCGCGAGAACCGCACTTCGCCGGGAACCCAGCTGCCCTCGGCGATGAGATCGGCAGCGTCGAGCCCCAGAACGCGAATGTTCTGCGTGTTCAACGCAAAGCTGCCTTGGGGAAAGCTGACGGCGAAGATATTGTCACTGGCAGGATCGGGAAACAGCGCGCCGAGCGCTGCGCTGTCCGCCACGGCGAGATCATCGAAACGCCCGACGAGATCGATCCGCGGCTCATCCCCGAAGCCGAGGCGCAGCTCGACCACATGCACCTTGCCATTGAGGGTAAGGCGGCCATGGCTGATGCCGAAGGCGTCGCCGGCAAGCATGACCTGGCCTTCGAGCCGACCCGGAACGTTGATGAGCGGGTTGTCTTCGCGGGCGCGGCGCCAGAGCAGCGAAAAGGCGTCGAGCCGGGCGCTCGCCAGTTTCAGCGTGCCATTGAAGGCCGGCCGGCCCTCGATATTGCGCGCCGTTCCGGCGAGGGAAACGCTGGTATTGCCGGGAAGCTCGGCCATGGCGCGGGAAATCTGCCAGGCCACGCCATCGAAATTGGCGTCGACGCGCACATTGCGCAGGGCGGCGCCGCGGAGGCCGATTTCGGCCAGGTCGACGCCCAGCCGCCCGGGCATGGGCGGGAGCGGCGGCGGCGGCAGTTCGGAGAGGAGGCGCACCAGTTCATAGGGCTGTTCGCCGGCCACTTCATTGGCATCGCGCGGCGGCAGGGTGAACACCCCGCCCGAAACCACGGCCTCGAAATCGCGGCGCGCGCCGAGCTGGATACTGGCCGCACCGGTCAGGCGCATGCCGGCACGGTTCTCGTCGAGCAGCAGCGTATAGCCATTGAGAACAACCCGGTCGGTCGAGGCCGTCACCTTGCTTTCGAGCACCAGATTGCCGCGGATCTCCTCGGCTGTGGCCGCAGGGGGCGGCGCCTGGCGATAGACCATGGTGCCATCGAATTTCGGCGCCATGCCTGAGGTCATCGCGCCTTCAAGGCTGAGGCTATAGGCCCCGCCGGTGCGGCCGAGGAATGCGGTGAGCCGCGCCGTGCCATCCATATCGGCAACGCTGCTGGAAAGGCGCAGATCATAGGGCGCATCCTGATAGTTCAGGCGCCCGGAAAACTGATAGGGGCCGGCAAGGCTCGACAGCCGCAAATCCCCGCTGATGGCGGAAAATGCCTGGCTTTCGCCGGAGCGCATATCGGTTACGGTAATGCGGCCATCCTCGACGCGGGCGTGATCGAGGACAACGCCGCTCCCTGCCCCCGAAAGTTCGACACCGCTGGCCAGAAGCCCGTTTTCATCGACAACCAGATTGATGACCGGCGCCCGCAAGACGAGCTGGGTGAGCTTGTACTGGTCGCGCAGGAAATCCATGAGCGCGAACTCGGCTTCTACCCCGGCAATGGTGGCGGCCGGCTGGGCGGGCGGCCCAACGACCACATCGGAGAATACGAGGCGCGGCTGGGGCAGAAGGGCAAAGTCGATATCGCCCTCGATGGTGACCTCGGCGCCCAGAACGCTCGAGGCGAGCACCTGCATGCGGTCGCGATAATCGCTCCACTGGATAAAGCGCGGCGCAAGAAACGCTCCCGCCAACGCTGCGATGGCGATCAAACCGACGACGATATAGATGCGATTGAGCACTGCCTGCGTTCTGCCCGCCAGATTCCCGCCGTGAGTGTAGGCACTTGGCGTGCCTGCGCAAGACCGGCAAGGGGCCAATCGACGCTTGCGCGTGCCGCAAAACCACTCGTGAACAAGAAAAGAACGAAATCGCCCGTCTTATTGGCGCAAAGCCGTGCGGTGACGCCTGTGCAAGGGGTCGCGCTTCTATACAGGGGGCCGCCCCGACCCTATATTGCACCCAGAACAAAATAAGATTCGTCAAGGCTTGGCCGAGCATCTGCCCCGGGTGTCAGGCCAAGGGATTTAGCGCTCATGGTCGAACCCGCCCCCCTGCACCGCCCCCAAGGCGGGCCCATCACCAGCCAGCTGCGCCGGGCGGATACGCCTGACTATCTGGCCGGCCTCAACGCAGAGCAGCGCGAAGCGGTGCTGTCGACCGAGGGGCCGCTGCTGGTGCTGGCCGGCGCCGGCACGGGCAAGACGCGGGTGCTGACGACGCGCATTGCACACATCCTCAACCAGCGCATGGCCTGGGGCAGCCAGATCCTGGCGGTGACCTTCACCAACAAGGCCGCCAGCGAAATGAAGCGGCGCATCCACGAGATCGTGCCCAATTTCGACGGCCTGCCCTGGATGGGCACGTTCCACTCGGTGTCGGCGCGGATCCTGCGCAGCCATGCCGAACTGGTGGATTTGAAGCCGGCATTTACAATTCTGGATACGGACGACCAGATCCGGCTGATCAAGCAATTGCTGGCGGCCGAGAATATCGACGAGAAGCGCTGGCCCGCCCGGCAGTTCGCCGGCATGCTGGACGCCTGGAAGAACCGCGGCTGGCTGCCCAAGGACGTGCCGGCCAGCGATAGCGGCTATTTTGCCAATGGCAAGGGCGGCAAGCTCTATTACGATTACCAGGCGCGGCTGAAGACGCTGAACGCTGCCGATTTCGGCGATCTGCTGCTCGAATGTATCCGGCTGTTCCGCGAGAATCCGGAAGTGCTGGCCGAATATCACCGCAAGTTCAAATACATGCTGGTGGACGAATACCAGGACAGTAACACCGCCCAATATCTGTGGCTGCGGCTGCTGGCACAGGGCAAGCCGGCTCCGGAAGCCAATATCTGCGTGGTGGGCGACGACGACCAGTCGATCTATGGCTGGCGCGGCGCCGAGGTGGACAACATCCTGCGTTTCGAGAAGGATTTTCCCGGCGCCAAGGTGATCAAGCTCGAGCGCAATTACCGCTCGACCGCGAATATCCTCAAGGCCGCTTCGACCCTGATCGCCAATAATGAAGGCCGGCTGGGCAAGACGCTGCACACCGACATTGCCGAGGGCGGCGAGCTGGTCTCGTTCACCCAGGTCTATGACAGCGAGGAAGAAGCGCGCACGATCGGCGACGAGATCGAGCAATATCACCGCGCCGGCGAACCGCTCAATTCCATGGCCATCCTCGTGCGCGCCTCCTTCCAGATGCGCGAATTCGAAGAGCGTTTCATCACGCTGGGGCTCAATTATCGCGTCGTCGGCGGCCCGCGCTTTTACGAGCGCAAGGAAATCCGCGATGCGCTGGCCTATCTGCGCCTTGTGGCACAGCCGGCGGACGATCTCGCCTTCGAGCGCATCATCAACGTGCCCAAGCGCGGCCTTGGCGACACCACCGTCAACATGCTGACGGCGACGGCCAGGCATCAGAACATTCCTCTCCTCGCCTCGACGCGGATGATGGTCGAGACGGAGGATCTGAAACCCAAGCAGCGCAGCACGCTGCGCAGTCTCGTCACCCAGTTCGATGACTGGTCCTATCGCTCACAGAACCTTCCGCCCTACCAGCTGGTCGAGCAGATCCTCGAAGAGAGCGGTTATATGGACATGCTGGCGGCCGACAAATCCGCCGAATCCGAGGGGCGCAAGGAAAACCTCAAGGAACTCAGCCGCTCGATGGAGGAGTTCGAGACCCTCGGCGGCTTCCTCGAACACATCTCGCTAGTGATGGACCGCGACAGCGCCGACGCCAGCGATGCCGTCACCATCATGACGCTGCACTCGGCCAAGGGGCTGGAATTCAACACCGTGTTCCTGCCTGGCTGGGAGGATGGCACCTTCCCGAGCCAACGCTCGATGGACGAAAGCGGTCGCGCCGGACTCGAGGAAGAACGCCGTCTCGGCTATGTCGGCATTACCCGCGGCCGCAAGCGCGTGCGCATTTCGGCGGCGCAGAACCGGCGCATCCATGGCCTCTGGCAATCGGCCATTCCCAGCCGCTTCATCGACGAACTGCCGGCCGACGCGGTGGAAGTGACCGATCGCGGCTCGGCCTATGGCGGCTATAGCTATGGCGGGGGCGCGGCCAGCCGCTTCAACAAGGCCGATCCGTTCGAGAGCGTCTACGAAACGCCCGGCTGGCAGCGCGCCCGCGCCAACCAGGCCAGCCGCAAGGGCGGCGGGCCCATGACCATCGAAGGCGAACTGGTGGCGCGCTCGGTCGATCTCGGCGGCCAGTCGAGCGGCTTTGCCCTCGGCGACCGCGTGTTCCACCTCAAATTCGGATATGGCGAAGTCATTACCATCGAAGGCAACAAGCTGACCATCGACTTTGAAAAGGCAGGCACCAAGAAGGTCTTGGAGAGCTTTGTGAAGAAGGGATGAGCGCTCCCAAGAGGATAGTATAGGGCCACTCTTGCCTTTTACCCTGAGCGCCCCACATGCTGGGGAGCAAACAGGAGGGCCGCCATGATCATTTCGACCACCCCCACACTCGAAGGCCGGGTCATTCGGGAATATCTCGGCATTGCCACGGGCGAGGTGATCGTCGGGGCCAATATCTTCAAGGATCTGTTTGCCGGGATTCGCGACATTGTCGGGGGCCGCGCCGGTGCCTATGAGGGTGCGCTCCGCGATGCGCGGCGGCAGGCCTTTCTCGAGCTTGAAGCCGAAGCCAAGCGCATGGGCGCGGACGCCGTGGTGGGGACCGACATCGATTATGAGGTGGTCGGCCAGGGCGGTTCCATGCTTATGGTCTCGGTATCGGGAACAGCCGTACGCCTTTCATAGCAAGCAGTTAACCACGCGTATTCACTCCTTGTCAGCCCGACGCATGCCAAATTAAGGCACTGCGGAGAGAATGGCCGTGTTTCGAATTCAACACCTTCAGTGGCTGGGAGCAGCAGTGGTGGCCTTTGGCTGCCTGCTCCTTGGCGGCGCCGCCATTCTCACCAATTTCAACGATTTCAAGCGCTCCAGCCATGGCGCCGAGGAACTCCGCATCTTCGTCACCGTGCTCGACGCGGCCAATGCTATTTCGGCCGAGCGCGGACCGGCCAATGTGGCGATGGCGGCGAGGCCCTCCGATTTAGCGAGGGCACAGGCCAACCTTGCCGAGAGCCGGGCACAGACCGACGCCAATGTGGCCATCATGATCGAGGCGCTGACCCTGCATCATTCGGGCGACGAAGACAGACTGACCGTTATCGGCGAGGTGCTGGAAAGCCTGCAGATCGGCCGCCGCGCGGTGGATGACGTCATTGCCGTGCCGCTGGCGGAGCGGACGACCCAGCACGTGCCGCAGGCGATCATGGCGATGTTTCGCGCTGCCGACAGCGCCGCCGACCTGCGCAACGAGGTCAGCGGACATCTGGTGCCGATGACGCCCCAGATCGCCGGGGAAGTGCTGCTGGCCAGCAGCGCCAGCGCCCTGCGCGAACAGGCCGGACGCCTTGGATCCTATGTGGTCATGACGCTGGTTGCCCCGCGCGACGAAGACGCCAATTATGCGCTCTTGATGGACAAGACCAACGCCATCATCCTCAATCTGTGGGAGAGCGGGCTCAGCAATGCCGGGCTGTTTACCGGCAGTGAGGCCATTTCCGCGCTGGTGGAGCGGGTAGAGCTGGACTATCTCAGCGACGCCATGCCCATGGCCATCGCCACCGCCCATATCATGGGGCCGACCAATGGCATGTCGGGCGGCTCGTTCACCGATCAATATGTGCCCGGAATGGCCAGCCTCGTGGGCCTGCGCAGCGAACTGGTGGATTTCTCGCTCAAAACCCTGGAAACCCGCCGGCTCCAGGCGCGGCAGGCCATGATCAATTCGGCGCTTCTGAGCGCGCTGGTCATATCGGTGCTGGTCGGCGTGGCCGTGATGTTCCGCCGCGGGCTGTTCATGCCCCTCCTCGACCTGCATGGCGAGGTGGTCGCCCTGGCCAGCGGGGATCTCGGCGCACCGCGCCAGGCACTGCACGCCGCGCGCGAGGTCAATGACATCTTCGAGGGCCTGGCCATTCTGCGCGAGAACCAGCGCGAAAAACGTCGCCTCGAAGACCGGCAGCGCCAGCTCAACCTTCGGTTGAAGCGACTGTCTGAAACGGACACGCTTACCGGCCTGCTCAACCGCAGGGCGTTGATGCAGCGGGTCGACGTGCTGTTCCGCCGCGCGCAGATCACGGGCGAAGACATGGCGGTGGTGCTCTTCGACATCGACCATTTCAAGAGCGTCAACGACACGCATGGCCATTCGGTGGGCGATGAAGTGCTGGCCGGCGTGGCGCGTGAGATTGCTCATCTGATCCGCCCCGGCGATGCCTTTGCCCGGCTGGGCGGCGAGGAATTCGTCATCGTTCTCCGCCGCGTCGACCTCGAGACGGCGTTGCATCTTGTCACCCGGTTCAAGACCCAGCTGCACCGCAAGGCGGTCCAGCGCCCGCTCCAACTCAGGATCACCGCCAGTTTCGGAATTGCCATGCGCGTCGCCACCTCGGGCGAAACCTGGGACGAGATCTTCCGTCGCGCGGACAAGCATCTCTATGCTGCCAAGCATGCCGGCCGCGACCGCATCGTCAGCGACGAGGCAAAGCCGGGAGCCCAGCGCATCGCGTGATTTGTCGCGCCCTCTTCGCGCGCATTGACTTGGCCTTTGGCGCAGGCAACAAGGGCGCAAACCCATAAAGGATGCCCGCCATGTCCGTCGACCAGCTCTCCATTGCCCTCACCAAAGAGCAGGCCTATGCGCTCGTCGATGCCGTCATGGAGCGGGACGATCTGGCCCTGACCGCTTCCGCCCACGAGAACGAAGAGACCGGCGAGTGGATTTTCGAGGCCACCTGCGACAGCCCGCCCGATATCGACGCGTTCAATGAGTTGGCCCAGCAGGTGCTCGGCGGCGCGGTGGAATTTTCGGTGGAGACACTCGACCCCAATGTGAACTGGGTCGCCAAATCCCTCGAAGGGCTGGCTCCGGTGATCGCCGGGGGCTTCTATGTGTATGGAAGCCACGAAACCAGCCCCATCCCCGAGGGCCTGACGCCGATGAAGATCGACGCTGCGCAGGCTTTTGGCACCGGCCACCACGAAACCACCACGGGATGCCTCGAGGCCATCGAAGCGCTGCTGCAGCGGGAAACGCCGCGGAACATGATCGATGTCGGCACCGGCACCGGCGTTCTCGCGATCGCGCTGGCCAAGCGTGTCGGTGTCAATGTTCTGGCCACCGACATCGACCCGGTGGCGGTGACGACGACGGAAGAAAACGCGCGCGACAATGACGTTGCGGACCTGATTGACGCGCTCGAAGCCACCGGCCTCGACCACGAAGCGATCACCGCCCGCGCGCCCTATGATTTGGTGGTGGCCAATATCCTCGCCGGTCCGCTGACCGAACTGGCGCCGGGCATGGGCGGGATCACCCGGCAGGGCGGCACCGCGATCCTCTCGGGGATTCTCAACACCCAGGCGGACGGCGTCATCGCCGCCTATATCACCGCAGGCTTTGCGCTGGTGGATCATCTCAAGCGCAAGGAATGGACGACGCTGGTGCTCGAAAAGCGCTGAGCGAGAGGATTGCACAGGCTGGCTTCCCTCGGGCTTGACCCGAGGGGCTCTATCCACGCGCGAAACTCTTCTGCTGGGGCTCACGGAGTGGCCCTCGGGTCGAGCCCGAGGGCAGCGCGGTGATTGGCTGCCAACTCAATTAAGCCACGCCCCTCATCCAGCGTCATTGCCGGCTTGTCGGGGCAACCCCACCTCCAAAAAAGCAAAATCCCCGAAGCGGGCTCCGGGGATCGGTCAGATCGTCAGCGATGCAGGCAGCCTTACGGGCGCTTGGTAATCGCACCGATCAGCTGATGCTGCATGCGGTAGTTGATCTGGCGGGTAGCTTCGCGACCACGGGCGTCGATAAGGCCACCCAATGCGTTGCGGAAACCGTTCTTATTCTCAGCCATCATCTACTCCATGCGACGGGGGTCTGTTGCCATCCGTCAAAGCTTGTTTACGCTGTTCGCTCGCCCAGTGTTAGGGCTGTCTGGGCAGACCAGCCATGCCCAATCTGCAGGGCGTGATTAACGCGCCAGCTTCCTGGCCGCATCGTGCCCGTGATCGCGATCATACTGTGCAAGATAGCGCTGGGCCTGACGCGTACGGCCTTCAACAATCGAATTGAGCGCGCGCTGGAAGAAATTGTTTCCCTTGTTCATTTTCCGTCTCCTGATCTCTGCCGATGAGATAGTGTTCTTTGAGCGCGAGGAGTAGCGCCACAACCACAAGCCAGCCATGCCTGCACTGCAGCCCGGCACCGGGAAGATTTCAATGAGCACAGCCAGTTTCGCCCCTGCACTATTCCAGAGCTTTGAGGAAAAGAGCGATCCCAGCCATGTTGCGCCGCGCCTGGCCGCCCTGCGCCAGGCGATGAAGGAGGCGGGCGTGGATGCTTTCCTCATCCCCCGCGCCGACGCCCATCGCGGCGAGTCCGTACCGGCGAGCGAGGCGCGCCTGGCCTATATCACCGGCTTTACCGGTTCGGCGGGCATGGCGCTGGTGACGGCCGACAAGGCCCATCTTTTCATCGACAGCCGCTATACGCTGCAGGCGCCCGCCCAGACCGACACCAGCCTTGTCGAGGTGCATGAAGTGCCCAGCATGAGCTTTGACCTCAAACCCTATATCGGCGCGGGAAACGTGCTCGCCTATGACCCATGGCTGCATACGCCCGGCGGCGTGCGCGACATGGAAGAGCGGCTCAAGGGCCATGCCAGGATCGTGCCGCACGCCAATCTGGTGGACAGCGTGTGGGAAGACCGCCCTGCCCCGCCCGTCAGCACGATCGAATTTCTCGGCCACAACCGCGCCGGAAAGACGGCGAGCGACAAGATCGAGGAGATTCAATCATCGCTGGCTGCCGACGGCGCCGATGCGGCGGTGCTGACGCTGCCCGAATCGATCTGCTGGCTGTTCAACATGCGCGGCCGCGACGTGCCCAACACGCCCTTCGTTCTGGGCTTTGCCCTGGTGCCGGCCGAGGGGGCGCCCGTGCTCTATCTCGACCCGGCCAAGATCACGCCGGAACTTGAACGCGCGCTGGATGGCATTGCAAGCGTTGCCGCAAGCGAGGATCTGCCCGCCGCGCTCGAGGGGCTCGGCAAGGCCGGCAAGTCCGTGCTGGTCGACCCCGATTCAGCGCCCATGGCCGTCGCCGACAGCCTGAGCAAGGCGGGCGCCAGGCTCGTGGAAAAACGCGACCCGGTACTGCTGCCCAAATCGCGCAAGAACGAGGCCGAGCTGGCCGGCATGCGCGAAGCGCATCGGCTCGATGGCGTCGCCATGGCCAAGTTTCTCCACTGGTTCGACAGCGAAGCGCCCAAGGGCGAATTGACCGAGATCGGCATCGTGACGGCGTTCGAGGCCTTCCGCCGCGAGGAAGAGACCTGTGTCGACGCCAGTTTCGACACCATTTCCGGGGCCGGGCCGAACGGGGCAATCGTCCACTACCGCGTGACCAACAAGACCGATCGCCGCCTCAACCCGGGCGAGCTGATGCTGGTCGACAGCGGCGCGCAATATCTCTCGGGAACGACGGACATTACCCGCACGCTCTCGACCGGTTCGACCACGCCGGAGCAGAGGGATCGCTATACGCGCGTGCTCAAGGGCATGATCGCCATTTCCATGGCGCGCTTCCCCCGCGGCACCAGCGGCGCCCAGTTGGACATTCTGGCGCGGCAATTCCTCTGGGCCGATGGCGTGACCTATAACCATGGCACCGGCCACGGCGTCGGCGCCTTCCTTGGCGTGCATGAAGGGCCGATAGGCATTTCGCCGCGCTATCCCCTGCCTCTTGAGGCGGGCAATATCATTTCCAACGAGCCGGGCTACTACAAGGCCGGGGAATATGGCATCCGCATCGAAAACCTCATCGTGGTGCAGGAGGCCGAGGCCTTTCCGGGCTATTTCGATTTCGAGACACTGACCCTTGCGCCCATCGACACGCGGCTGATCGATCTCGCCCTGCTGACCACAGCCGAGCGCGACTGGCTCAACGCATTCCATGCCCGCGTGTGGAAGGAAGTCGGCCCGCTGGTGAGCGGCGCGGTCAAGACCTGGCTCGAACAGGCGATCAAGGCGATCTAGCGCCCGATATCAGAATACCCCCACCCCTTAGTCCCTCCCCACAAGGGGAGGGAGACGCAGGGGACGATGTTCTGGTGAGTAGAAACGCTGGCTTGGCGCGTCTGATCGCGGCAGGCCGGGCGAAAAAACCTCAGCCGCCGCTGGCTTCTTCGAAAATCTCGCTCAGACGGTATTCGCGACCGGGCGATATCGAGGTGACATCATCGATGCGCCAACCATTGTCTTCGAAGACAAGGTCATAGATCAGCTCGGTCGGCTCGCCGAAATTGGTGAAGTGAACCTCTGCCGTGGCGACATCGCCGGAGATATCGCTCTCGACAATCTCGAAATTGTCGATGTCGAAATCCTGCCCGTTCACATAGGGATCAAAGCCCAGCGCGCCCATTTCGCCGTCCGGCGTATTGGCCTCGTCCTGCTCATAGAGGCCCTGCAGGGCAGCGGACCGGAAGATGGATTCGTCCTCGGCGAAATCGCCGGAAAAATAAGGCTCATAGAAAGCCTCGAGGAGCGCCTCGGGGCTGGCATAGGGCTGGGCGGAAACGGCAGAGGCGATCCCGAGCAGAAATCCGAAGGCGAGTGCGACGCGACGCATGATGCGGCTCCTCAAGGCGTGTGGGCGGATTATGAACCGGCTCAGTTGAACCACAACACGAAATTGGGCCAGGAATCGCCAAAGACGCGATTGCCCTGGGCAAAACTGTCGGCATCGGCCACCGGGCCATCGGCCAGGAATGGCAACGCTGCGTGGCCGGCGAACAGCATGACGAGATCGGTTTCCTCCGCTGTTTCGAAAAACGCCTTGAGGTCAAAACCCTGGCGAAAGCGCCAGTGCGGCAGGAGCAACTCGCCCTCGAGGATCGTGTCGAGCGTGTCAAGGGTCGCGAGCCACGCCTCGACCACCTCATCGGTGACGGCGTGCTCGGGGATGATCGAGGTCTGGCGTGGCGAGGGCACGAGTTCACGCTCATCGTCGGTTTCGGCCAGGATCGCATCCCAATTGCGGCGCGACAGGCTGGTGATTTCGAGCAATCGCTCGCGCACGCCACTCAGCCGCTCGCGATCCACCACGGGGAAAGACATTTTGTGAATGGCAGCGACGATATCGGCGATGGCGGAATCGCTTTCCGCATCGAGCATCAGCGTGCCGCCGCGCGAATAATCCTGCATCGGCAGCCCGGCCTTGGGAAAGGCGCGGTGAAGATAGGCGTCGTAAAAGCCGGAGATGTCGTGGGCGAGGATGAAATCGAGCGGCGCCCCGGCGATCTGGGTGTAGCCGGCAAACCAGAATGCATCGGCGCGATCAAAGCCGACCGTGCTGCCGGGCTGCGGTGACTTGGTCTTGGTCTTGCCCCCGGGAGCAGGATCGGGCGTCGGGATCTCGACGAACTCTCCGGCCGAATTGAGCAAGGCGTCCAGGGTTTCGCCGGGGCCCGCCACGCCGTCGCCATCGAAATCGATGCGAACCTTCAGTGGATCGATGCGGATGACATAATCGCCGCTCTCGCTGGCGCGCAGGAAGGCAGCGCGGGTCTGGTCGAGATCGGCAAGGAAATCCTCGAGCATCTGGCGCAGCTGGTCGTAGCTGAGCGGTTCGGGGTCGGGATTGGACGGCTGAGAGATGTCCCCACCCATGCCGAGGCCCAGCAGCATGGCAGCGGCGGGCACGGACGGCGTGGCGGCGCCATAGCGATAGAGGTCTTCGGCAAGGCCCTCATAGGCGAGCACGAGGGAATACATGGCCTCGGCAAAGCAGGCTTCGCTGTCGCCGGCCTCGCAGGCGGTCGCCGCCCCGGAAAACCCTTCGGCGGACGTGCCGGCATAGAGGTGCTGCACCAGAGCGTCGCCTGCTTCCCCCGCGACAGCCACACCTGGCAGCATGGCCGCAGCCAGTGCCCAGCCGATAACTCTGCCCATAAATCCTCCCCTCGCCGGCCTAGCGACCGATGCGTTCAAACCATTCGTCTTCGCTGATGACTTCGACGCCGTGTTCCTGCGCGGTCTTCAGCTTCGACCCCGCACCGGGGCCGGCCACGAGGATATCGGTCTTTGCCGAAACCGATCCGGCAACCTTGGCCCCCAGCCTTTCGGCCATAGCCTTGGCTTCGGATCGTGTCATTTTTTCGAGCGAGCCGGTGAAGACGATGGTCTTGCCGGCCACGACGCTATCGGCGGAAATCGTGACCACATAGGGCTTTGGGTGGACCTCGGCGAGGAGCGCGTCGAGCACCTCGTCATTGCGCTCATTGCCGAAGAAATCGACCAGAGCATCAATGACCGTGCCGCCAATGCCGTCCACGGAGGGGAAGACCGTGGTCGGATCCTCGGCGGCTGCGGTTTCCTTGCCGACCCGCATCAGCTCTTCCATGGTGCCGAAGGTGCGGGCGAGGACGGCGGCGGTCGTCTCGCCGATATGGTGGATGCCGAGCGCGAAAATGAAGCGGTCGAGCTCGGGCTCGCGGCGGGCGTCGATGGCGGCAAAGAGCTTGTCGAGCCCCTGATAATTGCGATCCTCGACGCTGCGGACATTCTTGCGCGTCTTGCCCGAGGCCAGCTCGCGGGCGCGGGCCTGCTCCTCGCGCTTTTCGGCCATGACCCGCTGCACGTCGGCACGCCGATCCTTGAGAGTGAAGATGTCCGCCGCGGTCTTGACGAGGCCGGTGGAAAAGAACAGCTCGATGTTTTCCGCGCCCAGCCCCTCGATATCGAGGGCGCCACGCGAAGCGAAATGCTTGAGACTTTCCACTGCCTGGGCGGGGCAGATGAGTTCGCCGGTGCAGCGGCGGCGGGAATCTTCCTTGCCGGTCTTCTCGTTGATCTCGCGGGTGGCGGGCGAACCGCAGACCGGACAGGAATGGGGCATTTCGTAAGGCACGGCATCGGCCGGGCGCTTTTCGACCAGCACATCGACGATCTGCGGAATGACGTCGCCGGCCCGCTGGATGACGACGCTGTCGCCGATGCGGATGTCCTTGCCCTCGCGAATGGGCAGGCCATTGCTGTCCTTGCCGGCGATGTAGTCCTCGTTATGGAGGGTGACATTGACCACGGTGACGCCGCCGACGCTGACCGGATCGAGCCGGGCGACGGGCGCGAGCGTGCCGGTGCGGCCCACCTGGATATCGATGCCGCGCACCACCGTCGTGGCGCGCTCGGCGGGGAATTTGTGGGCGATGGCCCAGCGGGGCTCGCCGGTGACGAAACCCCAGCGCCGCTGCAGCTCGAGCTGGTCGACCTTGTAGACGACGCCGTCAATGTCGTAGCCGAGCGAGGCGCGCTGCGCCTCGATGGTGCGATAATGAGCGATCAGCTCATCGGCATTGGTGGCGCGGACCATCAGCGGGCTAATCTGGAACCCCCATTCGGCGAATTTCTGCACGGCCTCATATTGGGTGGGCGCCGGCTCCTCGCTGGCAAAGCCCCAGGCATAGGCAAAAAACCGCAGATTGCGGCTGGCAGTGATCGTCGGGTCCTTCTGGCGGAGCGAACCGGCCGCGGTGTTGCGCGGATTGACGTAATCCTGCCCGCCTGCGGCCGCGGAGCGTTCCTTGAGAGCCTGGAACTCGGCATAGGTCATGTAAACCTCGCCGCGGATCTCGATCACCTCGGGCCAGCCCGAGCCGGACAATTTGTGGGGAATATCCTTGATAGTGCGCAGATTGGCGGTGATGTCCTCGCCCACGGCGCCGTCGCCGCGCGTGGCGCCCTGCACGAACACGCCATTCTCATAGCGGAGCGAGGCCGAGAGCCCGTCGATCTTGGGCTCGGCGGTGAAGGCGATGTCGAGATCCTTGTCGCGCTCGAAAAAGCGGCGGCCACGGGCGATGAAATCGACGACGTCCTCATCGGTATAGGCCTTGGCGAGGCTGAGCATGGGCACGGCGTGGCGCACCTTGGCAAAGCCTTCGGCCGGAGCCGCGCCGACGACACCGGTGGGGCTATCGGCGCGCACCAGATCGGGAAACGCTTCCTCGATGGCCTTGTTGCGCTGGCGCAGCGCGTCATATTCGGCGTCGGTGATCTCCGGCGCGTCGTTCTGGTGATAGGCGATGTCGGCAGCAGCGATGGACTTGGCGAGCCCCTCGAGCTCGGCGCGCGCTTCGTCTTCGGTGAGGTCCTCGACAGGTTTTTGGGACAGATCGGACATCAATCACTCTCACTTGGCATCGCACTGCGCGGCCATACTATAGCGGAGTCATGCGCGCGAAAGCGGGCACCTCCATTTCAAATCCTGCATCGCCGACAGGGGTTCCCGCTTTCGCGGGAATGACACGGTGGACGGGTTGAACTCGGGGACGCGTTCCTACCCCACAGCGCTCAGCAATTTCTTGGCAGCAGCCCGGGCTTCCGACGTGATTTCCGCGCCGGCCAACATGCGGGCAACTTCTTCCTGGCGTGCAGGCTTGTCGAGCGGACGGACATGGGTGCGCATGAAGGCGCCCTCATCCACCATCTGCTTTTCGATGAGCAGATGCCGGTTGGCCCGCGCCGCGACCTGCGGCGCATGGGTGACAGTGAGCACCTGCACGGTCTTGGCGAGACGCGCCAGGCGCCGGCCAATCGCGTCGGCAACCGCACCGCCCACACCGGTGTCGATTTCGTCGAAAATCAGCACCGGGGCCGACCCGCGATCGGCCAGCACCACCTTGAGGGCGAGCAGGAACCGGCTGAGTTCGCCGCCCGAGGCGACTTTCAGCAAGGGGCCGGCGGCGGTGCCGGGATTGGTCTGCACGTGGAAGGCGATCTGGTCGAAGCCGGTGGCGGCAACGCGCTCGCTGTCGTGCTGGTGATCGACGATGAAGCGGGCAGCGCCCAGCTTGAGATCGGGCAGTTCGGCCTCGACAGCCTCGCTGAGCGCTTTTGCGGCGCTCGCGCGGGCAGCGGTGAGCGCGCTGGCCACTTCGCGATAGCGGGCCCGGGCTGTCGCTTCCTGTGCCTCGAGGGCCCTGAGGCGGCTCTCCCCGCTTTGCAGCGTATCGAGATCGCCCTGATATTTTTCCAGCACTTCCGCAAGGCCGTCGCAGGTGGTCTGATGCTTGCGGGCGGCAGCGCGCAGCGCGAAGAGCCGCTCCTCGACGGCCTCGAGCTCGCCGGGGTCATAGGCCATCTCGCGCTTGAGGTCTTCCAGCGCCTCATTGGCGGTATCGAGGGCGGCAAGCGTGGTGTCCAGCGCCTCGATGATCGGCTGATAGGGCGAATTCTCGCCATCCGCCTTGCGCAGCATGCGGCGCATCAGGCCAGCCAGCGCCGGTGACGGCGCGCTGGGCCCGTTGAGGATTTCATCGATCTCGACAAGATCGCTCGCGCCTTTTTCGGCCTGCTGCAATTGCTGGCGGCGTGTGGCGAGCTCGTCTTCCTCGCCCGCCTGGGGCTTGAGCTTTCTCAGCTCCTCGACAGTGTGACGGGCGTAATCCTCGGCGGCGAGTGCCTCCTGCACCCGGGCCTGCTGTTCCTTCACCGCCTGCTGGATCTCGGCCAGATCCGCCCAGGCAGCGCGAACGGCTTCGGCCCGCCCGGTCAATTCGCCAAAGGCGTCGAGCGCAGCGCGATGGGTGGCGACGTCGACAAGCGCCCGATCATCATGCTGGCCGTGGATTTCGACGATCTGAGTGCCGATGCGCTGGAGCAGCGAAGCAGAGACCGGCTGGTCGTTGATGAAGGCACGGGTGCGGCCATCGGCAAACTGCACGCGGCGCAGGATAACGTCTTCATCGTCGGGAATGGCATTATCGCGCAGCGCAGCGCGCGCGGGGTGATCGGCGGACAATTGCAACACGGCCACGACCTGGCCGCTATCCTGCCCCTGGCGCACGAGGGATGCGTCGCCCCTTCCCCCCAGCGCCAGCGTCAGGGCGTCGAGCAGGATGGACTTGCCGGCACCAGTTTCACCGGTGAGCACGGTCATGCCGCCATCGAGCGCCAGGTCGAGCTGGTCGATGAGCACGATATTGCGGACCGAAAGCGCGTTCAGCATGAGGGTCTTTCCAGAACCTATCCGGGCCTTGCCTCATAGCATTGGCGCGTAACCATGCGTCTTCGGCAATTCACTTTCGCACAGCTTGCGAACAGTTTGGCATGATACCGAAACAGAACAAAATGGCAACTGGCCACAAATCATTCTGCGTACGCAATCCACCCCCGGAAACTGAGGCCTGCATAAAAGAGGCTGACGCCTCCGAATCCCGCCTCGCGCATCTGGGCCTCCTCCTCGTCGGGCGAGAGGATGGTTAGGCGCGCGGCAATGGCATCGCGCGATTGCTGGAGCTGCGCGGGATCGGTTCCCGGATTGGCATAGGCCACATGCCGGGCGATCCATGTCGAGCGCTCCGGCTCACCCTGGGGGAAGCTGATGTGAGCCAGCACCAGCGGCGCACCGAGCCTGAGCCGGCGCCGGAGCTGGCGCAGCGTCTCGAGCCGCTGTTCGCGGGCGATGAAATGAAAGGTCAGGATCGAAACGGCCGCGTCGAACGGACCATCGGATGCGTCTTCGATATAGCCCTGACGGAGTTCGATGCGCTTCACATGCTCGGCGGCAATGGTCCGGGCGAGCGCCAGCATGTCTGCTGAGGGGTCGACGCCTTCGAAAGTCCAGCCCGGCCGCGCATCGGCGAAGGCCTTCAGCTCCAGCCCACCCCCTGCCCCAAGAGCCAGTAGGCTGGCGTCAGCGGGGACGCGCTCCGAGAGGAGCTGGATAATCATACGATGGAGATCGGCGAAACCGGGCACCTGCCGCGCCGGGCGGGATGCGTAGTCATGAACTGCTGCGCCCTCGAAGAAATTTTGGCTCATCCACCTGTCTCGCATCGATCATGGAACTTGGATCGTTACATAAGCATGATCGCCAGCCGGCAACAGGTCTACGCCCAAAAGAAAAGGGCCCCGAAGGGCCCTTCATATTCGTTTTGTGCGGCGCCTAGCGGCGGAAGCCGGCGAGCCAGCTGCCCGAATTGAGGTTCGGCGCAAGGCCCTGCTTGCCCAGGATTTCGAAGGCGCGCTTGTACCAGTCGCTGGCCGGGTAATTGTGGCCCAGCACGGCGGCAGAGGACATGGCTTCATTGGTGAGGCCAAGCAGCAGGTAAGTCTCGGTCAGGCGATAGAGCGCTTCCTCGATATGGGTCGAGGTCTGCCACTTCTCGACCACTTCGCGGAAGCGGTTGACGGCGGCGCTATACTGGCCGTTGCCCAGATAATAGCGGCCGACCGACATTTCCTTGCCGGCAAGCTGGTCATAGGCGACGAGCAGCTTTTCCTTGGCATCCGCAGCATATTCGGACTTGGGATAGTTGGAGACCAGCAGATTATAGGTGTCGATCGCGTCGCGCGACAGCTGCTGATCGCGCGTGATGTCCTTGATCTGGCCGAAATAGGACGTACCCTTGAGATAGAGCACGTAGGGAACGTCCTTGCTGCTCGGATAGATCGCAAGGAAACGGTCGGCGGCGAGGATGGCCTGGTCGAACTTGCCGATGCGATAATGGGCATAGACCTGCATCAGCTTGCTCTTTTCCGTCATCGGATCGCGCGGATGCTGGCGCTCGAGCTGTTCAAGCTTCTTGATGGCGGTCTGGTAGTATTGACGATCCATGTCGTCGAGCGCGCCCTGATAGAGCGTGGCCGCCGGGATAACCGGCTCCTCCTTGATCTTGGGGGGACCGAACAGGCCCCCGCCCGAACAGGCGGCAAGAATAGCGGCCATGAGGCCGACGGCAGCGAGCCGAGTTGCACGGCTGGAAATCTGGCTTACGACGTCGAGCTTCACAAACTGCCCCGTTCTTCAAACAACCGCAATTGGTTGCGGCGTAGTTAGCAAATGGATCAAAACTGTGGCGCGGCTGCCGGTGTGCACCGGATCAGCGCACTGACCGCAAATAAGGACGAACGCCAAGCTCTTCCGGCAGATCGTCATATGCGCCAATTTCCAGCGGAAGATCCTCCGCATTGACTATCTCATAATTGGCTTCGCTCGAAAAGAGACCGGCCAAGACATGTGCGTTGAGCGCATGCCCACCCTTGTAGGAGCGGAAACGCCCCCAGATCGGCAGGCCGCCAAGCGAAAGGTCGCCAATGGCATCGAGCAGCTTGTGGCGGACGAATTCGTCTTCGAAGCGCAGGCCACCGGGATTGAGGATGCGGTCCTCGTCCACGGTGATCGAATTGTCGAGGCTGGAGCCGAGTGCATAGCCGGCCTGGCGGAGGATCTTGGCGTCGCGGGCAAAGCCGAACGTGCGCGCCCGGGACACATCTTCGAGATAACGCCGTGGCGTCCAATCGAAAATCATGCGCTGGCGGCCGATGACACGGGAATCAAAATCGATCTCGAGGTCGAAGGCGCGACCATTATAGGGTTCGAGAGCGGCAAAGGCATCGTTGTTGCGCACGGTGACGGCGCGGATGACCTTGAGAAACTTGCGCTGCGGAGGCTGTACCTCGAGGCCGGCCTCGATGATCGCCTTCGAAAACGGATAGGCGCTGCCGTCGAGAATCGGGCACTCGGGCCCATCAAGGGTAATGAGCGCATTGTCGACGCCCATGCCCGAAAGCGCCGAAACCACGTGTTCGACGGTCGCGACGCTGACGCTGTCGCCAAGGTCGAGCGTGGTGCAAAGGGTCGTGCGGCTGACACGCGAAAAATGCACGGCCACAGGCTGGGTAATACGGCCCTCGCCCATGTCGCGACGGATCAGAAACCCGCTATCGGCAGGAGCGGGTCCAATGCTGAGCGTCACCGGTGCACCGGTGTGAACCCCATAGCCCGAAAATGTCACTTCGCCGGCAAGAGTGCGCTGGCGCGTGGATAGTTTGATCATACTCTTCTTACTCCACCCCAGGGCCCTCGGGATCGGCGCAACAGTTAGCGAAAAAAAACTCGGTGCGGAAGCCGCACCGAGTAAGGTTTTACAGAACTCTGTTGCTCAAGCCTTAACCATGCTTGCGCAGGAAGGCCGGAATCTCGAGGTGCTCCTTCTGCGGAGCAGCAGCCGGAGCACGGCCCTGGCTGTCGAGATTTCCACGAGCGCCTTCAGTGGCGGGCGGAACGCGCGAAGCCCTTGCGCCGCCTGCCTCAATGGCACTGCGCGCAGCTGCGTCATCGGAGATCACCGGTGCAGGCTCGCGGCGCGGTTCGACATGGGGCTGGGCCTGGGGCTGACCCAGGTTCAGGCCGACATTGGAAGCAAGACGCTTGAACAGGGCGCGGGCGTTGCGTGGCTCGCCGTCGTGACGATCCTGCGCTTCCTGTGTCTGGCGTGCAACAACCGGCAGCTCTTCCGTGCGCGGCATGCGGCGATATCCATCGGGACGGGCCGCGTGGGAGGGCACGTAGACGCTGGGAATCGGCTGCTCTTCGACCATCGACTCCTCTTCCGGCTCCTGCATGACTTCAGCAGCGGGAACATAGGGCTCGACGATGATGCCATCGTCGTCCTGGTGGGAGGCGGCATAGGACTGCGCGGGACGCTCGACGGCAAAGGCCTCTGCGACGGCAGCTTCAACCTGATGACCGATATCTTCGATTTCCATGACCGGCGCGGCGACCTGGGGCGCAGCGGCGGCACGGGAGGTCTCGACCGGAACGTGACGACGCACGGAAAGCGGCGTGCGCGAAGCATGCGGCTTGGCCGGCTCCATGGCCTGAACCATTGCGGCATCGGTGCCGGTGGCAACGACGGAGACGCGGATCGTGCCGGTAAGATCCGGATCGTAGGTCGCGCCGAGGATGATGTTGCAGTCCACGTCCACTTCTTCGCGGATGCGGCTGGCAGCCTCGTCGACTTCGTAAAGGGTGAGGTCCGGACCGCCGGTGATGGAGATCAGCAGGCCACGTGCACCCTGCATCGACACATCGTCGAGCAGCGGGTTGGCAATGGCGGCCTCGGCAGCGTGGCGGGCACGATCTTCGCCCGATGCTTCGCCGGTACCCATCATCGCCTTGCCCATGCCGCGCATGACGGCACGCACGTCGGCGAAGTCGAGGTTGATCAGGCCTTCCTTGACCATCAGATCGGTGATGCAGGCGACGCCGGAGAACAGCACCTGGTCGGCCATCGCGAAAGCGTCGGCGAAGGTGGTCTTCTCGTTGGCAACGCGGAAGAGGTTCTGGTTCGGAATGACGATCAGCGTATCGACATGGCGATGCAGTTCATCAATGCCGTCATCGGCAAGGCGCGTGCGACGATTGCCTTCGAAGTTGAAGGGCTTGGTGACGACACCAACCGTCAGGATACCCTGCTCGCGCGCCGCCCGGGCCACCACAGGCGCCGCGCCGGTACCGGTACCACCACCCATGCCGCAGGTGATGAACACCATATGCGAACCCGAAAGGTGATCGTTGATTTCGTCCCAGCTTTCTTCGGCAGCCGCGCGACCCACTTCAGGATGCGAACCGGCGCCAAGGCCTTCCGTGACGCCAACGCCAAGCTGAATGATTCGCTGCGCCTTGGAGAGGGCAAGCGCCTGAGCGTCCGTATTGGCGACAACGAAGTCCACGCCATCGAGCCCGGACTCGATCATGTTGTTGACAGCGTTACCGCCACCACCGCCAACACCGAACACGGTGATGCGGGGCTTAAGTTCCTGGATATCGGGGATAGTGAGATTGATGGTCATGGATGGCCCCATAGGTGGCGTGGTTGGTAAAGATTTACCCCCCAATTCGTTAACCAGACCCTAACAATTGTCCCAAAGGCGTTAACTCTTCTGCAGAATGCGAGACGAGACGGTTACGGTTTCACCTCGTGTTAACCGAGACTTAGCCCTTAACGGCGCTTTTCCGGCCAAGCCGTTTGGTAAAAACGTGATCGAGCGGTTACCCGTACGCAGAAAGGGAAGGGCCCCGCCCCCAGCGGCGCAGGACAGTTCATGCCAGATATCCCGGCAATTTCGATTCAAGCCGGCCCGAATGGCCGATGGCTCAAAAGCTCGAGCGCAACCAGTTTCCGACACGGGCGAAATAACCGTCCGTCCCGGTCAGCCGGCGCGTGCCACGCGGCTCGGCATATTCCTGGGCGCAGACCTGCGGATAGATCAACATGCCGGCAACGGTGGAAAACGCGGCACTCTTGGCGATCTCGGGCAGGCCCGCAATGCCCATTGGCCGGCCGTTGCGCACATTGCGCGCCAGCGTCCGGCGCGCGACTTCGGGCAGGCCCGTCAACTCGCTCGCCCCGCCCGTCAGCACGAAGCGCCGGCCACAGACATCCATCATGCCCGTAGCCTGCATGCGGTCGCGAATGGCGGTGAGAATCTCTTCGATGCGCGGGCGCATGATCCGGGTCAGCACCGAACGGGCCACCTGCCCCGGGGCTTCATCGAGGGCCGAGCCGACAGGCTGGATCGGAATCATGTCGCGCTCATCGGCCTGGCCGGGCAGCACCGAGCCATAAAGCGCCTTGAGACGCTCGGCATCGGCCACGCTGACCGAAAGCTGGCGGGCAATGTCGAGGGTGAGGTGATGACCGCCAATGGCGATGGCATCGGCATAGACCAGATGCCCGTCATTGAAGACGGAGACCGTGGTGGTCGCCCCGCCAAAATCGATGCAGGCAACGCCGAGCTGGGCTTCGTCATCGACGAGGCTGGCAAGCCCAGACGCATAGGGCGTGGCGACCAGCGCCTCGATCTGCAGATGACAGCGGTGCAGCACCAGCTCGAGATTGCGCATGGCGAGGGTTTCAGCCGAGATCACGGCGACATCGACGCCGAGCTTTTCGCCGACCATGCCATTTGGATCGCGAATACCCTTCTGACCATCCAGGGCGTAGCCGATCGGTAGCGCATGAATGATGGAGCGCTCGGGACGGACCGAACGCGAATTGACGGCCTTGAGCACGCGGAAAATGTCCGACTTCTCGACTTCCTGGCCATCCAGCGAGACGGCGGCAGAGAAGGTTTCCGAGCCCAGCCGCCCCGCCGTGACATTGACGAGGACGCTTTCGAGCGTCAGCCCGGCCGCGCGTTCGGCCATGCCCACCACGGTGCGGATGGCGTGCTCGGCCTTCTCGATATCGGTGACGACGCCGCTCTTGACCCCGGAGGACGGACCGTAACCAAACCCGATCACTTCGGCCTGGTGCGAGCGCCCCCGCAGGGACTTGCCCTCGGCGCGCGGAACCAGACGCGCAATGACGCAGCAGATCTTGGTCGATCCGATATCCAGCACCGCCACCAGGGTGGTCTTGCCCGGCTGGACGGGGCGGAGCCGCGATGTCATTGCGTCGGTCATCATGATTTGCTGGTGTCTTCGTTTACGGCCGGACGCACCGCAACCACGCTCTCCACGCGGAGGTCGATGACAGTGATATCGCGGTCGAGCAATTGGTACTGGGCCTGGTAATTGGTCAGTTTGCGCAGGGCCTGGGCGACGCCCTGCTCGGGCAGCTGAATACGCAGCCCGGTGTCGTAGATCATGTCCCAGCGACGGTCCGCGATGCGCGACAGCGCGATCAGATTGTTCCGCAACTCAGGGAAATTATCGAGCGCACGGATCATCACCAGCGCGTCGTCCGCCGCGCCATCGCCGATCACCAGCGGCAGGTCGCCATAGGCGCCGCCATCCTCGCCGATCTGCTCGCCCTGCCCGTCGATGACGAAGGTGATACCATCGACGCGCCAGCGGGCGACCGGCACCTTCTCGGTGATCACGACCTCGACGTCCCCGGGATAGGTCTTGCGAACATTGGCGGTAGCGATGGCCGGAAGCAGGGCAAGGCGCTGCCGTGCCGCCTCGACGTCGAAGGCCAGCGTCGACATATCGGGCTGAATGCCGAGCGCGTCGAAGATCGCCTGTTCGGAGGTCAGGGTCTGGCCGCTGATGGAAATTTCGCCGATGGCGAGGCCGGCTTCGGCGAAGCCCCCTTGGGCAACCACGCCGGCAGCGGCCAGCAGATTGCCGATTGGCTCACGGATCTGGAAAATTCCGGCGGCGGCAGCGATGGCAAGGCCGATCATGGCCCCGCGGCGCATGGCCCCGCCATGAAGGACCCGCAGACGCGTCAACCCGCTGGTCACCCGCGCCAGGCGCGAGCGGCGAACGTGCACAGGCAGTGCGCGCGGGTCGATCGGCCGCGCTCCAGCGAGAAAGACCTCGCTCTTTACCTGTTGCAACTCGCGTCCTCCACCATCCAGGAGACCAGCTCTTCGAAACTATGGCCCACATGCGCGGCCTGCTCGGGGGCCAGCGAAGTCGGCGTCATGCCCGGCTGGGTATTGATCTCCAGACAGACAAGCTCGCCATCTTCACCCGCCGCGTCATTGTAGCGGAAGTCCGTCCGCGTAATGCCACGGCAGCCGAGAGCCGCATGGGCAGCAAGGCTAAGCTTTTGCACTTTGTCGTAAATTTTGGGTTTAATATCTGCCGGCAGGATGTGACGTGATCCACCCTCGGCGTATTTCGCCTCGTAATTGTAGAAATGAAGATCGGTGACGATCTCGGTCACGGGCAGTGCCACATCGCCCATGACCGCACAGGTCAATTCCCGGCCCGGAATATAGCGCTCGACCATCAGCTCTTCGCCGCCCTTCCAGTCGTCCCCGAGGATCTCCTGGGGCGGATGGGCCTGGTCGGCCTTGACGATGAGGACGCCGAAGCTCGAGCCATCGGCAATGGGCTTGACGACATAGGGCGGCGCCATGACATGGGCGCGGCCCACGTCCGAACGCGAGGCGATCACGTGGTCGGTGACCGGGATACCGGCCGCCTTGAGCATGATCTTGGCCTGATGCTTGTCCATGGCGAGGGCCGAAGCGAGCACACCCGAATGGGTATAGGGAATGCGCAGGAACTCCAGCACGCCCTGGATGGTGCCATCCTCGCCGAAGGGCCCGTGCAACGCGTTGAATGCGACATCGGGCGCGATCTCGCGTAGGCGCTCGGCGACGTCATAGCCCACATCGAGCTCGGTGACGCGATAGCCGGCGCGACGCAGCGCTTCGGCGCAGCCCTTGCCGGTGCTGAGGGAAACGGGGCGCTCATTGGACAGCCCACCCATGAGGACGGCGACGTGCTTGCTCATAATGTGGCTCCGTGGCGTTCGAGTATGAGGCTTACCCCCACCCGACCTCCCCCTGAGAGTGGGAGGAGTTGGTTCTGTGGGTTCGCTGGAATCGCGTCACAAACTGGATGCGGCCTCTCCCCCTGGCAGGGGGAGGCTGGGTGGGGGCGGAAGCTCATTCCACGTCCTTGCCCATCAGCGCGCCGAGTTCGCCCGGCAGCGCAGCGGCCCATTGGGTGATATTGCCGGCGCCGAGGCAGACGACATAATCGCCATCCTCGACCCGACCGGCGATCAACTTGGCCAGCGCAGCGGGGTCGTCGAGCACGCGCGCATCGCGATGGCCGCGGGCGCGGATGCGGTTGACCAGCTCGTCATGGGTGACACCGGGGATCGGCGTCTCCCCGGCGGCGTAGATCGGGGCGACGATGACCGTATCGGCATCGTTGAAGCAGGCGGCGAAGTCGTCGAAGAGATCCTTGACGCGCGAGAAGCGGTGCGGCTGCACCACGGCCACGACATCGCGCCGCGTCGATTGCCGCGCCGCCGTAAGGGCCGCTGCGATTTCGACGGGGTGATGGCCATAATCGTCGATCACGGTAACGCCACCGACGGTGCCGGTGCGGGTGAAGCGGCGCTTGACGCCGGTAAAGCCCTTGAGCCCCCGGCGGATCGCTTCGGCCGGCACATGCAGCTGATCGGCGACGGCGATGGCCGCCGTGGCGTTGAGCGCATTGTGAACGCCGGGCATGGGCAGTTCCAGCCCATCGATGCGCAGCTGGGTCTGGCGGATACGGTCACGGATCTCGACGGCGAAATGCTGGACGCCGCCATGGTTCTCGAGATCGACGAGGCGAACATCGGCCTGCGGGTTCTGGCCATAGGTGATGACCCGGCGGTCGCGCACTTCGCCCACCAGCGCCTGCACATGGGGGTGGTCGAGGCACATGACGGCAAAGCCATAGAAAGGCACGTTCTCGACGAACTGGTGGAAGGCCTTCTTGACCCCTTCGAAATCGCCATAATGGTCGAGATGCTCGGGGTCGATATTGGTGACGACAGCGACGTCGGCGGGCAGTTTTACAAATGTGCCGTCGCTTTCGTCTGCCTCGACGACCATCCACTCCCCGGCGCCCAGGCGAGCATTGGTGCCATAGGCATTGATGATGCCGCCATTGATGACGGTCGGGTCGAGATTGCCGGCGTCGAGCAGCGTCGCCACCAGCGTCGTGGTCGTGGTCTTGCCATGGGTGCCGCCAATGGCGATGGCGGTCTTGAAGCGCATGATCTCGGCGAGCATTTCGGCCCGGCGCACGATCGGCAGATTTTTCGCGCGGGCCGCGACGAGTTCGGGATTGTCCTTCTTGATGGCGGAGGACACGACCACGACCTCGGCCTGGCCGAGATTATCGCCGCTCTGGCCGATTTCGACCCTGATGCCCATGTCGCGCAGGCGCTGGACATTGGGATTGGCCGAGGCGTCGGAGCCCTGAACGATGTAGCCTTGGTTGTGCAGGATCTCGGCAATGCCGCTCATGCCGATGCCGCCGATGCCGATGAAGTGGACCGGGCCGATATTGCGGGGCATTTTCATGATGTGGGGTCCATTTCGTTCGTACCTTTGCCGGCAAGGCTTTCCGCCAGATCGGCCAGCTTCTCGACCCCTCCGGGCTGTCCCAGGGCGCGTGCGGCTGCAGCAGCCCGGATCAGTTGGGCGGGGTCGGCTAACAATTGTGTGATGCGAGTGGCAAGCGATTGCGGTGACAGTGTGGCCTGCTCGGCGACCCAACCGCCCCCACCTTGCTCCAGGAACTGTGCATTGTACTTCTGGTCCGAATCCAGCGCGCCGGGCAGCGGGATCAGGATGGCCGGGCGCCCAATGACGCAAAGCTCGTTCACGGTGGATGCGCCGGCGCGCCCGATCACCAGATGCGCATCGGCGATCCGCTCGGGCAGATCGGTGATGAACGAGGCCAGTTCCACATTAGTGCGCGACTTCCGATAGCTCTCCGCCACCCGGTCGATGTCTTCAGGCCGCGCCTGCTGCAGGATCTGGAGACGCTGCCGCAAGGCATCGGGCAAAAGCGCGATGGCCTCGGGCACGAGGTCGGAAAGGACACGCGCGCCCTGGCTGCCACCGGTAATGACGAGGCGAATCTGGCTCTTCTCGTCGAGGCCCGGATAGGGCTTGCCGATGACACCCCGCACCCTGTCGCGCACCGGATTGCCGGTGAGGATTTTCTCCAACCCCTGGTCGTCGGCATATCGCGTCTGCGCAAAGCTCAGCGCCAGCACATCGGCAAAGCGAGCCAGCGCCCGATTGGCCCGGCCCATGACGGCGTTCTGCTCGTGCAGGATGCCGGGAATGGACAGAAGACTGGCCGCAAGAAACGGCGGAAACGTCGGATAGCCACCAAAACCCACGACCGCGTCGGGGCGGACATTGCGCAGGATGCCAAAGGCGGTGACGATGCCACCCGCAATCTTGAACGCTGCGCCGGCGAACTGGATCGGGTTCTTCCCCGATGGGGTCGCCGAGGGAATGATGTGGATGCGCCGGGCGGGAAATTCCACGCCATAGCCATCCACCCGATGATCGGTCATCAGTTCCACGACATGGCCGCGACGGATCAATTCCTGGGCCAGCGCCATGGCGGGAAACAGATGCCCGCCCGTGCCACCGGCCATGAGTACAAAGGTTTTCATTCGGCGGGGGCTACCACGGCACTACGATAAGAGGGAAGTCCGGTGGCCATGCGCTCTTCCGGCTTGGTTCGGGTGAGAGCCAGCATCAGCCCCATGCCGAAGGCGACGGCCAGCATGGACGTGCCGCCATAGGACACGAAGGGCAGCGTCATGCCCTTGGGCGGGATCAGATTGAGGTTCACCGCGAGATTGATGCCCGATTGCATGGCCAATTGGATGGCGATGGTCGAGGCCGCCAGGCGCGCGAAGAGGCTCGTCTGGCGCTGGGCGGAAACCATGGCCCGCAGCACGATGAAAGCGATCAGCCCCACAAGGGCAAGGCAAAAGAGAATGCCGTACTCTCCCGCAGCGGCCGAGAACACATAGTCGGCGTGCGCGTCGGGAATAAGCTTTTTGGCGATGGACTCGCCCGGGCCACGGCCCAGCCAACCGCCTTCGAGCAGGGACTGCAGCGCGCGGTCGATCTGATAGGTGTTACCGCCGCCATCCGGATTGAGGAAGGTATCGATACGGCGCGCCACGTGCGGGAAGAAAAGATAGGCCCCGACAAGCAATGCCCCTGCCGCCCCGCCCAGGCCGACGATGATCCACCAGGAAATCCCCGACAGGAACAGCAGCACCGCCCAGGTCGCGACGACCAGGGCCGACTGCCCGATATCGGGCTGCAGGAGCAGGCCGCCGACGATCAGGCCCATGACCAGGGTTGCGAGGATCCGTCCCGGCACGTCGCGGTGGATCATGTATTCCGCCATCAGCCAGGCCCCGATCACCGCGAAGGCCGGCTTGACGAACTCGGAGGGCTGGATCGATTGTCCGGCAAAGGAAATCCACCGGCGCGCGCCCTTGACCTCGGCGCCGAAGCGCAGCGTGGCCCAAAGCAGCACTGTCATGACGATCAGAGTGCCCAGCGCCGCGAACCGCGCCTGACGGTGGTTGAGGAGCGACGTCACCAGCATGACCGGCAGGGCCAGAAGGCAGAACATGGCGTGACGGATGACGAAGTGCCACTGGCCGAGGCCGATACGCTCCGCCACCGGGGGACTGGCGGCAAAGCTGAGCACCATGCCTGCGGTCAGCAGGAGAATGAGGGCTCCAAGAAGTTCGCGGTCTATGGACCACCACCACTCAGCGAGCGGTGTTTTTTCAGCTCTGGAAAACATCATGGGCTTGGGCCGGCTACTCGATACAAACTGCATCGAATTGTAGCCGGCGATGGTTACCGATTTGGTAAGGGATTTCGCGTTTTGCGAAAGGCGCTGGCGATTAGCGCAGTTTGAGGCTTGAAAGACCGATCAGCGCCAGTACGAAGGAGATGATCCAGAACCGGATCACCACCTGGCTCTCCGTCCAGCCCAAAGCCTCGAAATGGTGGTGTATCGGGGCCATTCGGAACACCCGCTTGCCGGTCAGCCGGAAGGAGGTGACCTGCACGATCACCGATACGGTTTCGAGCACGAAGAGGCCGCCAATGATCGCCAACACGATTTCGTGTTTGGTCGCCACGGCGATAGTGCCGAGCGCACCACCGAGTGCGAGCGAGCCGGTATCGCCCATGAAGATCTGGGCCGGCGGGGCGTTGAACCAGAGGAAACCGAGACCCGCCCCGATCAACGCACCGCAGACCACGGCCAGTTCGGCCGTACCGGGCACCGAGTTGAGCAGCAGATAATCGGCATAGTTTTGCGAGCCGACGAGATAGGCGATGAGCCCAAAGCAGGCAGCCGCGACCATCACCGGAACGATGGCCAGACCATCGAGACCGTCGGTGAGGTTCACCGAATTACCCGCCGCCACCACGACGAACCCGCCGAAGAGAATGTAGAAATAGCCGAGATTGACGGCGAGATCTTTTACGAACGGGAATTGCAGCGAGGTGCCATAGGCGCCGGTGGTCAACTGCGAGATGGCAAAGGCCGCGATTGCGCCGATCAGCGCCTCGAGCAGCAGCCGCTGTTTCGAGCCGAACCCCTTGTGGCTCATGCGCTTGACCTTGAGATAGTCATCGTAAAAGCCGATGGCGCCGAAGCCGATGGTGACAAACAGCACCACCCAGACATAGCCATTGGTGAGGTTGGACCAGAGGAGCGTCGAAATCACCGCGCCCGAGAGGATCATCAGCCCGCCCATGGTGGGCGTGCCCTTCTTGGTCAGCAGGTGCCCCTGGGGACCATCCTCGCGGATCGGCTGGCCCCTGCCCTGTTTGAGACGCAGCATGGCGATCATGCCCGGACCAAACAGGAAGACGAAGAACAGCGCCGTGATCACCGCCCCGGCTGTGCGGAAGGTGATGTAGCGGAAGACGTTGAATGCAGCGAGCGAGTCACCCAACTGGCCGAGAAAATAGAGCATGCTCTCTGGTATCCTGGTTGGGCGGCTTCAGCGCTTTTCGAACGTTTGGCGAATGGAGGCGACGAGCCGTCCGAGCCCGATGCCATTCGATCCTTTGATCATAACTGCATCTCCATAGGCAAGCGCGTCCCTTACGACCGGTTCGGCATCCGCGACACTTGTGAAATGTCCGGTCACCGTCCCCGGGGGCAATGCGCTGGCCAATGCGGCCATATTGGGGCCGACGAGATAAACGAGGTCGGGCCTGCTTGCCAGAACCGCATCGGCCAGGCCGGCGTGATGGGCTGCGCTTTCGGCGCCCAGTTCCAGCATATCGCCGAGAACGATCGCCCTTTGCCCGCCGGCCGCTTCGAGCGAGGAGAAGACCTCGAGCGCCGCCCGCATCGAGGCGGTGTTGGCATTGTAGCTTTCGTCGACGAGGATAAGCGGCCGATCCTCCGGTCCCAGGGCAAGGCGCTGGCCGCGTCCGGGCTGCGCCCCGAAACCGGCAAGGGCGCGCAGGATCACCTCCGCTTCGATACCCGCCAGATGGCCGACGACGAAGGCCGCAGTGGCATTGGACAGCATGTGTCGGCCGGGCACACTCAGCGCCAGCGAATAGCGATCATCGCCATTCACCACCTGGGCAAAACTCTTGCCGGCCGCAATTTGCGGATCGATGATCTGCCAGTCGACGCCGCGGGCAAAGCCATAGGTCACCACCCGAGCTACCCCGGCCGCCGCCGCGGCTTCGAGCAGAATGCCGATCTGTGGATTGTCCGCATTGATAACCGCGGTGCCGCCTGGCTCAAGCCCCTCGAATATTTCCGCTTTCGCCCGGGCGATGGCCTCGAGGCTGCCCAGCTTTTCGAGATGGGCGGGGGCAATATTGGTGATCACCGCGATATGGGGACGGACCAATTGGCTGAGCGGACGGATTTCGTCCGGGGCGTTCATGCCCATTTCGAAAATGCCGAACTGGGCGCTCTCGGGCATGCGCGCGAGCATAAGCGGCACGCCCCAGTGATTGTTGAAGCTCTTTATCGAGGCGTGCGTCGCGCCTGCCGCCGAAAGCACGTGGTTGAGGGCTTCCTTGGTGGTGGTCTTGCCGACGCTTCCCGTGACCCCGACGATGAGGGCGCGACTGCGTTCGCGGGCGGCGCGGGCAAGATCGCGAAGACCGCCCAGCGCGTCTGCGACCACGATCCGCCCCGCTCCCCCGCCCCGATGGACGAGCGCGGCCACGGCGCCATTGGACAGTGCCGTCTCGACGAAATCATGGCCATCGAAGCGATCGCCCTTGATCGCCACGAACAGGGCATTGGGGCCAATCTCGCGACTGTCGATGCTGATGCTGTCGATCTTGCCGTCGGCGATATCGGTGCCCCGGCCGCCTGTGGCGGCGAGAATTTCATCGAGTGTATAGAGGGGTCTGGTCATCTTATCTGTCCGAACGGAGCCATGTTCCTTGCCTGTAGCCGGATCAGGAATTGGCCGGCACCCCCGTTCCGGCCAACCCTGCAATGCGTGAATGGGCAGGCCTTGCCTGTTGCGCTAGCCCTTGATCGCCTGCGCAACTTCCTCGTGGTCGGAGAAGTGGTGCTTGGTCGTGCCGATGATCTGATAGGTCTCGTGTCCCTTGCCGGCCACCAGGAGCACATCGCCGGGCTTGAGGGATTTGACGGCCTCCTGGATGGCCTTCCTGCGATCGGCGATTTCCTTTGCGCCCTTTGCGCCGGCGAGCACTTCAGCCCGGATGGCTGCAGCATCTTCGGTGCGCGGATTGTCGTCGGTGACAATGACGACATCGGCAAGTTCGCTGGCAATCTCGCCCATTTGAGGGCGCTTGCCCTTGTCGCGGTCGCCCCCGCAACCGAACACCACGCGCAGCTTGCCCTTCACATAGGGCCGCAGGGTGTGGAGCGCCGTGCGCAGGGCTTCCGGCTTATGCGAGTAGTCCACGAAAATGGCCGCGCCATTGTGCTCGGCGACCAGCTCGAGGCGTCCGCGTGCGCCGACCAGCGATGGCAGCGCGGCGAAGGCATCGGCCTTGTCGACGCCCGACGACATGGCGAGCGCAGCGGCGACCAGCGCGTTGGACACCTGGAATTCGCCGGGGATGTGCAGGTGGAAATCGACGAGTTCGCCGATATGGCGGATCTGCACCCGCTGGCCATAGGCCTCGGGCTCGATCGAGATGATTTCGATATAGGCGCCTTCCCGGCCCACCGTGAGCAGGGTGGCATTGGCCGACAGCGCCGCAAACATGAACGGCATGTGCTCGGGATCATCGACATTGACGATCGCCGCCCCGCCATCGACCAGCAGGTCCGTGAACAGCCGCAATTTGGCGTCGCGGTATTCATCCATATTGGCGTGGTAATCGAGATGGTCGCGGCTGAGATTTGTAAAGGCGACAGCCTCGAAATGCATGCCGTCGAGGCGATGCTGGTCGAGACCATGGCTTGAGGCCTCGAGCGCGACGTGATCCACACCCTGGGCCTTGAGGGCCCGCATGGCCTGGTGCAGCGTGCGCGAATCCGGGGTGGTCAGCGCGCCCTCGATGAGCCGTGTCTTGGTCTCGACACCCAGCGTGCCGACGCTGGCGCCGGGTATGCCGGCGAAGTCCCAGATCTGGCGCACGAAGGAAGCAACCGAGGTCTTGCCATTGGTGCCGGTGACCGCGACGGCGATCTCGGGCTGCGGCTCGAACACGCGGGAGGCAGCGCGGGCATAGGCGGCGCGCACATCCTGCACGACGATGACGGGTACGCCGGGATCTCCCGGCGGGGCTTTGTCGGTTACGATGGCCAGCGCGCCGCGCTGCACCGCATCGGGCACGAAGTCATTGCCGTGGACCTTCTTGCCGGGCAATGCGAAGAAAATGTCGCCCGGCTCGATCCGACGGCTGTCCGAGTTGAGCCCGAAGACGGTGCCCAGACCCTTTTTGGGGCGGGCGCCCGAACCTTCGAGCAATTGCGATACGCTAAGAGACACGGCGACAAATCCTTCGGGATCGATCTATCTGAGTACGGACGGGACGAGTTGTTGATCCAGCACTTCACTGAAGTCAGGAGCGACGCCAAGCATTGGTGCAACGCGCTGGATGATCCGGCCGGTAACCTGCCCGGCATTCCATCCTGCGGTCGTGCCTGACTGCGGATTTTCGGCCTTGGGCTCATCGACGAGGATGACCATGGCATAGCGCGGATTGTCGAGCGGGAAGGCCGAGGCGAAGAAGTTCGTCACCTTGCTCGAGGAATAGCGGCCATCGACCACCTTTTCCGCGGTGCCGGTTTTTCCGCCGACGCGATAGCCGAGGGCAAGCTTGTTCATCTGCGAGCCGGAGCCGCCCGGCTCGATGGCGTTGATCCGCATGAGATACCGCATCAATTCACTGGTCTGGGGCTGCACCACGCGTGTGTAATGCTGCTCGGCCTCGGCAATATCACGCTTATAGAGCGTTGGTGGAACATAATTGCCCCCATTCACGAAAGCCGAATAGGCCGTAACCATGTGCAGGGGCGAGACGGACAGGCCATGCCCGAACGACGCGGTGGCCGCGCCGACCTCGGAAAATTCCTTCGGCACTGTCGGCAGGCGCATCTCGGGCAGTTCGAACTGGACGCGGGCGTCAAAGCCCATCCGGTTGAGGAAGGCCCGGAAATTCTCCTTGCCCAGCGCCTGCATGACGCGGATCGTGCCGATATTGGAGGAATATTTGTAGACCTCCGGCAGCGACAGAATGCGGTATTTGCCGTGGAAATCGCTGATGGTGAAGCGACCGAAGCGGACCCCGTATCGCGCATCGAACGTGTCGGTAATCCGCACAGCCCCCGCGTCGAGCGCGCCGGCGATGGTCACGGTCTTGAAGATCGAGCCCGGCTCGAAAATGCCGGCGGTGATCCGGTTGAATGTGTCCTTGACGAGGGCGCTGGCCGGTTCGTTGGGATTGAAATCGGGGAGCGAAGCCAGGGCGATGACTTCGCCGGTGTAGATGTCGAGCATGATGCCGGCAGCGGCGATGGCCTGGTAGCGTTCCATGGCGTCGGTCAGCTGGTCGTGCATGACGTGCTGGACGCGCATGTCGACGCTGAGCTCGACCGGTGTCAGCGCATTGCCGCGCGCGAGGCCAAGTTCCTGCAGCAGGGCGATGGATTCGCTGTCCATGTGCCGCTCGATGCCGGCAATCCCCTGATTGTCCACATTGGTGGATCCGAGAATGTGCGCCGCTTCATTCATGGCCGGGTAGAAGCGCTTCGACTCGGTGATGAAATCCACCCCCGGCAGTCCCAGGCGCATCACCTGTTCCTGGATCGCCGGTGTCAGTTCGCGCTTGATCCAGACAAAGCCACGATCGCCCGTCAGCCGGTTGCGCAGCCATTTCTCGTCGATATCGGGCAGGACGGTGCGCAGCTTTTGCACGGCTTCCTCGACATCGACGATGCGGCGCGGCTCTGCATAGAGCGAGGGCACACGGATATCGACGGCCATCTCGAGCCCGTTTCGATCCAGAATCGGCGGCCGGCTCGCCGTGATCACGTCGCGCGCCTGGCCTTCGATGCGCTGGTCGGTCTCAACGAAACCGAGCTGGATCAGCCGGCCGCCGACGAGGGAAAAGCCGATGACCAGCGCCAGGATCATCCAGCGAATGCGGGCCTGGGTCAGGTTGCCACGAGCCTTGCGGCCACCATCGAGCGAAATGGTTGGTGCGAAATCATCGCCGAGAACGGCCATCACTCAATCCCTTCCAGCTCAAGGATGGCATCGATCGGATCGATGCCATTGTCGATGGCCTCGAACAGGGCATCCATGGCCGCGCTGTCGGGCTTGGCCGGGCGCATCGGCAAGGCGTCGAAGGCGCCGAACTGCTCCTGCTTGACCTGTTCGATCGCCAGTTCCGCCTGATGGCGACGCACGATGGGTTCGATATAGGCCGGCTGGTTCAGCACGGCCCAGTCGGCCTGAAGCAGGGAAAGCTGCCCCTCCTGCTCGGAAATGAAGGCCTGCAGGGCAGAGCGTTCGGACGCCGTGCCCTCGATGGAGAACTTCAACATATAGACGCCGATGAGCATCAGAATGCTTGTCAGGATGAGGAAGACGTTGATGCGACGGATCAATTGCGCCCCCGGAAATTGGGGACGCCCAGACCATCAAGCCGCACTTCACGCGCCGCGGCCGAGGTGCGCGTCCCGCACCGCAAAACCGATGATCGCGCCCGCGGATTGCGCGCCAGCTCGGCAGCGCCCGGTTTTATCGCCTTGGAAACCGGATCCCAGCGCCGCGCCTCGGACGCCACCTGCGGCAGATGCCGCGACTGTGCCGGCCCGGCCTTGTCGGGATCGAAGTAGCGCTTGACGATGCGGTCTTCGAGAGAGTGGAAACTGACGACCGCCAGTCGCCCACCCTCGGCCAGAAGGCGCTCTGCCGCAAACAGACCCTCGACCAATTGCTCGAGTTCGCCATTGACCGCGATCCGCAGTGCCTGGAACGAGCGCGTTGCCGGATGCGCGTCGCCGGGTTTGCGGCCGATCGCCTTTTCGATGATCTTTGCCAGCTGCAGCGTCGTTTCGATGGGCGCCTCGGCCCGCGCGGAAACGATGAACTGGGCGATACGGCGCGACTTGCGCTCTTCCCCGAACGCAAACAGCAGATTGGCGAGGTCGTCCTGTTCGAGGGTGTTGACCAGATCGGCCGCGCTCTCGCCGGACTGGCTCATGCGCATGTCGAGCGGGCCGTCGCGCATGAAGGAAAAGCCGCGCCCGGCTTCATCCAGCTGCATCGAACTCACCCCGATGTCGAGGACCACGCCGTTGATCGGCGCATAAGGACCCGCCAAGGCGTCCAATTGTGAAAATGTGCCCGGAAGGAAGGTGAAGCGCTCAGGGAAGTCCTGCTTGAGCTTTTCGGCATGCGGGAGGACGGAGGGATCGCGATCGATCGCAATCACTTCCGCGCCCGCTTCCAGCAGCGCACGCGAATATCCCCCGGCCCCGAACGTGCCATCGACCACGCGGCTGCCGGCCAGCGGCGCGAGGGCCGCCACGACCTCTTCGAGCAGCACCGGCACATGCGGACCGCCTGACGCTTCTATTTCGGGCAGGATACGCTTGCCCATGTCGGCCAGAACTCCACTCGCGACCACTCGGCCGTTAAAACACTGGCCGCGACAATCGCATGGTGACGATTAAGATTTTGTTTCCCATTCCTGTTTCAACCAAGATCCAGTCCTGCAAAGAAATTCGACCGCGATTGGGGCCGGCATATTGCTCTGCACCCGCATTCACGCCATGAAAGTGCGACGCCAACGGAATAGATAATGCCCATAACCAGCAAATCTTTCGTCAGAACGACCGCCCTTATGCTTCTCGTCGGATTGCTGGCCTTGCTTGGCATCGTCGGCACCAATGTGTGGCTGGTGGAGCGGTCTCAGGGTTACTTCGACGAAGTGACCGAGGCCCGTGCCCTTCGCCGTTCCGTGATCGACCTCCGCGCCATGCTGCAGGACATCGAGACCAGCCAGCGCGGCTATATCATCACGCTCGAACCCGCATATCTCGAGCCTTATGAGAACGCTTTGCCGCGCGTCGCCGGCGGGCTTGAAAGGCTGAAGGCTCAATTGGCGCCCTACCCGGCCGCTAACGAAGCGCTCGCCGAACTGGAGCAGAACATCGGCTTCAAGCTGCGAGAAATGTCGGAGACAATCGAGCTGGCGCGCCAGGGCCGTGTCGAGGAGGCCGTCGCGCAGGTCCGCACTGATCGCGGCAAGGCTGCCATGGACGGCGCCCGTGCTTTTTTCGAGACCTTCCTCAGCGACATCGACGACCAGCTCACCATCGGCGTGAACAACCAGCGCGGCACCACCAATGCCCTGCGATGGGTATCCATAGGCGGCGGCGCCATCATCCTCATCGTCGTCCTGGGCGCCATATGGACCGTCTTGCGCTACACGCAGGAACTCAACCAGGCCCGGCGTGAAGTGGAAGATGCCAATTCCGGCCTCGAAGAACGGGTGCGCGAGCGCACTTCGGACCTGGGCAAGGCCAATGAAGAAATCCAGCGCTTCGCCTATATCGTCACCCACGATCTCCGCGCCCCGCTGGTCAACATCATGGGCTTCACCAGCGAGATGGAAACCAGCGTCGACACGCTGCGGACCTATATGGAAGGCAAGCCGGCCGAGGACAATCCAGCCTTCGACGAAGCAAGGATCGCCGCCACCGAGGACCTGCCCGAAGCCATTACCTTCATTCGTGCCGCAACGCGAAAGATGGACGGGCTCATCAATGCCATCCTCAAGATTTCGCGCGAGGGACGGCGCCAGCTCAAGCCCGATGCGCTCGATCTCGAAGAGCTGGTCAACAATTCCCTGGCCGCCGTGCACCACCAGATTGCCGACAAGTCCGGCGAGACCTCGACCGATCTGCGGGCCAGCAAGCTGGTGAGCGACAAGCTCTCGCTCGAACAGATCCTCGGCAATCTGCTCGACAACGCCATCAAGTACCAGCAGCCGGACCGCCCCCTCAAGCTCACCGTCCGCTCGCGCCACCTGCCGGGCAACCGCGTACTCGTCGACGTCCAGGATAATGGCAGGGGCATTGCCGAAACCGACCATGAGCGTGTATTCGAGCTGTTCCGGCGTTCCGGGGCGCAGAGCCAGCCTGGCGAAGGCATCGGCCTGGCCCATGTGCGCACCATGGTCCGCAGCCTCGGCGGCGACATTACCTTGACCTCGCAACTCGGCGAGGGCACGACATTTCATATCAACTTGCCGCGTGACGTGCGGTCCTACCTAGGAAAAATCGACCGATGAACGACGCGCGCCCCGTAACAATCATCATGATCGAAGACGATGAGGGCCATGCGCGCCTGATCGAGAAGAACATCCGCCGCGCCGGCGTCGCCAATGAGATCGTGCCGTTTGCCAACGGCACCGATGCCATTGCTTATCTCCTCGGCCCGGATGGCACTGGCCTCGTCAACAAGGGCCGGCAATTGCTGGTGCTGCTCGACCTCAACCTGCCCGACATGACCGGCATCGACATTCTCGAAAAGGTGAAGGGCAACGAGCACACGCGCCGCTCCCCGGTCGTGGTGCTGACGACCACGGATGATCAGCGCGAAATTCAGCGCTGCTACGATCTGGGCGCCAATGTCTACATCACCAAGCCGGTCGACTATGACGGCTTTGCCAATGCCATCAAGCAGCTCGGACTGTTCTTTTCGGTCATGCAGATCCCAGAGGCCGATTGATCGACCATGCCGAACCGTAAGCCGCAAGTTCTCTATATCGACGACGATCCAGGCCTTGCCCGTTTGTTGCAAAGGGCTCTGGAACGGCGCGGCTATGAGTTTGAGCACGCAAGCAGTGGCGAGGCAGGGCTCGAGATCATTCGCCGCGGCGGCATCGATGTTGTCACGCTCGACCACTATCTGCCCACGGGAACCGGCCTCGACATACTCGAGAAGATGACCGATCTCGAGGATAAACCGGCCGTGGTCTACGTGACCGGATCGGCCGAAACCGCGATTGCGGTTGCGGCGCTCAAGGCCGGCGCGACCGATTTCGTGCCCAAGACGCTGTCGGAAGAGTTCATGGAACTGCTTCTGTCAGCGATAGACCACGCCGTCGATCATGTGCGGCTGGTGCGCGCCAAGGCCAAGGCCGAGCGCGAGGTCCATGAGGCTCGCGAGCGCGCCGAAATGTTGCTCGGCGAGGTCAATCACCGCGTGGCCAATTCGCTGGCAATGGTCGCGGCCCTCGTTGGACTGCAGTCCAACGCCGTGTCCGACCCCGAGGCCAAGCGCGCGCTGTCGGAAACCCAGGCCCGCATCCATGCGATTGCCGGCGTCCATCGCCATCTCTACTCCGCAGAGGACGTCCATTCGGTCGAGATCTCCGACTATATCAAGAGCCTGGCCTGCGAGCTGGGAACCTCAATGCAATCGGAAGGGCAGACGGCCGAACTCAAGGTCAAGGTCGAGAGCTTCCACCTGCCGACCGAGAAAGTGGCATGGCTGGGCGTCATCCTCACCGAGCTTGTCACCAATGCGCTGAAATACGCCTATGCCGGACGCGAACTCGGGGAAGTGCGCGTGGCCATGGCCCAGCAGGATGGAATGGCAAAGCTCCTGGTCGAAGATGATGGTGTCGGCTGGACCGGCCAGGGCGTGCCGCAGGGTACGGGCCTTGGAAGCCGCATCGTCAAGGCCATGGCCCACAGCCTGGCGGCCGACGTGTCCTACGACCAGGCAGGACCTGGGACGCGCGTGACGGTGACGTTCCCCATCTAGAGCGCTTCCCGGAAAAGTGGACACCACTTTTCCGGTTCGGAAGCGCAACGAAATAGGGACTTAGAGTGGTCTCATCGCGTTGCCGACGCGGTGAATGACCTAATCAACAAAAAACAATTGCGGCCGGTCGATGAACCGGCCGCAACTCATGTCTGGACTTAGGAGACGCCGAGGCGCGTCGAAACCGGACGCAGCGAACGCATCTCTTCATCGGTCAGCGCCCGGTCGCCCCGGCCGTCGCGAATGCGGGTGGGCAGGCCCATCCGGTTGAGCAGGCTGATGAACGGCACTGGCGGCAATTCCTCGACATTGACCATGTGGTGGCAATCCCACTCGCCCTTGGCGATGAGGATGGCCGCGGCCACGGCCGGCACGCCGGCCGTATAGGAAATGGCCTGGCTACCGGTTTCGGCGAAGGTTTCTTCGTGGTCGCAGATGTTGTAGATCAACACCTCCGACGCCACCCCGCCCCGCATTCCCTTGACGAGGTCGCCGATAAAGGTCTTGCCGGCATAGTCGGGCGCCAGAGAGGCCGGATCGGGCAGAACGGCCTTGACCACCTTGAGCGGCACCACTTCCTGCCCTTCGGCGGTGACAACCGGCTCGTTCGAGAGGAGGCCGAGATTGTTCAACACCGTAAAGACATTGATGTAGTGCTCGCCAAAGCCCATCCAGAACCGGATATCCGGCACGTCCAGATTGGCCGAGAGCGAATGCAGCTCGTCATGCCCAGTCAGATAGGTCTTGTGCGATCCAACCACCGGCAACTCGTCAGTGCGGCTGACCTCGAACATCTTGTTCGCCGTCCACTGGCTCTGCTGCCAGCTCCACACCGTACCGGTAAATTCGCGGAAATTGATCTCGGGATCGAAATTGGTCGCGAAATAGCGGCCATGGCTGCCCGCATTCACGTCGATGATATCGATACTGTCGATGCTGTCGAAATAGTGCTCCGCAGCCAGCGCCGCATAGGCGTTGACGACACCAGGGTCGAACCCTGCGCCGAGAATGGCGGTGATGCCCTTGCGCTCGCACTCCTCGCGATGCTTCCACTCATAGTTCCCGTACCAGGGCGGCGTCTCGCACACCTTGGCAGGATCTTCGTGAATGGCCGTGTCGATATAGGCGGCGCCCGTCTCGATGGCGGCCCGCAGCACGGACATGTTGAGGAAGGCCGAACCGGCATTGATGACGATCTGGCTTTTGGTGCGGCGGATGAGCGCCTTGGTGGCCTCGACATCCATTGCGTCGAGCTGGTGAGCGGCAAGCAGCCCAGGACGCTTCAGCGCCTTTTTCTCGAGCACGCCGGCGATGATCGCCTGGCATTTGTCGAGAGTTCGCGAAGCGATGTTGATGTCCCCGAGCACGTCGTTGTGCATTGCAGCCTTAACGGCTGCGACCTGCGCGACACCTCCGGCACCGATGATCAGTACGTTTTTCTTCAATTGACACGAAACACCTTATTGGTGGTTGACGATATCAGCCCCTCTCAGGAGAGGCTGGCGACGTAGTCCGTATAGCCGAATTCCCGGATAAGATCGACCGCACCATTCTTTCGGCGGATGGCTATAGAGGGCATGGCCACGCCGTTGAACCAGTTCTTCTTGACCATCGTGTACCCGCCGGCATTGAGGAACGCTATGCGATCGCCCACTTCCAGCGGCTTTTCGAAGTCAAATTCACCGAAAACATCACCTGCAAGGCAGGATTTTCCGGCAATCATGTAGCGATGCCCGCCCGTATTGGGCGCAACAGAGGCGCTCTCCCGATAGACCAGCAGGTCCAGCATATGGGCCTCCACCGCACTATCGACAATGGCGACGGCCTTGCCGTTCTCGATGACGTCGAGCACACTGACCTCGAGCGTCGTCGTATCGGTCACCACCGTATCGCCGGGCTCGAGATAGACCTGCACATCGAATCGCTCGGCAAAGCGGCGCAATCTTTCGGCAAGCTGGTCGATCGGATAGCCGTCCCTGGTGAAGTGGATGCCACCGCCAAGGCTCACCCAATCGAGACGGGAGAGGAAACCACCAAGCTTTTCTTCGATGCGATCGAGCAAATCGGAGAACGCCTCCTCCGAGTCATTCTCGCAATTGCAGTGGATCATGAAGCCTGACACCTGGTCCATGACCGCCTCGATCCGCGCCGCATCCCACTCGCCAAGGCGACTGAACGGACGCGCCGGATCGGCAAGATCGAAATGGGAGTGGCTGACGCCTGGATTGACCCTCAGGCCGATGGCGAGGTGCCGCGCCTTGTCGGCGAAGCGCTCGAGCTGGTTGGCCGAGTTGAAGATGATCTTGTCGGCATTGGCGATCGCTTCGTCGATTTCGTCGTCCGACCAGGCAACCGAATAGGCATGCGTCTCGCCGGCAAATTTCTCACGGCCGAGCCGCACTTCGTTGAGCGAGGACGAGGTCGTCCCGTCCATGTGCGGAGCGATCTGCTCGAATGTCGACCAGGTGGCAAAACACTTGAGCGCAAGCAGGCATTTCGCGCCCGAGGCGGCGCGCAGTTGATCGATCCGCGCCAGATTGCGTTCAAGCAGGGTTTCGTCGATCAGGTAATAAGGTGTTGTCAGGGGCATCGCGCGCAGAACTCCAACAGGCGTCATGTCCCCGCCACGTCAGGCGGAAAATGGGAAGGCCAGCCCTTACCGGCATGTGGCGCCAATCGCAAGCGATGCCCCGCATTTGAGGCATGCACGCAAGGGTTTCTGGAGCGCAAAAACGCAAAAACCCCCGGCGATATTCCGGGGGCCTTCAAATTCAAACCAGACAGAAGACGGATTAGTCTTCCTTGGTGTTGGAAAGGGTCTCGACCTTGCAGAGGACCTGATCCTTGAACGCGCAGTTCTGGACGGTCTGGGCAAATGCCGGTGCGGCAATGCTGGAAACGACGATTGCTGCGAGGGCGGCTGCTGCGAGCTTCTTCATGGTGAATTCCTTTTCTCGAGATGACGCGCCACAGATGTCTGGCGGAGATTGCGCCAGCATTGCACCACCCATGCTCCAGCCGCAGGCCTGCACGGCAGGCCATGCAGATCACGGAAATTTCAGCGCAATGTCAGGATTTTGGCGAATTGCAGCGCATGCGGCGACGCGCCTTCGGGGCGCGCAACGCCCGTGGGTGAATGCCTTCCAGGGTTTGGGAGGGTCAAGAGCCAGTTGACCTATAAGCCGGGTTCTGTAGGGCCGCTTGCGCGACGTGGTGACCATTCATCTGTGGCCCCTGTTACCAGGGCACTCGTGCAACCAACCCGGACGACATGGCCTCGAAACAGGCTGGGTTTCCCCGCGTCATCCCTATTTGGTCTTGCTCCCGGTGGGGTTTACCGTGCGGCCCCTGTTGCCAGGCGCCCGGTGCGCTCTTACCGCACCCTTTCACCCTTACCGATCCGAAGATCGGCGGTTTGCTTTCTGTGGCACTTTCCCTGGGGTCGCCCCCGGCGGCTGTTAGCCGTCACCGTGTTCCGATGGAGCCCGGACTTTCCTCTGGCAGAGGGTTACCCCACTGCCAGCGGCCACCCGGTCAACTGGCCGGCGTCTTGTGCGGGACGCCGCGTTTGCAGTCAAGTGAGCAATGGTTGCGCCTTGGGCTTTGTAATCGCCTGATAGGCCAGATTGATTGCCGACATCCGGGCGGTGGCGACATCGATCAGTTCTTCGGGCACGCCCTTGGCAATCAGCCGGTCCGGATGATGCTCGGCCACCAGCAGGCGATAGACCCGGCGCACTTCTTCGGGGGGCGCATCGTGGGTCAGACCGAGAACCATATAGGGATCGACGCTCTCGTCGAGCATGACGTGCTGAGCCGCGATCTGCTCGAAACGCACTTCGTCGAAGCCGAAGATGGCACTGACCGAGCGCAGGTAATCGAGCTCTGCCTCATGCACCATGCCGTCTGCCGTGGCGATGAAGAACAGCCCATCAAGGACATGCTCGAGTGTTTCGGGCGCATCGGCGAAAAAGCGCGCCACCTTGCGGGCATAGGCGTCGTATCCGGCGACATCCTGCTGGGCGAGGTTGAACAGGCGTTCGATCTGGGGCTCCTGCCCCTTGGCGATCTCGACGGTGGCGTTGAAGGCGCGCACTTCCGATGCCGTCACCGCGCCATCGGCCATGGCCATCTTGGCCGACAGCGCGATCAGCGCCAGCGTGAATGCGGCCTCGCGGCCACCCGGCAACCAATTGTCGGGATCGAGAATATTGGCGATGTGTCCGGCCACGCCGGTGCGGCGCGAGAAGGACCCGAGAAAGCGGGCGAGCCGTTCGCGAATATCGCGATTCTCTTCCGCCTTGCGTACGCAGCACAGCATTTGTCCGCCTTTCCGCCCCGTCGCGCCACTGGGCGACCTGCCAGTCATACTAGCGGTTGTGGTCTGAACGGTCCATGCCTCTAAATGGTGGCAGCCATGCGCTTAGAGCGCTTCCAGGAAAAGTGGACACCACTTTTCCGGTTCGGAAGCGCGACAAAACAAGGACCTAGAGTGATTTCATCGCGTCAACGACGCGGTGAAATGCTCTAGGGCGCGAAGGGCATGAAGTAGTCATTATCATAAGCCGAGGGGAAGCCCCCGCCGCGACGGTTGCCACGCGGCGCCTCATCGAGCCAGAAGCCTTCGGTTTCATAGGAATTCTCGTTCGGCTGCACCTGATAGACGGCGCTGCTGCCCTGCTGCTGGCGCTGCGCGAGGAAGTCGGACAGCGGACCGGTTTCCCACCCCTCGAGATCGTCGGCCGTGATCACCGGCGACGGCGCGCCCCGGACCGGAGCCGGCTCGTCGACAATCAGGACGGGTGCCTGGGGGACGCTTGCCTGCGGGGCGACAGCCACCCGCGGCCGCATCGATAGCGGCATGGGCACGGGCGCCACCTTGGGCGGCAGTATGGCCACAGTCTCGACCGGAGGCGTCGTTGCTGCCGGCGGACGCGCTTCCGCACTGGACGGCACGGCGGCGACGACCGGAGCGGTCGGCGTGGATGCAGGAACCGCAGCCGGCGGATTGCCGGCCTGAACCGGCGTCGGCACGGCGGCACTCTGTTGCGGTTTATCGGCGACCGACCCGGCATCTCCGCCGGTGATATAGCTGGGCAAGGACTTTCCGGCGTCGATATAGCTCTGAACCGCGTCACCCCCCACGGCGGGCTTGTCGAGCGCCGCGCTCTTTACCGGCGCGACTGCCGCGTTCGACGCAGTCTCGCCGGCCGGTTCGACACTGGCGATTGGCGCGGCAACCGGCGTGCTGTTTCCGGCATCGACCACGCTGGCGCGCGCCATGTCGGTCTCGCTCATCCGGCCAATGAAGAAATCGGCCACGGGCACGCCGACGACGAGCAACGCCCCGGCCCAGGCGAGGCCATTTGTGAGGCGGCGATCAAGTTTCATAGTCAAGGAGCTCCGCTCTGCGTCGCAATATTTTGGGCGTTCAAACCCAGATTGGTGGCCATTTTATGAAGGCCAGCGCGTAGTCTTGGTCTGCCCCGGATGAACCGGGGCTGAACGCGCCCATCAGCTCTCGGAACGACGCCCGAGCAGCCGAGCGAGGGCCAGCACCAGATTGGAGCGATTGAGCGTGTAGAAATGGAATTCGGTGACGCCCTCGTCGAGCAGTTCGGTGACTTGCTCGGCCGCGACCGCCGCCGCCACCAGGGCGTGCGTTTCCGGATCTTCCTCAAGTCCTTCAAAGCGTTCCGCCAGCCAGTCGGGGATCGAAGCGCCGCAGCGCGAGGCAAATCCGGAGATCTGCTTGAAGCTGTGGATGGGCTGGATGCCCGGAACGATCGGCGCGGTGATACCGGCCTTTCGGGCCCGCTCGACGAACCGGAGATAGTCCGAATTGCGGAAAAACATCTGCGTGATCGCACGGTCGGCGCCGGCATCGAGCTTGCGCTTCAAATTATCGATATCGGCATCCCAGTCCGCGCTTTGCGGATGCTTTTCCGGATAGGCGGCGACCGAAATGTCGAAATCGCCGATGCGGCGAATGCCGGCAACGAGATCGGCGGCGTCCCGATATCCATCGGGATGGGGTGTGAACGGATGGCCGACGCCTTCCGGCGGATCGCCACGCAGGGCCACGATGCGATTGACGCCCGCCTGCTTGTACCCCTCAACCACGGCGTCGACTTCGGCGCGGCTGGCGCCAACGCAGGTCAGATGCGCCGCCGCCGGCACACCCGTATCCGTCGTGATCCGGCTGACCATGCGCAGCGTGCGCTCGCGCGTCGTGCCGCCGGCGCCATAGGTGACCGATACGAAGCGCGGCTTGAGCGGCGCCAGCTTGCCGATGCTGTCCCAGAACCGCTCTTCCATCGCGTCGGTCTTGGGCGGGAAGAATTCGAAGGAAAGCTGCAGGTCCGGGCGCTTGTCGGCGGTCAGTCGGCTGGCGCGAAGATTGTCGTCGATCATAATTCTGTTCCGTTATTTGCGGTCGCCGAGGTGCCACAGGCACACTGTCAGCCCGCGATCCGAAGTGTTGCTGGGAAATTCCTGGACGGCGCGCACATCGAGGCCGGCGGCATCCGCCCAGGCATTCATCTGCTCCCTGGAAAGACCAAGCCGCCTATGGGCATGCTCGGTCCGCAGGAATTCGAGGTCATGGGGCGCGAAATCGACGATGAGGATTTCCCCGCCCGGTCGCAGCAGGCGTCTCGCCTGCGCCAGCATGCGGCCCGGATCGTCGAAATAATGCAGCACCTGATGGATGGTGATCACATCGGCCGGGCCGATGGCGGGATCGAGCGCGGCGATATCGCCCAGCCGCACCTGCGCATGCGTCAACCCGGCAGCAGCCAGTCGCGCCCGCGCTACCGCCAACATCTCTCGGCTCGAATCGACGCCGATGCCGCGCCGGAAACGCGGGGCGAGGACTTCGAGCATCCGCCCGGTCCCCGTGCCCAGATCGACCAGCAGATCCGCCACGCGCCCCTCGAGTGTCTCGAGCATGGCCGCTTCAACCGCAGCTTCCGGCACGTGGAGCGTCTTGAGCAGGTCCCAGCTGTCGGCAACCTTGGCGAAATAGGCCCCTGCCCTTGCCTGCTGCGCCGAAAAGATTTCGTCCTGTCGCGCCTTGTCCCGCAGCCGTTCGCCATCGTCATGGGCAAGGCGGGCCACCAGCCAGCGCGCGAGTTCGGCGCCCTTGCCGCTTGGCGCCAGACCGTAATAGGCCCAGGCACCTTCGGCATGGCGCTGCACGAGGCCCGCATCGGCAAGCAGCTTGAGATGGCGCGAAACGCGGGGCTGGCTCTGGTCGAGAATCTCGGTCAAATCCTTGACCGAATGGTCGCCGTCAGCCAGCAATGCGAGGAGGCGCAACCGCGTGCCCTCGCCCGCAGCCTTCAACACGCCCACCAATTCGGTCAAATCGCTCATCGCCCACCTGATATAAAGATATCTTTATATTCGGTGCGGGCGATTGGTCCAGCAGAAATTGTGGCTGGGGAAATCTCAATGCGAGATCTCCCCATTCGCCCCTCAGGCGCGCATGGCGACCCGTGTTTCCGGCGCGGCCGCGCGGCGGCGGAAAGAGTGGGCGCGCCACAGCTCGAAAATGCTCGCCGCCTCTTCATCGTCGAGCGCCGCAAACCGGCTTGCGACCATGGTGCGATCCGCTTCGGTGGGAAGATCGCGCCAAGGCAGCACCGCCACAGTGGCCAGGAAGAGCTCGGCCTCCATCTTGAGCGCCCGCATGGCGACCGTCACAGCCGCGTAGTCCTGGCTGGCCAGCCATTTGACGACGATTTCAGGCGAGACCCGCAGCATCACGGCAAGAGCCGCGGCCGCATGGTGCCCATAGCCGAACCGGGCAAACCGCGTCATGGCCCGCTCATCCAATTGCTTGCGGTCGTGCAGCGCCTTGACCTGGTTATAGGCGACCTTCCACTCCTGGCCGTTAAAGCCGGCCCGGTTTCGGATGCGGTTGTAAACAACGGCATTGACCTTGCCGGCCGTCACCGGATCGAAGCGGCCATCGACCTCGCCCAGGCTCTCGAGCACCTTGCCGGCGACAGAATCGATCTCGCCCCGCAGCGACTTCCAGTCGATCTCGGCGCGATTGCGCAGATCGGCGGCGATTTCGGCATTGGTCTTGGCGCGCTCGACCAGCTTTTCCAGCGTCGAGCGCCCGAACTCCGCGTTCGAATTGCGCACGAGGCGAATGACCGAACTGGTCTCGCCGTGCTCGACGATCGCTTCGCCAACCCGCTCCGGCACCACCGCCCTGCCGGCAATGGCGAGCCTGTGGGCCTCGCTTTGCCTGGCAATGATTTCGATCAGATCGTCATCGCTGAGAACGGTCGAAAACTCCAGCAGCGGCCGGGCGACCTCGATGTCGTCATTGGCCAGCTTGACCACGACGGTGCCTGGCGCCCTTTGCAGCGGTGCCAGGATTTTGGCGACATGGACGCGCGCCTCGACCTCCACCAATTCGGCGAGAAGGCACAGCGCTTCGTCATATTGAGCCACTTGGTCGTCGTCGCAGCGGTCCGACACATAGCTGAAGAGCTTGGCCATGTTGCGGAAGAGCTGATCCCGTTCGGACAGGCTGTCTTCACCGTTCAACACGCGAAAACTCGCAAATGCCCGGCTGCCCTCGTCAAATTCACTCATCAGCCTTCTCCCGGTGACTACCGCAGTCCAGCACCAATCTGGACCGAACTCGCTTGCACCGCCTGAAGGCGCGGGGGGCAATTTGAATAAAGCTCGACCGATCCTGCCCTAAGTCCTGGTCCCCATAGAAAAAAGGCTCCGGGAAAACCCGGAGCCTTCTCTCAACTCTCTTGCAATCGATCAGACGAGATCGAAGCGATCGGCGTTCATCACCTTGGTCCAGGCGGCGACGAAGTCCCGGGCGAACTTTTCGCCCGCATCGGCCTGGCCATAGACTTCGGCCATGGCACGCAGCTGGCTGTGCGAACCGAAGATGAGGTCGGCGCGGGTTGCGGTCCAGCGGGCTTCGCCGGTGACCCGGTCCGTGCCCTGGTAGACGCCGTCGCCGGCCGGCTTCCACTGCGTTGCCATATCCAGAAGATTGACGAAGAAGTCGTTCGTCAGCTGTTCCGGACGATTGGTGAACACGCCATGGTCATTGACGCCCGCCTTGAGCACGCGCAGGCCGCCGACCAGCACCGTCATCTCCGGAGCCGACAGGCCGAGAAGCTGGGCCTTGTCGACCAGCGCAGCTTCAGCCGACAGGCGGTGCGGACGATAATAGTTGCGGAAGCCATCGGCGATCGGCTCCAGCCACTTGAACGAATCCGCGTCGGTCTGTTCGGCAGACGCATCGACGCGACCCGGCGTGAACGGAACTTCGACCACCACCCCGGCATCGAGCGCTGCGCGCTCAACCGCGACAGTGCCCGCCAGCACGATGACATCGGCCAGCGACACCTTCTTGGTGCCGGTCTGGGCGCTGTTGAACGCGGTCTGGATGCCTTCGAGCACTTCCAGCACGCGAGTCAGCTGCTCGGGCTTGTTCACCTCCCAATTGCGCTGCGGCGACAGACGCACGCGGGCACCATTGGCGCCACCGCGCATATCGGAGAAGCGATAGGTCGAGGCGGATGCCCAGGCCGTCGACACCAGCTCCGCAACCGAAAGGCCCGAAGCCAAGATCTTGCCCTTGAGGATGGCGATATCGGCGTCGTCGATGACAGCGAAGTCGCGAGCCGGCAGCGGATCCTGCCAGATCAGGTCTTCGGCCGGTGCCTCGGGACCGAGATAGCGGGCCTTGGGACCCATGTCGCGGTGCGTCAGCTTGAACCAGGCACGGGCAAACGCGTCGGCGAACTCGTCCGGGTTCTCGAGGAAGCGGCGGGCGATCTTTTCGTAATTGGGGTCGACCCGCAGGGCGATGTCCGAGGTCAGCATGGCCGGCGCATGACGCTTGTCGGCGTGGTGCGCATCGGGAACCGTATTGGCGCCCATGCCGTGCTTGGGAATCCACTGATGTGCGCCGGCCGGGGACTTGGTCAGCTCCCACTCATAGCCGAACAGATTCCAGAGGAAGTTGTTGCTCCACTTGGTCGGCGTCGTCGTCCAGGTCACTTCGAGGCCCGACCCGATGGTGTCGGCGCCCTTGCCGGTGCCAAACTTGTTGTCCCAGCCCAGGCCCTGCGCCTCAAGCCCTGCCGCTTCCGGCTCCGCGCCCACATTGTCGGCGGGACCGGCACCATGGGTCTTGCCGAATGTGTGGCCACCCGCGATCAGCGCTACGGTCTCGTAGTCGTTCATCGCCATGCGGGCAAAGGTGTCGCGAATGTCGCGCGCCGAGGCGAGCGGGTCGGGATTGCCGGCCGGGCCCTCGGGGTTCACATAGATGAGGCCCATCTGCACGGCCGCCAGCGCGCTATCGAGCTCGCGCTCGCCCTGGTAGCGCTCGGCGTCCGAGAGCCATTCGCCTTCCTGGCCCCAATAGATATCGAGCTCGGGCACCCAGGTGTCGACGCGGCCACCGGCAAAACCAAAAGTCTTGAAGCCCATGGATTCGAGCGCGACGTTGCCGGTCAGGATGAAGAGGTCAGCCCAGGAAATGCGGTTGCCGAATTTCTTCTTGATCGGCCAGAGCAGGCGACGCGCCTTGTCGAGATTGACGTTATCGGGCCAGGAATTGAGCGGGGCGAAACGCTGCTGTCCCGCGCCGCCACCGCCACGACCGTCCTGCACGCGATAAGTGCCGGCCGAGTGCCAGGCCATGCGGACCATGAGCGGACCGTAATGGCCGAAGTCAGCCGGCCACCAGTCCTGCGAATCCGTCATCAGCGCACGCAGATCGGCCTTGAGGCCCTCATAGTCGAGCTTCTTGAACTCTTCGGCATAGTTGAATGCCGCGCCCAGCGGATTGGCCTGGGCGGAATGCTGATGCAATACCGAGATATCGAGCTGGTTGGGCCACCAGTCGCGATTGGACCGAGCGGACTTGGCACCATGATCAACGGGGCACTTGCCGGCCGGAGCGTCGGAGGCAGGAGCGGGATTGATAATGTCGTTCATGTGGGCACCCTTTTCTTGTTGAGGGCGTTATAGGGGGCTGGCACTCATAAGGCCAATCGATTATTCATTCCCCACCGATAAGGTGAACTTATCTTGCCAATCACGATCAAACAGATGCGATACGCCCTCGCCGTCGCGCGCGCCGGCCATTTCGGTCGCGCCGCCGAAGCCTGTGCCGTATCCCAGCCGGCGCTGTCCCAGCAAATTCTTGCCCTCGAGCAAATTTGCGGCACGGCGCTCTTTGATCGGGGCAAGGCGGGCGTCCGTCTTACCCCCTTTGGCCGGGAGTTCGTGGCGCTGGCCGAGGCTTCGGTCGAAGCCGCCGACAAGCTCAATAATTTTGCTCTCGGCCATGGCGGCAGGCCCGATCGACCACTGCGCTTCGGCCTCATCCCGACCGTGGCGCCCTATCTCCTGCCCAAGATTTTTCCCGCGCTGATCGCCGATCTCCCGGACATGCGCTTTGCCATCAGCGAGAGCCGCACGGAGACGCTGCTGGACGGGCTCGAGGATGGCTCGATCGACATCGCCCTTATCGCCACCGAGCCGCCGCGCACCGGCCCCCGCCTCGTCAGCGCACCGCTGTTCGAGGACGCCTTCGTGCTCGCCACGCAGCGCGGGGAAGCCAGCGCGGATCCGGTGTCGCTGACACAGATACCGCCCGAACGCATTCTCCTGCTCGATGAGGGCCATTGCTTTCGCGACCAGGCAATCTCGGCCTGTCGCCTCGACGACGATCGCAATAGCCGCACCTTTGCCGCGACCTCCCTCTCCACCATCGTCCAGTTCGTGGCCAATGGGCAGGGTGTCACCCTGCTGCCCGAGATCGCAATCGACAAGGAAGGCAGCGACCCCCGCATCGCCATCCATCGCCTCGACGACCCGAGTGCGGGCCGCCAATTGCGCCTCGTCTGGCGGGAGGCCACCCCATATGGCAGGATTTTTCAGCAAATCGCCGAAATTGTGCGCACCACGCAGCACGTCGAGAGCGGCGAACCGGCCTAGCATTTTCGCAATAGGATCGGGGCGGCCATTGAACTGGTGTCCGGTCACCCCAACCTTTTCATCAGTAGGACGTTTGGCTCTCGATGACCGTGGCGCAAATGCTGCGGTCGGGTCCGTCCCAACTGAGGAGAAGCAGATGAAAAAGCCCATTACCTGGATCCTGATCGCCAACGGCACCCAGGCACGCATCCTGGAGCACAATGGCCCCGGAAAAGGGCTTACCAGCATCAGCGGCCTTGAATGGTCCATCGCTCCCCTCCAGAGCCAGGACATCAACACCGACAAGCCAGGACGCGGCTTTTCCTCGGCGGGCGCCGGCCGCAGCGCCATGGAACCGCGCACCGATGCCGCCGAGCACCGCGAGGCCGAATTTGTGCGCTCGGTCGCACAGGAACTCGACCGCAAGGCGCTCGATGGTGCCTTCGACCGGCTGGTGATCGCCGCGGCGCCGATTGCCCTGGGCAATTTCCGCAAGCAATTGTCCGATCACTCCAAGAAACTGGTCCTGGCGGAACTCGACAAGGATTTGACCAACCTGCCCACGCCGCAGTTGAACAAGCATTTTGACGGCATTATCGCGGTCTGAATGAAGACGGCCCGGCGCCCCCTCCAGGAGCGCCGGGCCACATCCAAAAACCGTGCTAAATCAAGATATTGCGCGGAAAATCTGACTCAATTCGCGCAGGAACTGATTCAGTGCATCAGCGCCTTGAATCACTTCTTCCGCTGCGCCGCCTATCCTATTCCTCGTCGTCCTCATCATCATCGTCCTCGTCGCCGGTGAAGGCATCGAGGAATTCTTCGAGCATGCGGTTGATGAGGTCGGGTCGCTCGATGCTGGGGATGTGCGCGACGCCTTCCAGCACCACGGCAAAGGCATTGGGCATGGTCTCCGAGAGGTGCTCATGCCGGTCCACCAGCGCGGTGAAATCCTGGTCGCCGACGATCAGCAGCGACGGGCTATTCACTTCGCCAACGCGCGGCCACGCCGGCTCCCGCTCTTCTTCCTGGCTCAATGCCGGCTTCGCGAGCGCTTTGGCGTTCATGTCGAGAAACAGGGCGCGCGCCTCCCCGCCCACCCTGCCGCTCTGCGCCCTTGGCCCATCGAGCCATTCATGGGCCTGCACGCGATTCATCAGCTCGAGGTCGCCCCGCTCCCAGGCGTCCTCCTCGGCCATTTCGATAGACTGCTCCACCTGCGTGGCAGACCACGGCGCGCCGGTCACCGATGTACCGATCAGCACGAGCCCGATCACCCGCCCGGGATGGCGCAGCGCAAAATCGAGCGCCAGTCCTCCGCCCAGCGAACAGCCCACGAAAATGGCCGCATGGACATCGAGCGCCTCGAGCACCGCTTCGAGGTCATCAAGGTGGCTGAACCTTTCATCGGGGCTCATCGCATCGCCATAGCCGCGCCGGTCATAGGCAATGGCGCGCCAGCCGGCATCGGCCACCATCTCCATCTGGTGGGTCCACATGCGGTGGTCGCACACGCCGGCATGGAGGAACACGACGGGAAGCCCCTCGCCGAGTTCCACCCCGGGCAGAACCGCCCCACCGACTTCTATGGCAAATGGTTGGCCTGACATGAGCAAGGCTCCGCTTGAATGAGGACTTTTGCCGGTCTGCCGCCTATTGCTGCACCATGGCGCAGAAACGGATCTCGTCGCGGCCACCGAACCAGCAGCCGGGCTCCCCCTCCACTGGCGCGAATACCCCGAGCTCCACCGGCAATTGGCCCGGCTTTGGCTCAGCCGCTATCCGGTAGCCCTGGCCCGAATTGTCCGCGGTAAGCGCAAAGGCAAACACCTGGCCGTCGGGGAGCGAGAATGTCAGCCCGCCGCCATCGACGACCACGTCGCAGGCAAAGCTGTCATAGCCCGTCATGTCGCACAGCCCGGGCGCTGCCCCGGCCGGCGCGGCGAGGACAAGGCCGCCGAGCAGCGCCGCCCCCGTCAAATACCTCTTCATCCATTCCCCCAAACGAAAAACCTTGAAGGGCGCAGGCCCTTATCGAGGTCCAGCATATTGCATAAACCCCAGCAAACCCAACGGGTTTTCGCGCTGTTCTGGCGGATTGGTAAAGGAGCGACGGGGGAGAAATGCGGATCCTTGGCCCCCAAACCTCGCATGCGATCCGGCGCAGCCGGCTTTCCACCCGGCGACGTCGGGGCAGCCTTCGGCAATGGGGACGTTTCCGGCCCCGATTGCCCAAACAAAAACCGGCCCCGACAGTGTCGGGACCGGCCACAATTTGGATTGGAGCCTGATAAGCCTAGCGCGTCAGCGGCTTGTAGGTTGCGCGCTTGGGGTTGACGGCGTCCGCGCCGAGGCGACGAACCTTGTCGGCCTCGTAGTCCTGGAAATTGCCTTCGAACCATTCCACGTGGCTGTCGCCTTCAAAGGCCAGCATGTGGGTCGCCAGACGATCGAGGAACATGCGATCGTGGCTGATGATCACGGCGCAACCGGCGAATTCCTCCAGCGCCTCTTCGAGGGCTGCAAGCGTTTCGGTGTCGAGATCGTTGGTCGGTTCGTCGAGGAGGAGAACGTTCGAGCCGGCCTTGAGCATCTTGGCCAGGTGCACGCGGTTACGTTGGCCACCCGAAAGATTGCCGACCTTCTGCTGCTGGTCCCCGCCCTTGAAGTTGAAGGTCGAAGTATAGGCGCGGCTGTTCATTTCGCGCTTGCCCAGCATCAGGATGTCGTCGCCACCCGAGATTTCTTCCCAGACGGTCTTGTTAGCTGCGAGCGTATCGCGGCTTTGGTCGACATAGCCCAGGTGCACGTTCTCGGCGACGGTGATGGTGCCGGAGTCAGGCTTTTCCTGTCCGGTCAGCATCTTGAACAGCGTGGTCTTGCCGGCGCCGTTCGGCCCGATAATGCCCACAATGCCGCCGGGCGGCAGCTTGAAGCTGAGATTGTCGATCAGGAGGCGATCGCCGAACGACTTGGAGATCCCCTCCACATCGATGACGTTATGGCCGAGGCGTTCGCCCGGCGGAATGATGATCTGGGCGGTATGCGACATGGTGCGGGCGTCGTTGAGCTTGACCAGTTCGTCATACGCCTTGATACGCGCCTTGGACTTGGACTGGCGCGCCTGTGGCGACATGCCCATCCATTCCTTTTCGCGTTCCAGCACCTTGGCGCGGGCGGCGTCTTCGCTCTTTTCCTGCGCGAAGCGCTTGGCCTTGGCGTCGAGATAGGCCGAGTAATTGCCTTCGTAGGGCACGCCGCGGCCGCGGTCGAGCTCGAGGATCCAGCCGGTGACGTTGTCGAGGAAGTAGCGATCGTGGGTGATGATCAGCACGGCGCCTTCGAATTCGCGCAAGTGCCGTTCGAGCCACGCCGTCGTCTCGGCGTCGAGATGGTTGGTCGGTTCGTCGAGCAGCAGCAGATCGGGCTTGCTGAGCAGCAGCGCGCAGAGCGCGACGCGGCGCTTTTCACCACCCGAGAGGTTGTCGACCGCGGAATCGCCCGGAGGGCAGCCCAGCGCTTCCATGGCCACTTCGACCTGGCTTTCCAGATCCCAGAGGTTCTGGCTGTCGATGACGTCCTGCAGCTTGGCCGCCTCATCGGCGGTCTCGTCCGAATAGTCCATCATCAGCTCGTTGTAGCGATCGATGACGGCCTTCTTCTCCTTGACGCCGAGCATCACATTGCCCAGCACGTCGAGGTTTGGATCGAGCTGCGGCTCCTGCGCCAGATAGCCGATCTTGGCGCCATCGGCGGCCCAGGCCTCTCCGGTGAACTCGGTGTCGATGCCGGCCATGATCTTGAGCAAGGTCGACTTACCGGAGCCATTCGGGCCCAGAATGCCGATCTTGGCGTCGGGGTAGAAGGAGAGATGGATATTATCCAGCACCTTCTTGCCGCCGGCATAGGCCTTACTCATTCCGTGCATGTGATAAATGAACTGGCGCGCCATGTGCCGGGAAACCTCTCAGAAAAAACCAGGGAATTTGACGCCTATGTAGGCCAAGCGCGCAGGCGGGGCAACCGGTCCCCACGTCGCGGGGGAACCAAGTCATCACGGGCATGTTATTCCCTGACCTCGGGGGCTCACATGTCTGACTTCACAGTTCCACCGACCTTCACGCGACGCCGTCCCAGCACCTTCGAGAGCGTGGCCACCTTCGCCATCATCGCCGCCCTGCTCTATTTCGGGGCCGGCATTTTCGTGCCCCTGGTGCTGGCGACCCTGCTCGCCTTTGCGCTCAATCCGCTCGTCAGCTGGATGAACCGTCGGCTCGGCCTGCCCGACGCCGTCGCCGTCATCCTCGCCGTCATCATCGCCATTGCCGCGCTGGCCAGCTTCGTCTTCTTCGCCGGCATTCAGATTGCCGGCCTCGCCCAGGAATTGCCGGGCTATCGCCAGACCATCCTGACCAAGATTTCGGGCCTCCAGGAACAGTTTGGTGGCCTCGTCTGGCTCGATCAGATCAACAATATGATCGCCAGCGTCGGAAACGGCCTGGGCGGCGACGAGCCCCTGCAACCCGGCCAGGTGCGCCCCGTTCCCGTCACCATATCAAACGAGCTGGGTCCTCTTAACCTGCTCGGTTCGGTGATGGGGTCCATCATCGGACCCGTCGCCACTATCGCGATCGTCACCGTCTTCCTCATCTTCCTGCTGTTCGGCCGCGCCGATCTGCAGGACCGCTTCATTCGGCTGGTAAGCGCGGGGCGCTATTCGCTGACCAATCTGGCAATCACCGACGCCAGCCATCGCGTCGGCCGCTATCTCATCGTCCAGCTGATGGTGAACATCACCTATGGCATTATTTTCGGCACGGGCCTCTGGTTCATCGGCGTGCCCAGCGCCCCGCTCTGGGGCCTGCTCATCGTGCTCTTCCGCTATATCCCCTTCGTCGGGGCGCTGATCATCGCCGTCCTGCCCTTTGCGCTGGCCTTCGCCATCGACCCCGGCTGGAACATGCTGCTGATGTCGGTGGGTCTGTTCCTCGTCATCGACCTGACCACCGCCAATGTCATCGAGCCCCGCCTCTACGGCACCAGCACCGGCGTGTCGCCGATCGCCATCCTGCTTTCGGCCATGTTCTGGGCGACGCTCTGGGGACCCGTGGGACTGATCCTTGCGACCCCCATGACGGTCTGCCTCGTCGTCATCGGCCGTCATCTGCCCCAGTTCCGTTTTCTCGAAACCCTCCTTGGCAGCGAGCCCGTCCTCTCCCCCGCCGAGCGGCTTTACCAGCGCATGCTCAAGGGCGATGCCGAGGAAGCGATCCAGATCAGCGAAGACTATCTGGAGGAACACGGTCAAAAGGAACTGGTCAGCGACGTCATGCTCGGGGCCCTGCGTCTGGGCACGATCGAGCTCTCGGATCGGCCCGAATCCCTGCCCCAGCGGCGCCAGCTGATCACCTCCTTCGAGGCCGTGCTGGACACGGTCCTGGCCCGGAAATGGTCCGACGGAGAGCCCATACTCCTTGTCGGCGGGCGCACGGAAATCGACGAGGCAGCCGCGCGGCTCGTGGGCGTTCAACTGGCCGGCGAAGATGTGGCCGCCAGCATTGTGCCCCCCGGCGCCATACGCCAGGAAGCCATCGGGCGGCTGAACCTCGACCCGGTCCACGCCATGGTCCTGGTCTTCACCGGCAGCGACGTCCGCGCGCAGTGCCGTTACGTCGCCCGCCGGGTCCGGCGCATGGCGCCGAACACCATCATTGCCGCCGTCCTCTTCAACCCGCTCACCGCCGAAGAGACTGCCGAGACGCTCCATGTCGACATCGTCTACCGCGACATCAGCAGTGTCTGCGAGGGCATTGTCGAATTACGGACACCTGATCAGTCCACCCCGATGAGCAGGGACCGGCAGCCCTTTGCCGGCCTCGGCCGCGGCGACGACGAACTGGGGCGCGCTCTCGACGATATCGCCGAGCGTTTCGGCGTGCCGGCCGCGGTCATCAACCTCATCGACGACGACCGGCATCTCGAGGATTTCGACGCCGTCAAGCTGACCCAGCTCACCATCGATAGCGAGGCTCCGCTGATCGTCCACACCAACGCCCAGGACGAGCGTATCGGCGACAATTCCTATCTCCTGACCAATGGCATCGACTTCTATGCCAGCGTGCCCCTGGTGCTCGCCGATGGCCGCAAGATCGGCGCGCTGGCGCTGATCGATTACGAGCCCCACGCCTTCACCCTCGAGGACGCGGAGCGCCTTGCCGGGGAAGCCGCCGCCCTTGTCGAACGCTTCGGCTAGGCCGCTCAGGCGGAGACGGCCAGGATGGACGATCTGGCATCGGCGATCACCCGGTCGCGTCCGGCCTTCTTGGCCACATAAAGGCGGCGATCCGCCTCCGCCAGAAGCGCGGTTCCGGCGAGCACACCGGACTCCGCCAGGCCAATGCTCACCGTCACCTGCAGCCCCTTGGCGATATCGCCCAGATCGAGCCGCCGCACCGCGTTCACCACCAGCGTAGCCAGCGGCTCGGCGTGCTCCAGCGACATTCCGGCAAAAACCAGCGCAAACTCTTCCCCGCCAATTCGGAAAATCTGCATTGCCGGGTTGATGGCCTCCACCAGCCCGGCAACCCGAATGAGCACCTGGTCGCCCACGAGGTGGGAATAGTGGTCGTTGACGAGCTTGAAGTGATCGATATCGAGAATCCCGACCACCGCCTGCTGGTGCGAAAGCTGGGAGAAGACGGCGTCGAATGCGCGCCGGTTCGGAATTCCCGTCAGCGGATCGAGGCCTGCCTGCATTTCGAGCTGCGCCGCCTTCTCCCGCAGTTTGTCGTTCTGCAGCTGCATGTCGAGCGCATGGGCCCTGCGGCGCGACATCTCGCCGGTCTGGGCCACATAGGCATCGTGGAAGGCCCGGTGATAGGACAGGGCCTGTTCGAACTCGCCGCGCTTCGCCTTGATCTCGCACAAGCGGCGCAAGGCGTTGACCTTGTGGTCATGCAGGGCCGATTGATCCGCCAGACGCAGCGCGTCGCGATAGAGCTCCAGCGCCTCTTCGTTGCGGTCCAGCCGATACAGCACGTCGCCCTTTGAATAGATGTAGTGAATATCTTCGCGCGGGCCGGTCACTCCGGGCAGATCGTCCCATTCTGCCAGCAGGGCCTTGGCCCTTTCGATATTACCGTCAAAGCTGAACAGCTCCGCCCCGTTGCACAGCGCCACGCGCAAATTCCACAGGTCCCCCGCTTCGCGCGCCACCTCGACGGCCTGCTCGACAAAGTCCATGGCCTCGGCGGCCAGCATGCTCTCGGCATCGCGCCGGCCTTCCGCCCGGGCGCGAAAAACCTGGTTCATCTTGGCATAGCCGAAATTGACCAGGGTCAGGGCCCGGGTGCTCATGTCGCCCGACAAATTCGCCAGCTCCAGCGCCTCGTCAAGCAGCGCGACTGCCAGCTTGTCCTCGAGGCACATCACTAGCGCGATGGCCTTGCAGTTGAGGGCAAAGGCGTTGAGGGCCAGATCGTCGGTGCGCGCCGCAATCACTGTCGCCTCTGCGGCGCTCTCAAATCCAATATCGGAAAGGCCGACATCGAGCAGGGCCCACGAATAGACGGCAAGTGAGAGCGCATGCCCCCAATTATCGTCCACGCCGGCATAGTAATTGCGCGCCTCATTGGCCGCTTTCAACGCATCTTCGGTGAAGCCGAGCTGCAGGCAGAACCATCCTATGCAGCGATTGACGCCCGCCAGGGCCTCGAGATCATTTGCCCGCCGCGCTTCTATGAGCAGCCGGCGGGCTTCCACAAGACCCTCATGCGACCGGCCGACCCGGCCCTTGTCCCAGCAGGCGTGAACCCGGGAAAGCAAGCTCTGATCCTCGTAACCCGGCACTGCCTAGCCTCCTTGGCATTTGAGCATCAGCCCGTCCGGGTAAACAAACGGAAAATCAAAATGCGAAAATCGCCTGTGATAACTGCGTATTTTCGGCCTCTACTTGCACAATTTCACCGCAACACTCACGCCGAAACTTGCACGGGAACAGATTTGAAGGCCGGCGTCTTGCTGCGCGGATCGACCGCCGTCCCCACCAGCACATTGGCTTCCGGATAATAGGCCAGCACCGAGCCGCGCGGCAGGTCGAACAGGGTCGCCACGCCCTCCATCCTGCCGGTGTCAGAAGTGACGACCACTTTCTGCCCCTCGGCCAGCCCACGTTCCGCCATGTCCTCGCCATTGAGGAAGACCGATTTGCGTCCCGCCTTGCCGCGATAGCTGTCCGTCTCCTCATAGATGATTGAGTTGAACTGGCCCTCGCTGCGAACCGAGGCGAGCATCAGCCGTCCTTCCTCCATCTGCGGGATGGGCGTAACCACGAAGTGCGCCCGTCCGTCCGCCGTGCCGAATTCGGGCACATGCATCACCCGGTTGCGGATATGAAATTCGCGCTTGGCCACGTCGATATCGGCGAGATCTTCCATGCCGGGCACGATGGCGGCAATCGCGTCGCGGATTTTCGCGTGGCCCGAAAAGGCCTCGAAGTCGATGGGCGAATTCGGCAGCATGCGCTTGCCGATCTGTCCCAGGATCCAGCTTTCCGGCCGGACGGTATCGATCCGGCAGATGCCGCCATCGGACAGGCGGACGAAATTGAACATGGATTCCTGCGTCGTCGGTTCCCATTCCTCGTCGCGCGCGGTGACGGGCAGGATCAACACCTCGCCCGCGCCAAGTCCATGGACGTGGCCCTGGTTGAGCGTCGTGGTGAGAAAGAGTTTGAACCCTATGGCGCCCATTGCCCGGCTCGAAAATGCCGTGTCCGGGGTCGCGGCCCAGAGATTGCCGCCCATGATAACGGCGGCGTCGATCTCCCCCGCCTCTGCCCGCTTGAGACAGGCCATGGTGTCGAGCCCTTTCTCTTCGGGAAAGGTCACCCCGAATTCCTGCTGCATCCGCGCCAGCACATCGCGGGCCAGCACCGGCTTGACCCCGATCGTGCCGATCCCCTGCACATTGGAGTGCCCGCGCAAGGGCAAGAGGCCCGCAGAGGGTTTTCCGATCATGCCGCGCAACAGCGCCAGATTGGCTATGGCTTCGACATTGGCAACGCCGTGCACATGGTGGGTCATCCCCATGCCCCAGGCGAACACGGCGTTCTTTGCCCGTCCATAGGCCGCTGCAACCCGGCTTATCTCGTCGCGGGAGAGCCCGCAGGCCGTGGAGATTTCGTCCCAGTCGAGGGCATCAAGATCCTCCCGAAAGGCCGAGAAATCGGCGCCATGGGCGGCGATGAAATTACGGTCTTCGGTGCCCTGCTCCAGCACCGCCTTGGCCAATCCCTTGAACAGGGCAATGTCGGAGCCGATCCGGGGCTGGAGATAGTCCGAAGCAATCTCGCTGCCACCCTTGAGCATGGACATGGGCGATTTCGGCACCGCAAATTTCACCAGGCCCGGTTCCTTGGCCGGATTGATGACAATCACCTGCCCGCCCCGCTCGCGGCAATTCTTCAGCATGTGAATGAAGCGCGGGTGATTGGAGGACGGATTGGCGCCGATGACGAAGATCAGATCGGTTGAGGTCAGGTCCTCCAGCTCGACCGTCGACGTCCCCTTGCCGATGGTGGTGGCCAGCCCTTCGCTGGTCGCCTGATGGCAGTAATAGGAGCAATTATTGACGTTGTTGGTGCCATAGGCCCGCGCCAGCAGCTGGAACAGGAACCCGGCCTCATTGGACGAGCGTCCCGACGAATAGAAAAAGCTGCGCCCCGGATCGGTCTCCCGCAGTCGCTCGGCGGCATGGTCGAGCGCCTCCTCCCACTCGATGGGCTCGAAACGCTCGGAGCCCGCGCGCCGGAACAGCGGCACGCCAAGGCGCCCGAGATGCTCCATTTCCTTGCCGGTCAGTTCACCCAACTCGGCGATGCTATGACTGAAAATCTCGTGGGGTATGGGCGGCTGGATATCGGTCGATTGCGCCTGCACGCTCTTGTTGCAGACCGAGGGGAACTCATCGAGCTCATTGGTCATGCCGCCGCGCTGCCCGCCCATGCCATAGGCACAGGCCTTGCAGGCGTTCTTTGAGGTAAGCGCCTTGGCCGATTTGCCCACCCCCATCCGGGTGATGGTGGACAGGGTGTAAAGCACCTTTTTGGGGCCGCCTCCGACAATCCCGCTGGTATCAGCCAAAACAAATCTCCCGACGACAATATCGCGATTGTCGCCGGGAGACTTGGGGAAGGCAAGCGCGCTACGCTGGCCTCACCGCAAGTTTTAGTAGACGAAGACCGTCAGCTGGTTGCCGCTGCGATTGACCGCAAAAACCCGCGACGGGCTGTAGCTCGACCGGCTGATCGAGGCATTGAGCAGCGGATCGCTGCCGATCGCCGCCTGCAGGCTGCGGCCAAGGCCGGTGCTGGTCAGGGTCGATGCGAGCCAGGTCTGCACTTCGGGGCAGATGGAAACGCGCTGGATGGCGACATTGCTGGCGCGCTGCCAGGAGGCGTCGATGCGGGTGTCGCGGATCAGCCGCTCCAATTGCGAGGGTTGCGTGCCCACGCATGCCGCCGCGCCATTGCCGGAGCCGGTCGAAGCGACAGGCAAGCCGCCGCCATTACCACCACCATTGCCGCCACCACCATTGCCGCCGCCGCCGCCGTTGCCGCCACCGCCGTTGCCGCCACCGCCGCCGCCATTGCCACCGCCATTGCCACCGCCGCCGCCGGAACCTCCGCCACCGCCGCCGATCCCGACATCAACGCCAATCAGGCTGGGCCCGCCGACATTGGCGTCGACATTGACCGCGCCATTCAGCGCATTGACGTTCGCGTCGACAAGGCTGCCGCCTCCGATAGTGGCATCGACATTGGCAGCACCGTTGAGAGCATTGACATTGGCATCGACAAGACTGCCGCCACCGACGCCGACCGTGGCGCCTGCAAGCGGCTGGGAACCGCCAATCTGCAAGTCGACGAGATTGTCGCCTCCGACGCCCAGATTGATGAGCCCGGAAGAAGAAGCATCACCCGATCCCAATGTAATCAAGGCATTATCGCCATCGCCGCCAACAATTCCCAGCAAAGATTGGGCTTGGGCGGGCAGCGCCACACTGGAGAGCAGAGCGAGTGACAGAAACGTTCTCGAAAGTAATTTCATGATCCTTCTCCTTTTCCACGTCGACGGTCGCTACGGGGAAGAACCTATGCTTGAGGTAACCGTTTCTTCACGAAAAATTCAACAGCATTAATGGTTTAGCAAGAATTGCCAAAATCGTTAAAATGCCAGTTTGCGCCCTCGGCAAAAAAGAAGGCGCGGAACCTTGGTTCCGCGCCCCATCGGGGTCACATCGAAGGAGCGTCAGCCTTCGCGCCACCGCCGACCATGATGGCGATCCGGGAGGGAGGTCGGTTCGCCGCTAGCCGTACTGCTGATTTGCAGTTCGCCTGCTCAACGGCAGAGGCGGGATAGGGTTCCCAAAAAATCATCCATGATGGCGCGGAGTTAAGACGGGATCACCTGCAAGGCCTTGATGGCCGCGGACGCCCGGTTCTCGACGCCGAGCTTGGTATAGACCTGCTCGAGATGCTTGTTCACCGTGCGCGGGCTGAGCCCCAGAATATCGCCGATATCCTTGTTCGACTTCCCTCGCGCAATCCACAGCAGCACTTCGCTCTCGCGATTGGTCAGCCCAAAGCTCTGCCGCAGCGCATCCTCCTGCCCCGCCGCCTGCGCTCCCGCCAGCCGGAAGAGATATTCAGCGCCCCCGACAATCCCCAGGAATGAAAACTGCAGCAGCGGCGCATCGCTGAGCGCCAGGTCAAAGCCGCCCCCATGCCCCGGATTACCCTTGAGCCAAAGCCCGAACCGGCGCGCCATCTCCGCCTGCCCCGCCGCATCCATGCCCGAACGCTCCAGCAGCCGGTTGGCCTGCGGCGTCGACCACATCACCCCACCCTCCGCATCGAACGCCACCAGATGCCGCCCCGCCGCATCGAGCGCAATCCGCGCACTCTGCGCCCGCCGCGCATTGGCCAGATGCACCCGGATCCGCGCCCGCAATTCATCGACATTGATGGGCTTACTGAGATAATCCACGCCCCCGCTTTCGAGCGCATGCACGATATGCTCGGTCTCGGTCAGCCCGGTCATGAAGATCACCGGCACATGGGTCAGCGTCGCCATGGCCTTGAGCTGGCGGCAGGTCTCGAACCCGTCGAGCCCCGGCATCACCGCATCCATCAGCACCACATCCGGCGTCACCCGCTGCGCAATGCCCAGCGCCGCCTCCCCGCTGCGCGCCACCAGCACCGTCACCCCTGCGGTTTCCAGCGCCGCCGTGACAAAGCCCAGCGATTCCGGAGAATCGTCGACCAGCAGCACGATGTCCTGGTCCCTCTCAAGCCGGCTCATGGCCTATCCGCTCCAGCACTTCGGCATATCCCTCAAAATCATAGGCCTCGAGCGGTTTTCGCAGTGCCGCAACCAGCGGCAAGTTTGCCGGCTCCTCCGCCAGCCCCCGCAGCTTGGCCTCGATGCCGCGGATATGGCCGATCTGCCCCAGGCTCGCCAATTCCTGCAAATGCTCCGCCCCCGGATTGCGCATCGGCTCGCCGACGACAATCCCCTCCTGGGCCCCGCCGAAAACCCATTCAAGCTTCAGATGCTGCCCGATCTTGTCGAGCAGCTGAGCGAGATCGAAGGGCTTGGCGAGACTGTCGCTGTGCCCGGCATCCCGGCTCGCCGGCCCCCCGCCATCCCCCACATTGGCCGAAAGCATGATAACAGGCGCACCGACCGCACGCTCCCGCAATGCCGCCGCCAGCGCCCAGCCGCTCATTCCGGGCATGCGGATATCGAGGAAATAAAGGTCGGGCTGCACGATATCGAGCATGGCGAGACACCCTGCCCCGCTCTCCGCCGTCAACACGGTGAACCCCAAGGGCGTCAGCATTTCCCGCATCAGCTCGCGATGATCGAGATTGTCGTCCACCACCAGAATTGTCCGATGCGCGCCCTTGTATCCGACGATCTCCCGCGCCGCGGAGAGGTGCGCCACCGGCCGCTCCACCTTGGCCAGCATCAGTCGCGCCTGGAACCGCGTCCCCTCTCCCGGCGTGCTGGTGACGCTGATTTCCCCGCCCAGCGTTTCCGTCAGAAGCTTGGTGATCGTCAGCCCCAGCCCCAGTCCGGGCGTAAAGCTGTTGTGCTCCGCCTCGCCGCGCACGAAGGGCTCGAAGATATGCGGCAGTTCCACCTCCGGAATGCCGCTGCCACTATCTTCCACCACAAAGCTGGCCACCTGCATCCGGTAACCGACCTCGAACCGGACATATCCGGCGCTGGTGAATTTTATCGCGTTCGACAGCAAATTCACGAGGATCTGTCGCAACCGCTTTTCGTCCGTCCGCACATAGAGCGGCAGCGATTTTGCCCGCACATGGCGAAACTCCAGCCCCTTGGCCCGCGCCTGCAGGCGGAACATGTCGACGATCTGGTCGAGGAAATCATGGATATTGATCTCGTTCGAATAGACGTGCAGCCGCCCCGTCTCGATCCGCGAAATATCGAGCAGTCCGTCGATAAGCCCCGAGAGATGCTCCGCACTGCGCCGGATCACCTGCACCGAACCGCGCCGGTTCTCCGGCACACCCGCGTCGCGCTCCAAAATCTGCGCATAGCCCATCACTGCGTTGAGCGGCGTGCGCAGTTCATGGCTCAGCCCGACCACATAGCGGCTCTTGGCCTGGTTCGCCGCCTCCGCCTTTTCCTTGGCGCGCTGCAATTGCGCATCGGTGCGCCCGTGCGCGTCGATTTCCTTGAGCAGCAGCGTGTTCTGGCGCGAGCTTTCTTCTTCGGCCACCAGCCGGCTGTCATGCGCCAGCACCAGGAACCAGATCATGATCCCCGCCGCCACCGCGAAGACGAAGAAGACCACCAGCAGCGTCCCCCCGACGACTTCCGCCGTCGCCGGCGCGGCGCCAATGGCGAAATAATAAACCAGCCCCAGAATGCCGGCGAGGATCGCCACGGCAATCCCCATGGAGACGCCATAGCGCCCCAGCCGCGTCTGCAACTTTTCGATCGCCCAGTCCGGCAATATGGTCGCGGCCACCGCGTGGCTCTGCGCCCGGAAATGGGCGTGCGGCTTGCACATATCGTGGCAGCGCGCATCCAGCGAACAGCAGAGCGAGCAGATCGGCGCGGCATAGGCGGGGCACCATGCCATGTCCTCGGGCTCGAACGGATGCTCGCAGATCGAGCAGGTCACCGACGGCTTCGATGCCCAGGCTTTTCGCGGTTTGCGCGCCAGATAGAATTTGCCCTTGGTCGCCCAGGCGATCGTCGGCGAGGCGACGAAGCAAACGACAAGGGCGATATAGGGGGCAAGCGAGGCCGCCATTTCCCCGAAGGCGCCGAAATGGGCCACCAGCGCAATCACCGCCGAGAGCAGCATCGAGCCGACGCCCACCGGATTGATGTCGTAGAGGTGTGCCCGCTTGAATTCGATGCCTGGCGGCGCGAGGCCCAGCGGCTTGTTGACGAAGAGGTCGACCGAGATCGAGCATAGCCACGCCATGGCGATGATCGAGAAAATCCCCAGCGTTTCCTCGAGCAGCCGATAGATGCCCAATTCCATCAGCAAGAGCGCGATGGCCACGTTGAACAGGAGCCACACCACCCGCCCCGGATGGCTGTGCGTCAGCCGGGAGAAAAAGTTCGACCAGGCCAGCGAGCCGGCATAGGCATTCATCACATTGATCTTGAGCTGGCTGACCACGACAAACACCGCCATCAGCATCAGCGCCAGGAATTCGTTGGGGATCATGTAGCCAAACGCCACGGCATACATATATCCCGGCTCGGAAGCATGCTCTGGCGCGACACCTGCCGACAGCGCCAGCACGGCGAGGAACGACCCCGCGATCAGTTTCGGAGCTCCGACGATGACCCATCCTGCTCCAGCGAGGAATATCCCGATCTTCTGCCGCCATTTCGGCGCTCCTTCGGCGGGCAGGAAACGCAGGAAGTCGACCTGCTCGCCGATCTGGGTCATCAGCGCCAGGATTACCGCCGAAGCCGCACCGAATTTGGCGATTTCAAAGGGCGCCATGCTGCCCGCCGCGCCCTCTGGCTGACCAAGGCCGGCAAAGGCGCGCCAGAGATCGAATTTCTCCCAATCCATGAAGGCGATGAAAATGAACGGCAGGATATTGAGCACGATCCAGACCGGCTGGGTCAGCAGTTGGAACCGGCTGATCATGCGGATGCCATGGGTCACCAGCGGAATGACCGCGATTGCGGAGATGATATAACCGATCCAGAGGGGCAGCCCGAAGGCCAGTTGCAAGGCACTGGCCATGATCGAGGCTTCGATCGCAAAAAGGATGAAGGTGAAACTCGCATAGATCAGCGAGGTGATGGTGGAGCCGATATAGCCAAAGCTCGCCCCCCGCGTCAGCAGGTCGACGTCGACACCATGCCGTGTCGCATAGCGCGCAATCGGCACACCCACGAGCAATATGGCGATGGACGCGATCACTATGGCGATCAGCGCATTCGTCGTGCCATAGCTCAGTGTAATGGCGCCGCCAATGGCCTCGAGCGCCAGGAATGAGATGGCGCCGATGGCGGTCTGGGAGATCCGGTCGTTCGAAAAGCGCCGTGCCGACTTGGCGGTAAACCGCAAGGCATAGTCTTCCAAAGTCTGGTTCGCGACCCAGCGATTATAGTCACGCCGAATAGGAATGATCCGCTGCCGCGCCATTTTCCGCCCAGTTTATAGACAGAAACACCCTCTGCCCAAAAAATTGCCACCGCTTAAATAGCACGCTTTTTAGCCAAATCACCCGGTTTTTCGGGCGCTTGGCGCAATTGCTCGAAGCAGCCTCGGCGGCAGTTACGTCAATCGACGTATAGGGTCTTTGGTCGCAACCGCTCCAGTCTCCTCCCGAGACGCCTCCCTTGGTGTCATCGGGGAACAAACTTTCAGGGGACTAAACATGACCATTCTCAGCGCCCGCAGCGCTATTGTTGCCGCGGCTTTCGCCGGCGGACTTTCGTTTTCGATGACCCCTGCCATGGCGCAGGACGACACCATCAAGGTGGGCATTCTCCATTCGCTCTCGGGCACCATGGCGATCTCGGAAACCACGCTCAAGGACACCATGCTGTTCCTCATCGAGCAGCAGAACGCCAAGGGCGGCCTGCTCGGCAAGCAACTCGAACCCGTCGTCGTCGACATTGCCTCCGACTGGCCGCTGGCCGCCGAACTCGCGCGCCAGCTGATCGAAGTCGACGATGTCGACGCGGTCTTCGGCTGCTGGACTTCTGTCTGCCGCAAGTCGGTCCTGCCGGTCTTCGAAGAGCTCAATTCGCTACTCTTCTACCCCGTCCAGTACGAAGGCGAGGAAAGCCAGCGCAACGTCTTCTACACCGGCGCGTCGCCCAACCAGCAGGCCATCCCGGCTGTCGATTATCTCGCCGAGGAAGAAGGCGTCGAGCGCTGGGTCCTGGCGGGCACCGACTATGTCTATCCGCAGACCACCAACAAGATCCTCGAGCAATATCTGCTCGACAAGGGTGTCGCCAAGGAAGACATCCTGATCAACTACACGCCCTTCGGTCACTCCGATTGGCAGACCATCGTCTCCGACATCAAGGCCTTCGGCTCGACCGGCAAGAAGACTGCCGTGGTCTCGACCATCAATGGCGACGCCAACGTGCCGTTCTACCGTGAACTGGGCAACCAGGGCATCAAGGCCGAAGACATTCCCGTCGTCGCCTTCTCGGTCGGCGAAGAGGAACTCTCCGGCTTCGACACCACTCCGCTGGTCGGCCACCTCGCCGCCTGGAACTATTTCATGAGCGTCGATACGCCGGAAAACGAAGCCTTCATCGCTGATTGGCAGAAATTCATCGGCTCGACCGACCGCGTCACCAACGACCCAATGGAAGCCCACCTCATCGGCTTCAATCTCTGGGTCAAGGCCGTCGAAGCCGCTGGCTCCACCGAAGCGGACGCCGTCATCGACAGCATTGTCGGCCTCGAAACGCCGAACCTCACCGGCGGCATCGCCAAGATGCTCCCCAACCACCACATCACCAAGCCGGTGCTGATCGGTGAAATCCAGGACGATGGCCAGTTCTTCGTGGTCTGGGAAACCGAAGATCTCGTCCCCGGCGACGCCTGGTCCGACTTCCTGCCCGAGAGCGCCATGCTCGAAGCCGATTGGACCGCCCCCATCAACTGCGGCAACTACAACACCGAAACCAAAACCTGCGGTTCGGCACTAGCCTCCAAGTAAGCGCACTCTTCCCCTCCCCCTCCTTCAGGGGGAGGCCGGGTGGGGGGCCCTGGGAAGGCCACGGCACTCTCGCCAAACGCGATGCAGCACCTCCCCCTTGACGGGGGAGGTTGGGAGGGGGTGCCCCACCCACCAGTCGGCGAGCGAACCGCCGCCCCATCGCCTCCCTCCCCCTTGTGGGGAGGGATTGAGGGTGGGGGTTCCGTGGGGCGACCACGGAACTCTCCCCAAACTCGATCCACCCCTCCCCCTCCTGCAGGGGGAGGCCGGGTGGGGGTCCTAAAACTCGAACTGCATTCCGACGACCCGACAAGGACACAAAGCGATGACCAATTTCCTCCGCCTCGCGCTCCTGGCCCTGTCGCTTCTCTTCCCGGCCACCGCGCAGGCCCAGACCGACATCCCCGCCCTGGTGCAATCCATGGGCGACGCCAGCCTCAAGGAACTGGGCGCCCTCGTCACCGACCTCGCCGCAACCGGCGACCCCACCATCATTCCTGCCCTCACCGCCCTCGCCGACGGCAATCTCTATGTCGACGACACCTCCGGCCGCGTTGTCATAGAGACCGGCAAACGGATCACCGACCCAATGACCGGCGAGGCCATTGAACTCGGCCCCGATGCCGACCTCTCCCGCATCCGCGTCAATAATGGTCTCCGCCGCGACATCGCCACCGCGCTCTCGGGCATGACGCTGATGAGTGACGATCCCGCGCGGCGCCGTTCGGCCGCCGCCCAGCTCCTCGCCAATCCCGACCCGGCCAATCTGCCCATCCTCGACGAGGCCATTTCAGCCGAAACCGACGCCGCGATCCGCGACACCATGGAGACGGCGCGCGCCGTCATTGTCCTCCGCGACAATGATGCCGCGATCAGCGACAGACAGGCCGCAGTTTCGCGGATTGCTGCGGGAAATGCTAACATTGCGCTAACCAATTTGACCCTGGCGCTACAAGATGCGCCGCCCGAATTGGCCACCAGCATCAACGCCGCGCTCGCCGGCCTCCAGCAGGCCAAATCGGTCCGCGACGCGCTGCAAAATGTGTGGTTTGGCATATCCTTAGGCTCGGTTCTCCTCCTCGCCGCCATCGGTCTCGCCATCACTTTCGGCGTCATGGGCGTCATCAACATGGCCCACGGCGAAATGGTCATGCTCGGGGCCTACACCACCTTCCTCGTCCAGCTGGTGATCCGCACTAACTTCCCGTTTCTGCTCGACTATTCCCTCCTCATCGCCCTGCCCGCCGCCTTCCTCGTCACCGGCGCCATCGGGGTTGGCATCGAACGCGGCATCATCCGCTGGCTCTATGGCCGTCCCCTCGAAACCCTCCTCGCCACCTGGGGTCTGTCGCTGATCCTGCAGCAGACAATCCGCTCCATTTTCGGCCCCACCAACCAGATAGTCATCGCCCCCACCTGGATGTCCGGTTCGGTCGATTTCTTTGGACTTTCCATCACTTACGGCCGGTTCTGGATCGTCATCTTCGCGCTGCTGGTCTTCGCAACCCTGCTGCTCGTCCTCAATCGAACCGCACTTGGGCTGCAGATGCGGGCCGTCACCCAGAATCGCCGCATGGCCTCCTCCATGGGCATCCGCACCCCCTTCGTCGACGCCATGACCTTCGGCCTCGGCTCCGGCATCGCCGGCCTCGCCGGCGTCGCCCTCACCCAGATCGACAACATCTCTCCAAACCTGGGGCAGAACTACATCATCGACAGCTTCATGGTCGTGGTCTTCGGCGGTGTCGGCAATCTCTGGGGCACCCTGGTGGGCGCGCTAACTCTCGGTATCGCCAACAAATTTCTCGAGCCCTATGCCGGCGCCGTCCTGGGCAAGATCATCATTCTGGTCCTCATCATCCTCTTCATCCAGCGCCGCCCGCGCGGCCTCTTCGCCCTCAAGGGCCGGGCGGTGGAGCAATGATTTTGGGCCTTTTGATCACCAAATACGCGGCCCCTTCGTCTCCCTCCCCCTTGTGGGGAGGGATCAAGGGTGGGGGTGGGCCATACGCACTGAATAGGAGTTCTTCCCCATGCTGACCCAAGCCCTGTTCCGCGCCCTCGACAAAAAGGCCATCTGGGTCATCGGCATCTTCCTCGCCGTCGCGATCCTCGTGCCCATGGCCAACCTTCTGATCCCGCCGGGAAATTTCGGCCACGTCCCGACCTATATGGTCTCGCTCTTCGGCAAATATCTCAGCTACGCCATCCTCGCGCTCGCGCTCGATCTGGTGTGGGGCTATTGCGGCATTCTCTCGCTCGGTCACGGCGCCTTCTTCGCGCTCGGCGGCTATGCCATGGGCATGTATCTCATGCGCCAGATCGGCAGCCGCGGCGTCTATGGCAATGCGAACCTGCCGGACTTCATGGTGTTCCTCAACTGGAAAGAGCTGCCATGGTATTGGCAGGGCTTCGATAATTTCTGGTTTGCCATGGTCATGGTGGTCTTGGTCCCCGGCCTCCTCGCCTTTATCTTCGGCTTCTTTGCCTTCCGTAGCCGCGTCACCGGCGTCTATCTCTCGATCATCACCCAGGCGATGACCTTCGCCCTGCTGCTCGCCTTCTTCCGCAACGATATGGGCTTTGGCGGCAATAACGGGCTCACCGACTTCAAGGAAATCCTCGGCGCGCCGGTCCAGGCGCAGACCACCCGCGCCGCCCTCTTCGCCGCCACCGCAATCACCCTCGCGCTCTCGGTGCTGGTCTGCTCGATGATCGTCAATTCCAAGCTCGGCAAGGTCATGGTCGCCGTGCGCGATGCCGAGAGCCGCACCCGCTTCCTTGGCTACCGCGTTGAATACGTAAAACTTTTCGCCTTCACCGTCTCCGCCATCATGGCCGGCATTGCCGGGGCGCTCTATGTGCCGCAGGTGGGCATCATCAATCCCGGCGAGTTTGAACCGGGCAATTCCATCGAGGTTGTGATCTGGGCGGCCGTCGGCGGTCGCGGCACCCTCATCGGCCCGATCATCGGCGCCATCGTGGTCAATCTCGGCAAATCCTGGTTCACATCGGCGCTACCCGAATATTGGCTCTTCGCCCTTGGCGCGCTCTTCATCTTCGTCACCCTCTTCCTACCCAAAGGAATTGTCGGCCTCTGGAAACAGATCATGGGCAGACGCCGTACCATCCGCGCCGAAACACCTGCCGCTCCGAAACCCAGCGCCTCTGCCGACATGGAGCGCGGCGAAGACCCCGCCAGCTTCGGCACTTCCCCTCAACCCCGTCCGGCGGAGTGAGAACCATGCACAAGGCCCAGGAAACCATGCTTTACCTCGATGGCGTTTCGGTCGCCTTCGACGGGTTCAAGGCGATCAACGGCCTCTCCATCATCGTCAGACCCGCGGAAATGCTGGCCATTATCGGCCCCAATGGCGCCGGCAAGACCACGATGATGGACATCATCACCGGCAAGACTCGCCCCGATGCCGGCGAGGTGCTGTTCGACGGCCGCACCGACCTCACGCGGCTCGATGAAGCCGGGATCGCCAATCTCGGCATTGGCCGCAAATTCCAGAAACCCACCGTGTTCGAAAGTCATACGGTCTGGGACAATCTCGAAATGGCGCTGAAAAAGCCGCGCGGCATCTTTGCCACGCTCTTCTACACGCCCGACGCCGCCGACAAGGCCCGCATCACCGAGATCCTCTACACAGTGCGCCTCGCTCATCGCCAACACGAGCTCGCCGCCAATCTCAGCCACGGGCAGAAGCAATGGCTCGAGATTGGCATGCTGCTTGCACAGGATCCGAAGCTCCTCCTGGTCGATGAACCAGTGGCGGGCATGACCGACAGCGAAACCGAAGAGACCGCAAAACTGCTCAAGCACATCGCCCAGACCCGCTCTGTCGTCGTCGTCGAGCACGACATGAGCTTCGTGCGCGCGCTGGGCTCGCGAGTGATCTGCCTTGCCGAAGGTTCGGTGCTGGCAGAGGGCTCCCTCGATCAGGTCAGCGCCAATCCCGTTGTTATCGAACGCTATTTGGGGAGATGAGGATGACTTATGAGCTTTCGGCATACCCGAGGCAGCTCCTCCCCCTCGACGGGGGAGGTTGGGAGGGGGTGCTTGCCGCACCCAAACCTTTGATCTGTCAGTCAACTTTCGAGGCACTCATCCCCCCACCCCGACCCTCCCCGCAAGGAGGAGGGAGTTTGGCCGGTGGTTGCGGAGGCATAGAATGAACGCTGCGCTCTCTCTCGACGCCATCGACCTCCACTATGGCGCGGCTCAGGCGCTCAAGGGCGTTTCCATCGAGTGCCGTCCCGGCCGGATCACCGCCATTCTCGGCCGCAATGGCGTCGGAAAGTCCTCGACCATCCGCGCCATCGCCGGCATCAACCATATCTCATCCGGTGCCGTTATTTTCGGCAGCGAGCTGCTTAAAAAAGCGCCACCCTACAAACGCGCGCGCATGGGACTGGGTTATGTCCCGCAAGGCCGTGAGATTTTTCCGCTGCTGACGGTTCGCGAAAACCTCGAAACCGGCTTCGCCGGTCTCGCCCGCGCCGACCGAAACATTCCAGACTATATCTTCGAGCTTTTCCCGGTTTTGAAGGCCATGCTCAACCGGCGCGGCGGCGATCTCTCCGGCGGCCAGCAACAGCAATTGGCCATTGCGCGAGCGCTCGTCACCCGTCCCACCCTGCTCGTTCTTGATGAACCCACCGAAGGCATCCAGCCCTCGATCATCAAGGATATCGGGCGGGCGCTGCAGTTCCTGCGCGACGAGAAGGGCATGACCATCCTTCTGGTCGAACAGTTTCTCGATTTCTGCCGCGAGATCGCCGACGATATCTACGTCATGGATCGCGGCGAGATCATGCATAGCGGGCCTGCCCAGGATCTGGACCGGCCCGAAATACGTCAACACCTGATGGTCTAGACATGAAAAGGCACCCGGCAAGCCGGGCGCCCTGAAAGGAACAGATGGACTGCGCCTTAGCGGGTGACGAGACCCGCATCCAGGCAAGCCTGGAGATCAATGGTATCGAGGTCGATCGTGCTGGTCATATTGGCCATCTCGTTAACGGCCGGCGCATCCTCGATGGTTGCATCAGCAGCGCCGGACGAATCGTCGGAAGCGTTGCTGTCAGGCTCGGAACTTTCCGTCGCAGTGCTGGTGGATGCGGTGGTGTCAGCAACCAGCAGCTGGTCGCAGCGTTCCTGGACGGCAGGCAGGTCGGCATCGCTCACGTCAACACCGTTGATGGACGTCTGCGCCATTACCGAACCGGTAAATGCAAGGCTTGTGCTCAGGGCGAGAATAGAGAGTGCAGATTTGATGTTCATGCCTATAACCTCTTGAAATTTCGCTATCAAAGAGCGTTTGCTCATGTAACTAACGAGCTTTCCTTTGGATCGTTGCAATGAAGACTGCAGCTTTCGAACATGTTTTCGATCAACAAAAAATGCAACGAGCGCGTGGAACCGGACGCGTCGTTACATATCTTCGCGACGGCAAGACATGTCTTGATCAACTCTATCAGGACGGTTGCGCGAAGATCCGCCTGCCGCGGACACATTCAAACGCACTCGAAGCCGTCCTCATCAATACTGCCGGTGGACTAACCGGCGGTGACGTTATCGAATGGGGTGCAGAAGTGGCTGCCGGCGGCCAGATGATCCTCACCACCCAGGCCTGCGAACGCAGCTACCGCTCCACAGGCGCAATGGCCGAGGTCACCACGAGCCTCAAGATCGGCCGCGACGCCCATCTCGACTGGCTCCCGCAGGAAACCATCCTTTTTGCCGGCAGCCGCCTCGCCCGCACGCTCCAAATCGATCTCGACGAAGGCGCAACACTAACCGCCATCGAAGCGGTACTGCTGGGGCGCGATGCCATGGGGGAAGAAGCGCGTGACGCCGTCTTTACCGACAATTGGCGCATCCGCCGCTGCGGCCGACTGGTCCATGCCGAAGCCACCCGTCTCGATGGCACCGACAGGGAACGCGACGCACTCTCCCTCCTGGACGGCGACCGCGCCATCGCGACCATTGTACACCTTGCTGCAGACGCCGACCGCGCAGCGCAGCGCCTGGCGCACATCCGCACCGCCTTGCCGCCGGACGCGAACATCGCCGCCAGCCAGATCGGCGAGCGTCTCGTGGTGCGCGCCAGCGCCCCGACCGGGCTTGCGCTTCGCCGTCTCATCATCCCCCTGCTGATCGAACTCACCGGCGCCGGCAATCTGCCGCGCCTCTGGCACCTCTAGGACCCCGCCATGAACCTCACTCCACGCGAAAAAGACAAATTGCTGATCGCCATGGCGGCCAATGTGGCGCGTCGCCGCCTCGAACGCGGCGTCAAGCTCAACCACCCCGAAGCAATTGCCCTGATTACCGATTTTGTCGTCGAAGGCGCGCGGGACGGCCGCCCCGTGTCCGAGCTGATGGAGGCGGGCGCCCATGTGGTCACCCGCGACCAGGTGATGGAAGGCATCGCCGAGATGATCCACGACGTACAGGTCGAGGCGACTTTCCCAGACGGCACCAAGCTCGTCACCGTTCACCAGCCCATCCGATAGGAACAAGACCATGCTCAAGCGTGCCCTCGTCGCCCTTTCCATCCTTCTTGCTGCGACCTTGCCGGCTTTCGCGCATCTGGACCCGGCCGAACATGGCTCCTTCGCTGCCGGTTTCAGCCATCCGCTTTTCGGCCTCGATCATATCCTCGCCATGGTGGCCGTTGGCCTCTGGGCCGCCCAGCAGGGCGGACGCGCCGTGTGGCTTGTGCCTTCGGCCTTCGTTGGCACCATGGCAATCGGCTTCGCCGTTGCCATCGGCGGCGTGCCCCTGCCCCTCGTCGAGCCGGTCATCCTCGCCTCGGTGGTCTTCATCGGCGTCGCCATCGCCCTCGCCCTTCCCATTCCGACGCTGGCTATTGCCGGGCTCGTCGGCTTTTTCGCCTTCTTCCACGGCCACGCCCATGGCGGCGAACTTGGCGCGGCGGGCGCATGGGAATTCGCCATCGGCTTTATCCTGGCCACCGCCGCGCTCCACGCCGCCGGCATTGCGGCGGGCCTAGGCCTCGCTCGCCTCAGCGGCAAGCTCGTCACCCGCGCTGCCGGGGCCGCCACCGCGATGGGCGGCCTGTGGCTGGCCTTCGGCGCCTGATCGGAGACACAGACAATGATCCCCGGCGAAATCATCCCAAAATCGGGCTCGATCGAACTCAATGTCGGCGCGCCCCAGATCGTTCTGGAAGTGGCCAATACGGGCGACCGACCTATCCAGGTGGGCTCGCATTACCACTTCTTCGAGACCAATGCCGGCCTCCGCTTTGATCGCGACAGGACGCGCGGCATGCGCCTCGATATCGCCGCCGGCACCGCCGTGCGCTTCGAGCCGGGCCAGACCCGCGAAGTCCGCCTCATCCCTATCGGCGGCGACCGGCGGATCTACGGCTTTCGCCAGATGGTCATGGGGCCGCTGTGAACGACGCCCTGGCCCCAGTCAAAAGCCGCAAGCCGGCATGGCATTTTGTGCCAAATGGTGGTTTAAGAACCGCCAGCCAAAACCATTGCCTGGACGCCCATGACGACCGCCCCGACCAAAGAAGCCGAATTCAAGCAGCGCTTTGTTGCCGTCCTGCAGGATCTGCAGGAGGCGGGCGTGCGGGATGGCGAGACCATGGCGCTGATCGGGAGCCTTGCCGCCGAGTTGGCCGCTTCGCTCAACCAGCAGAGCTGGAGCGGGGCGAAATCCGTGATGACCACGGAGACCTACAACGATTTGCTCAAGACCTTCGAGACCAAGGGCAATGGCCATCACCAGGCCGGCCGCATCAAGCAGGCCTATGCCCTCCAGGCGCTCGCGGTTTCCCTGATCGCCGCAACCCAGCGGGCCGATCAAACCATGGCCCAGGGCGAGATGCTGCTCGACGCGATCATCGATCGCTCGGTCGCCATCTACCGCCAGCAGGCGCGGTCCAACCCGAACTAAACCACCCCTCATCGTCAGCCGCCATCGGCCATGCGCGCGCGTCCCATCCGGGGCGGGCGCCAAACCCGTTTGCGCTATCCGTTCTTCACGCCTGCCCCTGATCTTCCGGAGCCGCCATGCCTGCTCAGATTTCCCGCGCCGCCTATGCCGACATGTACGGCCCCACCACGGGCGACAAGGTGCGGCTGGCCGATACCGAGCTCTTCATCGAGGTGGAGAAGGATTTCACCATCTATGGCGAGGAGGTGAAGTTCGGTGGCGGCAAGGTCATCCGCGACGGCATGGGCCAGTCCCAGCGCACCCGCGCTGAAGGCGCTGTCGACACAGTCATCACCAATGCCGTCGTCGTCGACCACACCGGCATCTACAAGGCCGATGTGGGTCTCAAGAACGGCCGTATCGTCGGCATCGGCAAGGCCGGCAATCCCGACACCCAGCCCGGCGTCGATATCATCATTGGCCCCTCGACCGAGGCCATCGCCGGCGAAGGTCGCATTCTGACCGCCGGCGGCATGGACGCCCATATCCATTTCATCGCCCCTCAGCAGATCGAGGAAGCCTTGATGTCGGGCGTCACCACCATGCTCGGTGGCGGCTCCGGCCCCGCCCATGGCACGCTCGCCACCACCTGCACCGGCGCCTGGCACATCGAGCGCATGATCGAGAGTTTTGACGCTTTCCCTATGAACCTCGCCCTTGCCGGCAAGGGCAACACCTCGGTCCCCGCCCCGATCGAGGAAATGATCCTCGCCGGCGCCTCCTGCCTGAAACTGCACGAGGATTGGGGCACCACCCCGGCCGCCATCGACAATTGCCTCGCCGTTGCCGACGACTACGACGTGCAGGTGATGATCCACACCGACACGCTCAACGAAAGCGGCTTCGTTGAGGACACGATCGGCGCCTTCAAGGGCCGCACCATCCACGCCTTCCACACCGAAGGCGCCGGCGGCGGCCACGCCCCTGACATCATCCGCGTCGCGGGCCTGCCCAATGTCATCCCCTCCTCGACCAATCCAACGCGTCCCTACACTCACAACACCATTGCCGAGCATCTCGATATGCTCATGGTCTGCCACCACCTCGACCAGAATATCCCCGAGGACGTGGCCTTTGCCGAAAGCCGCATCCGCAAGGAGACCATCGCGGCCGAAGATATCCTCCATGACATGGGCGCCTTTTCGATCATCTCTTCCGACAGCCAGGCCATGGGCCGCGTCGGCGAAGTTCTGATCCGCACCTGGCAGACCGCCGACAAGATGAAGCGCCAGCGCGGCCCCCTGCCCGAGGAAACCGGCGACAACGACAATTTCCGCGTCCGCCGCTACATCGCCAAATACACCATCAATCCCGCCATCGCCCACGGCATGAGCCAGCACATCGGCTCGGTGGAAGTCGGCAAGCGTGCCGATCTCGTGCTGTGGGATCCTTCCTTTTTCGGCGTGAAGCCCGAAATGGTGCTGATCGGCGGTTCCATTGCCGCCGCCCCGATGGGCGACCCGAACGCGTCGATCCCAACGCCCCAGCCCATGCACTACCGGCCCATGTTCGGCGCCTATGGCAAGCTGGTCAGCCGCTCCTCGGTCACCTTCATCTCCCAGGCGGCTCATGATGCAGGCCTCCGCAATCGTCTCGGTGTCGACAAGGACCTCGTCCCGGTCACCAATACCCGCGGCGGCATCGGCAAGGCGTCGATGAAGTTGAACGCGGCCATGCCCCATATCGAGGTCCATCCCGAGACCTATGAGGTGCGCGCCGATGGCGTGCTCCTCACCTGCGAGCCGGCCACGATCCTGCCGATGGCCCAGCGTTACTTCCTCTTCTAGGCTCACAAACCCTTGCCAGATCGCGTATTCGCCATGATTGTGAGGCCGGTTGGTTCGGGTGCTTCAGCACCCCACCCCAACCAGGAGGAAACACAATGATCATGACAAAACCCTTGCTTGCTCTCGTGGGCATGGTCCTGATTGCGCCGACCATGGCTTGGGCCCAGGCAGAGGACACTGGCCCCGGGCCTGCGACGGCTTCGCGCCCCTCCGTGACGGCCGCCCTCACGCTCACCCTGGAAAGCGCTGGCGACATCGAGCGCACGATCGCGCTCTATCAGTGCGAAAGCGGGGAAACCCTGGCCGTTCAATATATCAATGCCGCCCCGAACTTCCTCGCCATCGTGCCGGTGGAGGGCGAGAACTACATCTTCGCCACGACGATTTCGGGTTCTGGTGCGCGATATGTCTCCGGCCCCTATGAATGGTGGAGCCACCAGGGCGAAGGCACCCTTCGCGATATGATGCAGGATGAGGACGCAGAGCCGCTGGCCACCTGCACCGCCTCGTCCAACACGCCCTAGCGCCGGAGCCGCCGATGGTTGACACCTCCCAGCATGTGGAATTCTTTTCACATGCTCGCATCGTGATCGGCATGATTATCGGCCTTGGCATCACCCGCACGCTTCTGACCTTCGCCAATATCATGCAGCATCCGCACGTCTACAATCGGTCGGTGCTGCACTTGCTCTGGCTCAGCTCGATGCTCGTCGAGCTGACCCTGTTCTGGTACGGACATTTCGACCTGATCGAGATTGCCGACTGGCCCTTTGGCCTGTTCATGTTCTTCAACAGCTACGCCATCGTTCTCTTCCTGCTCGTGGCGCTGCTGTCGCCCGACCGGAGCGAGGAATATGCTGGCTACGAAGGTTTCTTCATCAAGCGCCGTCACTGGTTCTTTGGGCTCCTGGCCCTGACCATGGTGCTCGATATCTTTGACAGCTTCTTCATGTACCAACAGGAAGGGATCGACCTCTACGATCTGGTCCCGGCACTGTTCTTCCTGCCACTGTGCGTCATGGGCTGGTACATCCCAAAAAAGCACGTCCAATATGCCATCGTGACGGCCCATTGCACCTATCTGGTGGTGATGATTGGCCTCTTTTCCTTCGAGATTATCTAGTCCCCATGCACTCAGTCATCGCCATCCACGCCGCTGCAGACCGGAACGCTGTACCGCTCGACACGATCACCCTCGATCATGACGAACGCCGCGTGCGCCGTAAGCTCTTGCGCGGCGCCAATGGCACCGAAATCCTGCTGGACCTGCCGCAGGCGACCACGCTCGACCACGGCCAATGGCTCGAGCTCGACACCGGCGGATTAGTCCAGATCATTGCCGCCCCGGAGCTGCTGTACGAAATTCGCGCCCGGGACACTGCCCACCTCATCCGCCTCGCCTGGCATATCGGCAACCGCCATACGCCGGCCCAGCTCGATGAGCATCGCATTCTTATCAAGCGCGACCATGTCCTCAAGACCATGCTCGAGGGCCTCGGCGCTAACGTCACCAATGCGACAGAACCATTCTTTGCCGAGCACGGCGCCTATCACAGCCACAACCACGCCGATGGCGGGCACGCCTTGCTCGCCCGCCCATGAGCGCCGCGCTGCAAAAACTGTTGACCTGGCTCTCCCCGGCCTTTCCGGTTGGCGCCTTCGCCTGGTCTGCCGGGCTCGAAACCGCGATTGTCGATGGTCGCGTGGGGGATCGCGCCAGCGCCGAGAACTGGATTGCCGGCAGCCTCCACCATGGCGGCCTGCGCAATGACGCAATCCTCCTCGCCCATGCGCACCGGCAGGCAGCCAACGGCCCGGACCTGGCCGAATTGGCCGATCTCTGCCTGGCCCTCACCCCATCCAGCGAACGGCATGCCGAAACGCTGCAGACCGGCCGCGCCTTCATCCAGGCGAGTGCCGCCTGGCCCAGCTCCAACCCGCCGACTCTGCCGGACGTCTGCCCCTATCCCATCGCGATCGGGGCCATTTCTTCCAGCCACGGCATCGACGCCTATTCGACGCTGCTCGCCTACCTCACCGCCGGCGTCCACGGGCAGGTTTCCGTTGCCGTCCGTCTCGTGCCGATCGGCCAGACAGACGGCCTCTCCATCATGGCCGCGTTGGAGCCAGAAATCGCTGAGATTGCCGAACTTTGTCTCGGTGCGACACTAGACGACATTGGCAGTGTCGCTTATGGCGCTGATATCGCCCAGATGAAGCACGAAACCCTGGCGACGAGGATTTTCCGATCATGAGCATGCTGATTGCCGCCTTCGTCTGTATCGCTCTGCTGACGATCTCCATCGCCCATTTTGTGTGGGGCTTCGGCTTCACATGGCCATTGCGGGATCGCAAACTGCTGGCCCAGACCGTCGTCGGCTTCACCGGCATCGAGAAAATGCCCAACCGCCTTATCACCCTGGCCATCGCCGCAATCTCGTTCTACGGCTCGATGATCGCGCTCGCCATCGCCGACCATGACGGCGGCGGCGTGGCGCTTAATGTCGTTGGCGGCCTGATCGGCGCGATCTTCCTCGCACGCGGCGTCATCGGCTACACGCCGCAATGGCAGGCGATGACCGCCGAACCGATTTTCCGCCTCAACGACCGCCGGGTCTATTCGCCGATCTGCCTCTTCATCGGCCTCGGCTTTTTCACCCTTATCGTCCTTCGCCTCCTCTAACGCCCGGAGTCCCACATGTCCAAGAGCCTCAACGGTCCCCTGCGTATCGGCATTGGTGGGCCGGTTGGCTCGGGCAAGACCACGCTATGCGAAATGCTGCTCAAGGCCATGCGGGATCGCTATTCCATGGCCGTGGTCACCAACGATATCTACACCAAGGAAGACGCGCTCATCCTCTCTCGGGTGCAGGCGATCTCCGAAGACCGCATTGTCGGCGTTGAGACCGGCGGCTGCCCACACACCGCAATCCGCGAGGACGCGTCGCTGAACCTGGCGGCCATTGACGATCTCAACCGCAAATTCCCCGATCTCGACATCATCCTGATCGAGAGCGGCGGCGACAATCTGGCGGCGACTTTCTCGCCTGACCTCGCTGACGTGACCATCTATGTCATCTCGGTCGCCCAGGGCGAAAAGATCCCGCGCAAGGGCGGACCCGCCATTTCGCGCTCCGACCTCCTCGTCATCACCCATACCGATCTCGCGCCTTATGTCGGCGCCAGCCTCGAAGTCATGGAGAGCGACACGCAAAAAATCCGCGATGGCCGGCCCTATGTCTTTACCGACCTGCTGCGGCGCGAAAGCCTAGACCAGATCATCGGCTTTATCGAAAAGCATGGCGGCTTTATCGCCGAGGCGGCCGAGTAAGTGAGCCATCTGCGGCTGCGCAAGTGCCTTTCCGGTCCGATCGAGGCGCCGACTTGGCCCGCAGGCATACGCCCCGTCGAACTCGCAGCGACCGAGCCGCGCCAGGCTCATGCTGTGCTGGACGAGGCCTTCCCTGGCCTCGTTGCCCCCTTTGCCGACTGGCACGGCAATCTTACCGCCGACAGCGAATATGACCCGAGCCTCTGCGTTGCCGCAATGGCCGATGGTGGCGAGATCGCCGGCTTCATCCAGTGCTGGACCAGCGATTTCATCAAGGATCTCGCCGTCGCGCCGGGCTTCCGGGGCCGGGGCATCGGTGCCGCCCTGCTGGCGCACGCCTTCGGCCTTTTCGCCGGACGCGGCGCCGGCCATGTCGACCTCAAGGTTGAACCCGACAACGCCCCCGCCCGCCGCCTCTATGCGCGGCTCGGCATGGTGGAAATCACCGACTAGCGCTCAGGCCGCGGCCGCACCAGAGCCACCACCGAACGTGGGGGCAATGTCGCCGTGCCCGGAGTAAGCACAAGGCTGCCCGTCTCGTCCGAGACGATCCCGACGGCCCAATCCCCCTCCGGCAGATGCGCTACCACCGGCTCGATCCGGCGGTTGAACCAGACGATGACCTCATCATCCTTGTGCCGGAGATGGGCGCCAAGGACTGAGGCGGCCGGATCGTTCCAGTCGCCTTCGGACATCTCCCGTCCATCCGGATGCAGCCACACGACGTCCCGCACCCCGTGGTGATCGCGCCCCGTCAGCCAGTGGTCATGCGTGATCGCCGGGTGGGCCTTGCGAAAGGCGATGAGCCCTGCGGTGAGCTCGACGATCCCCTCGTCCACCCCGCCCCAGTCGAGCCAGGTGATCTCATTGTCCTGCGCATAGGCATTGTTATTGCCCCTCTGCGTGCGGAACATTTCGTCGCCCTGCTGCATCAGTGGCGTGCCGCGCGACAAAAACAGCGTGGCCAGCAGCGCCTTCACGTCGCGCTTGCGGGCTCCAACAATCGCCTCGTCTGTGCTCTCGCCCTCAACCCCGCAGTTCCACGAGTAATTCGCGTCGTGGCCATCGCGGTTCTCTTCGCCATTGGCTTCATTGTGCTTGTGGCTGTAGCTGACAAGATCGCGCAGGGTGAACCCGTCATGCACGGCCAGGAAATTGACGCCGTGGGCCGGCTTCCGCCCATCGCGGTCGAAGATCTCCGATGAACCGGCGATCTTGCCGGCCAGCGACCCGATCCGCCCACTCTGCCCCTGCCAGAACGCCCGGACCTCATCGCGATATGTATCGTTGTGCTCGTAGAACTCCCGCCCGAACTGTCCCAACGCATAACCACCCGGCCCCGGATCCCAGGGCTCGGCGACGAGGATGCATTGGCTGAGCACGGGATCTTGCTTGATCAGGCGGATCATTTCCGCATCGGGGTTGAACCCCGGCTCACGCCCCAGAATGGTGGCCAGGTCAAAGCGGAACCCGGAAACCCCGCCCTCCTCGACAAAATATCGCAGGCTCTCGATCACCAGTCTCTGCACCGCCGGATGATCGCACCGCAGCGTATTGCCTGTGCCGGCATCATTCACCAGAACCTGTCGCCCATCGACGGGCACGAAGCGATAGTAGCTGTGCGGATCGAGCCCCATCATGCTGACGATGGGCCCTTCGGCGTCGCTCTCCCCGGTATGGTTGTAGACCACGTCGAGGATCACCGAAATTCCGGCCTTGCGATAGGCATCGGTCATCGCCCGCAATTCGCCTATGCCACTGGGGGCAAGGCGCGGATCGAGCGCGAAATAGGCAATCGGATTGTAGCCCCAGGCATTGGCAAGGCCGAGCGGCGGCAAATGACGCTCATCGATCCACGCCGCAATGGGCATCAACTGTACGGTGTCGATCCCGACGCGCTTCAGATGCTCGATGACCGGCTTTGCTTTCAGCCCTTCCGCGGTTCCCCGCAGACGCTCGGCCACGTCGGGATGACGCTTGGTGTAGCCGCGCACATTAAGCTCGTAAAAATTGCCGGGCGCCTTCTTCCGCGGATTGGCTGGTGCCTGCGCCGCCCCCGGCACGATGGCCTTTGGCACAAGAGAAGCGGTGTCGAAATTGGCCTCTCGCGGCATCCGCAGGCGCGGCGAATAGACGAACCTCCGATCCAGCTGGCGCGCATAGGGATCGACCAGCAATTTAGCCGGATCGAAGTAGAACCCCTGCTCGGGGTCATAGGCGCCGTCCGCCCGCAGGCCATAACGTGCTCCCGGGCCAATGCCGGTGATGAAACCGGCAAAGATATTCTCCGCCCGCACATCCAACTGATAACGGCCGATCTCTCGATCATTGAGGTCGAAAAGACAGACCCAGATGGCCTGAGCCGCTTCCGAATAGACGGCAAAATTCACCCCACCCGAGACGGGTGTGGCGCCGAGTTGGGTGATCGTCCCGGCGCCGGGCACATTGTGGATAGTCATTAATTCATGCCTAGGTGATGACGCTCGGCGTTGGGCGGCCGGTGCGCGCCTTTGTGCCCGCCAACTGTTCGGCGATCGCGATCAGCGGTGCGAGTGCTTCCTGCGTCTCGAGGTCATGGTCGCCGTCGGCGGGCACATAGCGCTCAAGATAGAGCCGCAATGTCGCCCCCACCGTGCCCGTGCCCGAAAGGCGGAGGACAATACGCGATCCATCGACGAAACCGATGCGAATGCCCTGCTTGGCACTGGTCGAGCCATCCACCGGGTCGTGATAGGTGAAATCATCGGCATAGGCGACTTCCATGCCGCCCAGCACCTGCCCCGGCAAGCTCGGCAATCGCCCGCGCAGATCGTCCACCAAGGCATTGGCAATGGCGGCATCGACCTCTTCATAGTCGTGCCGCGTGTAATAATTCCGGCCGTAGATCTTCCAGTGCTCGCGCACGATCGCGTCGACGCCCTGCTTGCGCACGGCCAGGATATTGAGCCAGAGCAGCACGGCCCAGAGCCCGTCCTTTTCGCGCACATGGTTCGACCCGGTGCCCGCGCTTTCCTCGCCACAGATCGTCACTCGGCCGGCGTCGAGCAGATTGCCGAAGAACTTCCAGCCGGTCGGGGTCTCGTGCATTTCGATGCCGAGTTTTTCCGCCACCCGGTCCGCTGCCGCGCTGGTCGGCATGGAGCGGGCAATCCCGGCAATGCCCTTGCTGTAGCCGGGCGCAAGATGCGCATTGGCGGCCAGCAGCGCCAGCGAGTCCGATGGCGTCACGAAGCGGTTCTTGCCGATGATCAGGTTGCGGTCGCCATCCCCATCCGAGGCAGCGCCGAAATCCGGGCCATCCGCCGTCATCAGCAGATCATACATATCCTTGCAGTAGACGAGGTTTGGGTCCGGATGCCCGTCATTGAACGAGGGCGAGGGCTCGCCATTGATCACCGTGCCCTTGGGTGCGCCCAGCATGTCCTCGAGGATCTTGTGCGCATAAGGCCCGGTAACGGCGCTCATCGCGTCAAAAGTCATCCGGAAACCGCCCGCGAACAGCGCCCGGATCGCGTCGAAATCGAACAGGGACTGCATCAACTCGGCATAGTCGCTGACCGGGTCGATCACCTCGACCACCATGTCGCCGACCGTCTGCGTGCCGACAGCGCCCAGATCGATATCAGGCGTCTCCAGCGTCTTGTAGCTGTCGATTACTTTCGAGCGCGCATAGACCGCATCGGTGATCTTTTCCGGCGCCGGACCGCCATTGCCGACATTGTATTTGATGCCGAAATCGCCTTCCGGTCCGCCCGGATTATGGCTGGCCGACAGCACCAGCCCGCCGAACGCCTTGTATTTGCGGATGATATTGCTGGCGGCGGGGGTCGACAGAATTCCCCCCTGCCCGACCATCACCTTGCCGAACCCGTTGGCTGCAGCAATGCGGATGGCTTTCTGGATGGCCACATCATTGTAATAGCGACCATCGCCACCGATCACCAGGATTTGGCCCGCGAAGCCCTCAAGACTGTCGAAAATCGACTGGATGAAGTTCTCGACATAGTTCGGCTGCTGGTAAACCGACACCCGCTTGCGCAGGCCGGACGTACCGGGCTTCTGGTCGCTATAGGGGGTGGTGCTAATTGTCACGGTCATGGCGGTCCAATCCGATCAGCGAGGCATAAAGCTGGGCATATTGTGCGGCGCTGGCTTGCCAACTCACATCCGATTTCATCCCGCGCTTTTGCATCTTCTTCCATAGTTTTTGGTCGGCATAGAGCGACAGCACGCGCCTGATCGCGTCGGCAAGTGCAGCTTCATTCGGTGGAGCGAACTGCACGCCTGTCGCCACTTCCGCCTGCAACGCGGCCACATTGGCGTCGATGACGGTATCATCAAGCCCACCGACTCGGCTCACCAGGGGAATGGCGCCGTAGCGCAAGGCATAAAGCTGGGTCAGCCCGCAGGGCTCAAAGCGCGACGGCACCAGTACGACGTCGCCGCCCCCCTGCAGCAGATGGCTCAGCTCCTCATTGTACCCGGTCACCAGCCCGACCTGTCCCGGATGGCGCATGGCAGCGCCCCGGACCGCGTTCTCGAGTTCGGCCTCGCCCGATCCGAGCACGGCCAATTGCCCGCCTGCGGCCACGATCATGTCGATGCATGCGGCCAGAAGGTCGATGCCCTTCTGCCAGGTCAGCCGGCTGACCACGACAAAAAGTGGCCCGTCGCTCGGCTCCAGGCCGAACCTCTCCCGCAACGCGGCCTTGTTTTCGTCGCGATGGTGCAGCGAATTGGCCGTGTAATTCCGCACCAGCGCCTTGTCGGTCGCCGGGTCCCAGGCATTCATGTCGATGCCGTTGAGGACGCCGAATACCGTGTCGGACCTATTGGCAAGCAAACCATCGAGCCCCATGCCAAAGGCCGGTGTCCGGATTTCCGTGGCGTAGGTGGGGCTGACTGTGGTCACGACATCCGCGCATTCCACCCCGGCCTTGAGGTAGCCCACTCCGCCGTAATATTCGACACCTTCGACGGAGAATGCGTGCGGCGGCAGTCGCAATTGAGCAAAGATATCAGCGCTGTATGTGCCCTGAAAGGCCATGTTGTGGACGGTCATGACCGTCTTCAGCGTCGCCGACGGCCCATATTTCACATAGGCCGGCACAAGGCCCGCCTGCCAGTCATGGGCATGGATGATCTGCGGCTGATAGCCTTCCACCAGCCCCAGTCCCAATTCGGACGCCACCCAGCTCAGCGCTGCAAACCGTTTCCAATTGTCGGGCCAGTCCCAACCTTCCGGCCCGACATAGGGGTTCCCGGGTCGGTCATAGAGCGGCGGCACGTCCAGCACGATGAGGTCGAGCCCCTCCACCCGGCCGGCTATCAACCGCCCGCGAAAGCCGAACAAATCTTCGAACTGCGCGACCTCGCGGCCCCCTGTGAGCTTGGTGAGAACTGCCGGATAGCCGGGCACGAGGGTGCGCATCGTCACCCCGGTTTCGGCCAGCGCCAAAGGCAGGGCGCCGGCCACATCGGCCAGCCCACCCGTCTTGATCAGGGGATAGACTTCCGAGGCAACGGATAGAACCTCGATCATCTGTCGGCCAGGTACCGATTGATCATGGCCTGCGTTATCAGTGTCACCCCGTCCTCCGTCCGCCGGAACCATTTGGCATCGAATTCAGGGTCTTCGCCCACGACCAGCCCCTCGGGCACGCTGACGCCGCGGTCGATCACCACCTTCTTCAGCCGGGCGCTGCGCCCGATATCGCAATAGGGCAGGACCACCGCCTCTTCCAGCACCGAATAGGAATGCACCCGGCTGCCTGTGGACAGCAATGTGCGCTGCAAGTGGCCGCCCGAAATGATGCAATCGCCGGACACCAGCGAGTTCACCGCCGAGCCGCGTCTTCCGTCGAAATCATGGACGAATTTGGCCGGCGGCGTGATCTCGGCATAAGTCCAGATCGGCCAGTCGCGGTCATAGAGGTCGAGTTGCGGGTTGATGTCGGTGAGGTCGATATTGGCCTTCCAATAGGCATCCACCGTGCCCACGTCGCGCCAATAGGCGACGCTCTCATTGCTGGAGCGCACGCAGGAGCGCGTGAACCGATGCGCCCAGGCCGTGCCGTTCTTGACGATATAGGGAATGATGTCCTTGCCGAAATCGCGGCTCGAGCCTTCCGTCGCCGCGTCCCGGCGCAATTGCTCCATCAGGAAGCGCGTCTCGAACACGTAAATGCCCATAGAGGCCAGCGCCGTATCCGGACGATCCGGAATGCCCGGCGGATCCTTGGGCTTTTCGACGAAATCGATCACCCGGTCGCGCCCATCCACATGCATCACGCCAAAGGCCGAGGCCTCCTTGCGCGGCACTTCAAGGCAGCCGATCGTCACGTCCGCGCCCGTGTCCACATGCTGGCGGAGCATGATTTCGTAGTCCATCTTGTAGATATGGTCGCCAGCCAGGATGACGATGTAGCGGGCGCCATAATCCTCGATGATGTCCATGTTCTGGAACACGGCGTCGGCCGTGCCGGCATACCACATGTCCTCGGCGACGCGCTGGCTCGCGGGCAAGACATCGAAGCTCTCGTTACGTTCTTGCCGCAGAAAGTTCCAGCCGCGCGACAGATGACGGATCAGGCTGTGCGCCTGGTATTGCGTCGCCACGGAAATGCGGCGGATGCCCGAATTGATCGCATTGGACAGCGCGAAATCGATAATGCGCGACTTCCCCCCGAAATAGACGGCCGGCTTGGCGCGCCGATCGGTCAGCTCCATCAGGCGCGTTCCGCGTCCCCCGGCCAGCACATAGGCCATCGCCTCGCGGGCCAATGGCGATGGCACCCTGTAATCAGCCATTTATTTCCCTCCACCTCGCCCGGCTCCCCCGGGACATTTACCATTGTAGTCGGTTCAATCCGGATCGTATTTCAGGAAAAGTGTTGCCAGTGGCGGCAGGTAGATTTCCGCCTCCGCCGGCCAGTGCTGCCCCTTCACCTCATATGCCTTTACGGCGCCCTGGTTTCCCGTGTTTCCGCCCGCGTACCAGCCGGCATCCGTGTTGATCCGTTCGACCCACCGCCCTGCCTTTGGCAGTGGCACCTTGTAATGTTCCCGCGGCACCGGCGTCAGATTGGAGATCACGAGCACCGGATCGGCGTTCGGCGCCTTGCGCAGCCATGCCAGCACCGAATTGGTCTGGTCATTGCCGATGACCCAATCAAAACCATCGGGCTCGCAATCGCGTTCGTGCAACGCCGGCAGGCTCCGATAGGCTGCATTGAGATCAGCGACGAGACGCCGCATGCCCTCGTGCGGCGGCGAATCCAGCAGCCACCAGTCGAGCCCCTTGCCTTCCGCCCATTCGGCCCGCTGAGCGAATTCCTGGCCCATGAAGAGCAGCTTCTTGCCCGGATGCCCCCACATGAAAGCCAGGTAAGCCCGCAAATTCGCGAATTGCTGCCACTCGTCCCCGGGCATCTTGTCGAGCAGCGAACCCTTGCCATGCACCACCTCGTCATGGCTGAGCGGCAGCACGAAATTCTCGCTGAACGCGTAGACGAGGCCAAACGTCATGTCGTTATGGTGATAGCGCCGATGGATCGGGCTGCGCGCCATGTAGCGCAGCGTATCGTTCATGAAGCCCATGTTCCACTTGAACCCGAACCCCAGCCCGCCCGTATAGGTCGGGTGGCTTACGCCCGGCCATGAGGTGGACTCCTCGGCGATCATGAAGGCGCCGGGAAACTGCCGATAAACCTCGGCATTGACCCGCTGCAGAAAGGCCACTGCCTCCAGATTCTCGTTGCCGCCGTGCTTGTTGGGCACCCACTGCCCCGGCTGGCGCGAATAATCGAGATAGAGCATCGAAGCCACGGCATCGACGCGCAGTCCGTCGATATGGAAAGTTTCGAACCAGTAGAGCGCGTTGTTGGTCAGATAGGCCGACACTTCCTTGCGGCCGAAATTGTAGATGGCGGTGTTCCAGTCGGGGTGGAACCCCTGGCGCGGGTCTTCGTGCTCGTAGAGCGCCGTTCCGTCGAAATTGCTCAGGCCGAATTCGTCGGTCGGAAAATGCGCCGGCACCCAGTCAAGGATCACGCCGAGTCCCGCTTCATGCGCGGCATTCACCAATCTGGCAAATCCGGCAGGGTCGCCGAAGCGCGCCGTCGGGGCATAGAGGCCGGTCGGCTGATACCCCCAGCTCGGATCGAACGGATGCTCGGAAATCGGCAGGAATTCGAGGTGGGTATAGCCCATGTCCGCCGCATAGGGGATCAGCTGCTCGGCCAATTGGTCGTAGCTGAGGAAGCTGCCATCGGCGCGGCGACGCCACGAGCCGGGATGGACTTCGTAGATGGACATCGGCGTGCGCCGCCAATCCCGGCTGGCGCGGTCGCTCATGTATTTCTGGTCGGTCCAGGTGAATGGCGTCGGATCGGGCACCACCGAACCATTGCGCGGACGCAACTCGGCCTGGCGCGCGAACGGATCTGCCTTGAGCGGCAGAAGCTGCCCGTCCGGCCCGACGATCTCGTATTTATAGATCGTGCCGGTGCCCACCACCGGGACGAACACTTCCCAAATCCCGCCGCGATTGCGCATCGGGTGCCGCCGTCCGTCCCACTCGTTGAACGTGCCGACGACGGATACCCGCAGCGCATTTGGGGCCCACACGGCAAAGTGGGTGCCGTGAACGCCCTCGAACTCCATTTCATGGGCACCGAGCTTGTCGAAGAGCCGGAGATGGCTCCCCTCGCCGATATAATAATCGTCCATCGGCCCGAGGACCGGACCGAAGGAGTATGGGTCGAACACATCCCATTCGCCACCGGCGTTCCGCGCCCGGTAGCGAATGGGCTGCCGCTTGTCGATTGCGACTATCCCCTCGAAAAACCCCGCCGCGTGGCGGGGAATGAGGTGGCTCAATTCCGTCCCGTCTAATGTGTAGGCGGCCACGGATTCGGCGTGCGGGATAAAGGCGCGAAGCACCCATTTCCCGTCGAATTCATGCAGGCCCAGAAAAGCGAAAGCATCGCCGTGGCGCCCCGCCACGATTGCTTCGACTTCGCGTGCATCCGCCTGCCAGTTTTCTTTGTTCACGCCATTCATCCCCAGGGCGCTGGTCCCTAATGCTGCACCATAGTAACCACGCGCGGTGAACTTGGTTTCCCCGCGTTCCGTCTATCCGCCAAAAAACAGCTACGCCGTGGGGACACCCCAGATTTCGCCGGCATATTGGCGGATCGTGCGGTCCGACGAGAAGAAGCCCACATTTGCCGTGTTGCGGATCGCCATCGCCCACCAGCGGTCCGGTTTGGCCCAGAGGCGATTGACCTTGTCCTGCGCCGTCCAATAGGCGTCGAAGTCGCGGGCCACCATGAACCAGTCATGATCGTAGAGCCCGCCGATCAGATCGCGATAGCGGTTCGGATCATCGGGTGAAAACACCCCGGACGAGATGGACTCCAGCGCCTCGCGCAGCCGCCGGGACTTGTCGATGGCCGACCGCGGAACCTCGCTCCGGCTGCGCTTGTCCTCGACCTCCTGGGCCGAGAGCCCGAAGATGACGATATTGTCGGCGCCGACTTCCTTGTGCATCTCGACATTGGCGCCGTCCATCGTGCCGATGGTGATGGCGCCATTGGCCATGAACTTCATGTTGCCCGTGCCGGACGCTTCCATGCCGGCCGTCGAGATCTGCTCGGAAAGATCTGCTGCCGGCACGATCACCTCGGCCAGGCTGACGTTGTAGTTGGGCAGGAACACCACTTTGAGCAGGCCACGCACCGCCGGGTCGTTGTTGATGACCCGCGCCACATCGTTGATCAGCTTGATGATCAACTTGGCGTTCCAATAGCTCGGCGCTGCCTTGCCGGCGAAAATCTTGACGCGCGGCTTCCACTCCCGCTCCGGATGGGCCCGGATCTCGTCATAGAGCGCCACTGCATGGATGATGTTCAGCAGCTGTCGCTTATATTCGTGGATGCGCTTGATCTGCACGTCGAACAGCGCATCCGGCGAGACCACCACGTTGAGGCGATCCTTGATCAGCTTGGCGAGGCGCTGCTTGTTGGCATGCTTGACCGCCGCAAACTGCTGCTGGAAACCCTTGTCCTCAGCATGCGGCACCAGCAGGTGGAGTTTTTCCACATCGTCCATGAACTCTGGGCCGATGCGGTCG